>JAXDQF010000181.1:0-13473 GCA_034668025.1 Gammaproteobacteria bacterium | reverse complement strand
ATTGAATCGAGTAGCATGGCGCGCTTTATCTTCGACCCCGGCGGTCCATGCGTATCCTCGAAGAAGCTCTGACCTTCGATGATGTCCTCCTGGTTCCGGCTTATTCGGAAATTCTGCCACGTGAGGTCGACCTCTCCACGCGCGTAACGCGCCGAATCCGGGTCAATGTGCCGCTGATGTCAGCAGCCATGGATACCGTGACTGAGGCGCGTCTAGCCATCACCATTGCCCAGGAAGGCGGCATTGGCGTCATACACAAAAGTATGACGATCGAGGCACAGGCGCAGGAAGTCGATCGCGTGAAGAAATTCGAGAGCGGAGTCATCAAGGACCCCATCACGGTTTCTCCCAACATGTCGATCCGTGAGGTCATCGACCTCACGCGCTCGCGCGGAATTTCAGGTGTGCCGGTTGTGATCGGCAAGAAAGCAGTGGGTATCGTTACTCACCGCGATCTGCGTTTCGAGGAAAAGCTCGATGCGCCCGTTTCTTCGGTGATGACGCCGCGGGAACGCCTGATCACCGTACGCGAGAACGCGCCCAAGGAAGACGTCCTCACCCTCCTGCACAAGCACCGTATTGAAAAGGTGTTGGTTGTGAATGGCGATCACGAGTTGGTCGGCATGATTACGGTGAAGGACTTTCAGAAGGCGACGGAATTTCCGCGGGCTTGCAAGGATGACGGTGGCCGGTTGCGCGTGGGCGCGGCGGTCGGTACGACTCCTGATACGATCGATCGGATTGCCGCGTTGCGTGAGGCTGGCGTTGACCTGGTTGTGGTCGACACGGCTCACGGACATTCGAAAGGCGTGATCACGATGGTTGAGCGGATCAAGGCCCGGTGGCCCGACCAGCAGGTGATTGCTGGAAACATCGCGACACCGGAAGCTGCCCGCGCTCTCGTCGATGTGGGCGCCGATGGCGTGAAAGTGGGTATCGGTCCCGGCTCGATCTGCACGACTCGCATCGTTGCGGGTGTCGGCGTTCCACAGATCTCCGCGGTGTCGAACGTCGCTGAGGCGTTGCGCGATACGGATGTGCCGGTCATCTCCGATGGCGGGATTCGCTTCTCGGGTGACATCGCGAAGGCGCTGGTTGCCGGTGCACATGCCGTGATGATCGGCAGTTTGTTTGCCGGAACGGAAGAGTCTCCTGGCGAAGTTGAGTTGTACCAGGGCGCTTCCTACAAGTCGTATCGTGGCATGGGGTCTCTGGGTGCCATGGGCGAGCGACACGGTTCCGCTGACAGGTATTTCCAGGACGCTGCGACTGAGCTCGAGAAGCTGGTACCGGAAGGTGTGGAGGGACGCGTACCGTACAAGGGAAGCGTCGTCCAGATTCTCCATCAGCTCGCGGGTGGACTGCGTGCGGCGATGGGATATACCGGTAGCAAAGACATTCACGAGATGCGTACCCGTCCTGTATTCGTCCGCATCACAAACGCCGGCGTACGTGAAAGTCACGTGCACGACGTCAGCATCACCAAAGAGGCCCCGAATTACCGGGTCTCGTAACTCACAATCCTGCGATGAAGCCGGGCTCGTGCCCGGCTGAGTTCGGATGAGGCACTAACGCGCAAATGGCCAGTGTTGCACGACCCACCGCTTCTCCTGTTTCACACGCGGACATCCACGCCCACCGGATTCTGATCCTCGACTTCGGCGCGCAATACACCCAACTCATCGCACGCCGCGTACGCGAATTTGGCGTGTACTGCGAAATACACCCTTGGGATATTTCAGATGACGAAGTTCGGGCCTTCGGGCCTCGCGGCGTCATCCTGTCGGGCGGTCCGGAATCAGTCACCGACGCCCAGCCACCGAAAGCGCCGGACTCAGTGTTTACCTTGGGCGTGCCGGTACTCGGTATCTGCTACGGCATGCAGACAATGGCGCAACAGTTGGGTGGACAAGTAGCCGCCTCCACTGAACGCGAATTCGGCTACGCTGAGGTGACCGTCCGAGGCGACTCGAAACTGCTCGACGACATTGAGGATCGCCGGGATTCCAGCGGCTGCGCAGTGCTGGACGTCTGGATGAGTCATGGCGACCGCGTGGCCACGCTGCCTGAAGGCTTTGAAGTGACCGCGGCTACTCACTCCATTCCATTCGCCGCCATGACCGATGAAAAACGCCGTTTCTACGGCGTGCAATTTCATCCTGAAGTGACGCACACCCGGCAGGGTAGTCGGGTGTTGGAACGGTTTGTCCGCGAGATCTGCGGCAGTGACGCGCTTTGGAGCGTCGGCAACATCATCGAAGACGCGATTGATCGGGTCCGTGCGCAGGTGGGGAATGCGAAAGTACTGCTGGGTCTATCCGGCGGTGTCGACTCCTCAGTGGTGGCCGCGCTTCTTCATCGAGCGATCGGTGATCAACTCGTCTGCGTGTTCGTCGATAACGGTCTGCTTCGCCTCGGCGAAGGCGACCAGGTGATGTGCACGTTCGCTCAGCATCTGGGCGTACGTGTCATTCGAGTCGACGCTGAACAACGATTCCTGTCGGCATTGGAGGGCGTCACCGATCCGGAGCAGAAACGAAAGATCATTGGGCGCACGTTTGTGGAAGTCTTCGACGAGGAGGCACACAAGCTGACAGGCGTTGGATTCCTCGCGCAGGGTACGATTTACCCTGACGTGATCGAGTCCGCCGGCGCGCGCACGGGTAAGGCCCACGTTATCAAGTCACATCACAACGTGGGTGGCTTGCCAGAGCACATGAAGCTCAAACTCGTCGAGCCCCTGCGTGAGCTCTTCAAGGACGAAGTGCGGCGCCTGGGCGTCGAGCTCGGCCTGCCGCGCGAGATGGTCCATCGACACCCGTTCCCGGGTCCCGGGCTCGGTGTCCGCATTCTCGGTGAGATCAAGAAGGAGTTCGCCGATCTGCTGCGCCGTGCGGATGACATCTTCATCAACGAGCTTCGCAAACACGATCTGTACGACAAGACGAGCCAGGCATTCGCTGTGTTTCTTCCAGTTCGCTCGGTGGGCGTGCTGGGCGACGCCAGGCGCTACGATTATGTTGTGGCGCTCCGTGCCGTCGAGACTGTTGATTTCATGACCGCCCATTGGGCGCGGTTGCCCTATGAGTTCCTCGAGCATGTTTCACGCCGCATCGTGAACGAAGTCGCGGGGATTTCCCGGGTGGTGTACGACATTTCGGGGAAGCCGCCGGCGACAATTGAGTGGGAATGAGCCAAATACGCGCGCTGGGAGTGAGCGAGGAGGACTGGAGTCCAGTCGAGTCTTGCGAACCAACCGGCAGCCAACCCCGTGCACCCTTAAGTCATATGATCCATATTGGGGTACGACTATTGAGTGGGAATGAGTTGTCATAAGTCGCCAGATCGCGGTGCGCTTGCGCGCGGCCGGTAGTGCCACCAGATGTAGAGCCAGGCCAACGCAATCGCCGGGTACATGAGAAAGCTCGCCTCCGTGCCGAGCATGCCTCCGGTCAGCCAGGAGGGTCCGTTGAAATTGACATCCAGCAAGCGTCCCCGCGGGACTTGCGCGCTGTTTGACGTACCGATGACAAAAAGCTGCATGTAGTCGAATGCAATGTGAAATCCGACTGCAAACCATAACGTGCCCGTCCTGACTACAGAGTAGGACATGATCAGGCTGAGTTACATGAGCGTGATGACGTCCCACATGTTCTCGCCGGTCTTGAAGAAGTAATGATCGGCGGTAAAGGCGAGTGCAATGACAATTGCGCCTGGCCAGCAGCCGATGCTCTTCCACAACGTCTGCAGCAAATAAGAGCGGAACAAGAGTTCCTCGGCCAGCCCGATGCTTCCGGTCGTCTCAAGACCCCGAATCTGCATTCCTCCGAGCAAATACATTCCCACGGCCACCGCGCCGGCCATGACGACGCCGACGAGCATGCCCTCCCAGGTTTGCCTGCCTAATGCCTGCTCAACAGGGAGGCCATAACTGTCCACGCGCCGGCCCTCATACCATGCAAAACCCGCAGTGCAGACCAGCGCGATGATGAAGTCCCGGTTCGTCCATAGTGCCGCATTTGCTGCCGTCAATTCATCGGAGACATGCAGTACCCTCGCGACGAATCCGAGCGCGGGAGTCAGAGCCAGCTGCAGTACCCGGTCGGCGAGCACATAAAAAATCAGCGCCCGCCAAAGCAGGCGGATTCTTCGATCGGGGCCGAAGAGGAAGCCTGGCCTGCGATTGGGTTTGGTCATCGTGTTCATTCCCTCAGCACCTTCAAGGACACAGAGGGCAGTGGAAGTAGCGGTGAAGCTCAGCGTCGCTGTGGGTCCAGGCGAAGCGATGTTTGATCATCACTCGCGGCGCGTGCAACGTCATGTTTGGCTTTGTAAGCAAGACTGCGGAACCGATACGCCAGGGCATCTTTTGGACTGAGATTGATAGCCTCGGTCAGGTCAGAAATCGCGGCATCGTTGTTGCCCGCAGAAAGCTCCGCGTAGCCCCGACCTCGTCGTGCTTCGGCGTCGTTGGGAGCGAGGGCAATCACCCGGCCGTAGTCCGCAGCCGCGCCACGGGAGTCTCCCCTGGCCTGTTTCAAAAAGCCGCGATGACGCAGAGCCTCGATGTCATCGGGCTTGAGCCGGATTACCTGCTCGAAGTCGGCTATGGCACCGTCTCGGTCACCTTTGGCCTCACGCGACTGCCCACGATTGAGATAGGCGCCCGGCTGCCGCGTGGGGTCGAGGTCTATTGCCGTCGTGAAATCGGCTATCGCTCTGTCCCACTCGTCTTTGCCCATGTAGGCAACGCCACGGTTGATGTAGGAGGTCGACTGCTTTCCATCGATAGCGATGACCTGGGTATAGTCTGAAATAGCGCGGTCATGGTCACCGCGGGCGAGATAGCCATCGCCTCGGGCCATGATCGCTTTGGCATCGCCCGGTTTGAGCTGGACGGCTTTGGAGAACTCCGCGGTCGCCTTCTCTGCATCGCCAGTCGCCTGCAAGGCCGCAGCAAGATCCTGGTGGGCTGCGGCCATCTGCGGATCCAGTTGGAGCGCCTGTTGAGCATCCGCCGCGGCCCTGACATTGTCGCCTTTGGCGTGGTCGGCAAGACCGCGATTCCGCCAGGCCGTGGCATCGCGTGGATTCAGCTCTACGGCCTTCGAAAAGTCGGCAATCGCCCGATCCGGGTCGTGGCGATGAAGATAGATGCCACCTCGGTTGACATAGGAGGCAGCGTCTTTGGGATTCAGCCGGACGACTTCATCGAGGTCAACAAGAGCACGATCGTCTTCATCGCGCTTCAAGTAGACCGCAGCGCGGTTGAGATAGGCCGAATCCAGAGTCGGGTCGAGCATGACAGCCTGATCGTAGTCCGCCAGCGCGCGGTCATCGTCGCCCTTGCTGGCGTACGCGAGTCCCCTGTTCACGTACGTCCTTGCGTTCAGCTTGGTGTCTTGGGGGCTCAGCTTCAGTACCGAGGTGTAGTCGTCGATAGCTCGATCGAGATCACCACTGGTTTGATACAAGGACCCCCGATTGCGTAACGCGATGTCAAGAATGTCGGGCGGTTGCTTTGGATCGTTGATGAGGCGCGTGCAGCTCGCGATCGCAACTTGAGCATCGCCCCGGTTGCATAAAGCTCTATCGTTTCCAGTTTGCCGGCGGGTGCGAGGCGGTACGTGGACCTGGCTCTGGAATGCCGAAACGTCACCGGCCCGAATTGCGCTTGCAGTCTGCCTGCCCATATCGTTGATCTGCTTGGCAGTGCCACAAACTTGTTCTGAAGCAATACGCGAGCCCGCGGACATCTCTTTGCGGCAGAAAATCCTCGCACCGTGGTCGGTCTTAGCCTGACCGTTGTCCTCCAGCACGTGGAATCCTCGCGCGAGCAGCAGCCGTTCCTCAGGCGTGAATGGCACGTCATCGGTTGCCAGAGCTTGCGACAACACGCCAGTTCCAACGCAGATGGCCAGACTGACTGCGACGCGCATTGGCTTTCCCTTCCCGTCCAGAACTCAGACCGGGGCCCGTGTACCCCCTTCGGTTGTTATAGCTCCCAGCGCGAGACCAAGCAAGCCTGCCTGCGTCCCGCTTCGAAGGCGACTTCACTGCCTGGCGGTGCCGGATCTATCGCTGGAGATCGTAAGACCTGCCCAAGCGATGCAGCTTGGACACGGACTCGAACCACCGGAGGCAATCGTATTGGCATCTGCGGACACGGCTCTGAAGGGATTCGGAGCGGGTCCAAAGGTCTTCGTAAACAAGAATTCCAGACCCGGAAGTAATGCGTTCTCGATCTAACATGTTAATGTTGTAATACGTGTCAATACTGAGTTAGAGATGCCGAAGACGAGAACGATACTGGGGAAAGTGCCAACCCGCGACCAACCCGTGGAGGTCTAACCCATTGATCCGTATCGGCGCGCCACTATTGAATGGGAGTGACGGATTGAAAGCGCTTTGACCGCGCATCAACCCAGCGCGCGATCTTGCTGAATTTCTGGCGTGGTCGCTGCGCGAGAATTTGCGTAGATCGGACCGGAAGAGACGTTAGTGGCAGGCAATCCTGCTGCCTACATACCCAACTCTTTGCGCAGGAATTCGTCACTCTTGCGTAGCATCTGTGCCCGCGCCGCCGAATCTTCGAGCTGGTGGTCCAGGTCCGGCCAAGTAACCAACTCACACCTGGCGCCGGCGGCCATGAGACGTGCTGCCATGAGCTTCGACTGCTCGATGCTGACGTTGCGATCGAAACCGCCGTGAAACAACAATACCGGGGCTTTGATCTTGTCGGCGTGCTCCGCTGGCGAGCCTTCATGCATCTGCTTGCCGTCCCCGACGATCTCGCTCACCAGATTGTAGTTTGACCAGCCGTAGGCCTCCCGTTTGAACGCGGCAAAATCGGTCACGGGTGCAATCGCCACGACTGCTTTGAACACCGTGGGATCGACGACTGCAGACTGCAGCGCGGCATATCCACCGTAAGACCATCCGACGATAGCGAGTTTGGATGGGTCGGCAATGCCCTCATGTACGAGCCAGCGGCCGCCATCCAGTACGTCACCAATCGCAATGGGCCAAGACTGAAATCCGTTATGTTGAAACCACGCGTCACCATAGCCGGCGGAGCCACGATAGTTGGGCTGCAAAACGGCGAAGCCGCGTGCGGCGTAGAATTGCGATAGCCAGTCGAACCCCCATTCATCGCGCGCGCTGGGTCCGCCGTGGGGCATCACGATGGCCGGCAGGCCTTTGGCATTCTCGTGCCCGGGGGGCAAAGTCAGATACCCGGGGATTTGAGTGCCGTCCGCCGCAGGATAGGTAACCGGCTTCATCGTAGCCAACGTTGCGCCTTCGAGCTGGTTCCTGGCGATAACAAACGTCTGCAGGCGCTTCGTTGAGCGATCAAAAATGTAATACGCGCCGGGATCCCGGTCGCTGCTGGCGAAAATGAGCATCTTTTGCTCGTCCGCGCTCGCTTCGGCGACGTGCAGTGCATTGTGGGGGAGCGCCTTCGAAAGCGAAGCAATCAGCGATTTGGTGTTGGGTTCGAAGTACTCGGCCGTGCGGGTCTCGAGCGCGAAGGAAGCGCCGACCACGTGTCTACGGCGTCCGATGCGAATCAATTCATCCACGTCGACGTCCGGCCGTGCGTAGACGAGCTCTTCGTGCAGCGAATTGTCCAGGGTTATGGAGTACAACGCTTTGCGACCATTCGTCTTCTTGAACGCGTACGCAACGTTGAGATCGTGGTCAACCGAATAGATGTCGATACCGCTGCCGTCGACGGCGTTATATTGCCCCAGAGTTTGCCACTCACGCGATTTGGGCAGACGATACGAATAGAGGGTCACGCCGGTATCCTGGAAACCCGCGTGTCGCTCTCGCAGTCCCATGATTCGGACCGTACCGTGTCCGTCGCTGAAATATTCGATGGCATCGCGGTTAGGAGGCTCCACGTGCTTGACTGTGAGCGTTCGGGTGTCAACCCAATCCACCCCCAGTCCTTCCGCCGAATTCCCGAGCCGGGTGCCGAGGTGATCGTCCGGCAAATAACTGCGCATCATCAACACGGACCCATTCTCGTCGGGCAGCCAGTCGATGATGCCACCGCCGTATATGTGGAACCCGCGGGAGTAGGCGTTCAGGCGAGTACTGAGCTCTCGCGGATTTGTCCCATCCGCATTGACCGCTATGAGGCGGAACATAGGGACGATCCCGGCTTCAGCATTCTTGACCAAGGCGTAAACGGTGCACACGATGCGTTCGGCGGACACCCAGCCGCAACTCTCCAGCCGGAACGGCTTGCCGTCAGCACTCAATGCCGTTTTGGGAGCTGGCGTTTTCTCGAGATTGAGTGTCATTACGGCCGAACCTTGCCCCTCAATCGGGACAACGTAAGCGACACTCTTGCCGTCTGGAGAGAGACTCAGGTCGGCGACGCTCGGCCGCGCGCCGAATGCAATTGCGGCATCGAGGGGTGGAGCTGTTTCAGCTGCTAGTGGCGTGCACGCACAGAGCAACGCCAGAATGAAGACCCTGGTATTCGACAGCATCGGCGCTCCTCATCCGGTGCAGTCCCGCGACCGGGTTGCACATCATTCGCTATTGTTTGTTTTGCGGCCGCAATTCCGTTGCCGAAGCGTAGCCGCGGCCGTGCAGCTTGTCTAGGCCGCTCAGCACCGATCGGCGGATTATGACTAACAGCCGCCCGACCCGCCGGCGCCCGCCTTTTGTTTGTCGAGCAACATGTCCTTGCTGTCGCGCGGGTTTGTAACCCTGTACCGGCAGAGTGGATTCGACGTTTTCGCCGTTGGCAGGTCCCTGCTGCCGATTGATCCTGCGTGTTTCTGCGTGAAGACGCAGTCAATCAATCTATCCGTCAGCTACCCGAGAATTCATGATGGCCACAGAAGCAACGCCCGAACAAGGAACGTCGATGGGAATCGTCTACGCGAATATTACTTTGACCAATCCGCTACTCGGGAAAAGTGTCAATGTCCGGGTCATGGTCGATACAGGGGCCACGCACATGATTGTTACGGCGGACATTGCACGCGAGTTGGGTTTCGATCTCGAAGAGATGTCCACTTACAGTCTCACCGTTGCGGATGCGCGACGAGTGCGGTGCCCGCGTATCCAACCCGTTCAGATCCGTTTCGATGACCGAACGTACCTAACGGAAGCAGCTGTACTCGGAGATGAATGTTTGATGGGTGTCATTCCGCTGGAGGCGATGGATCTCGTTGTCAACCCGAAACTCGAACGTGTAACTGCGAATCCCGCGCATCCTGACGGGCCCGTGTTCCGCGCATAAATAGACAATGCCTTTGACTTTTATATTGCCATATGGCTATATAGCCATATGGCAATGGAACGCACTGATCCCCTGAGCACCGCTTTCTACGCACTGAGCGATCCGACGCGGCGTTCGATCCTGGCGCGCCTTGCTGCCGGCGAGGCCACCGTCTCAGAGCTGATGAAGCCGTTCGATCTCAGCCAGCCCACGATTTCGAAGCACCTCAAGGTGCTCGAGCAGGCAGGGCTCATTGAGGGCGGCCGCGACGCGCAAAGGCGCCCGCGTAGGCTCGCACCCTTCGCGTTGAAAGACGTTTCGGAGTGGATCGAGCCCTTCCGTCAACAATGGGAAAAGCGGCTCAACAATCTCGATTCCCACCTCGCAAAGGCGAAATTCAAGGAGAAGTGATATGCCGTCTGCATCGCAAGCTGTTCCCCCAAAAACCGGCCTCGTCATTGATCGTGGCTCATACACGATAAGACTGACCCGCGACTTCGATGCGCCACGCGCACATGTGTTCGCGGCCTGGACGCAACCCGAGCACATGGTTTGTTGGTGGGATGCTGCGGGTGAGCCCTTGGCTGTTTGTGAGATCGACCTGCGGGTAGGCGGTTCATTCACCTTCGTTTCGAAAGGGCATCCGGAAATGCCCTTCACGGGAACCTATCGTGAGATCACGCCACCTGAACGGCTCATTTTCGAGGCCCTCGGGGCCATTGGCCGGGTCGTGCTCCGTGAAAATGCCGGCAAGACTCACATGGCCGTCGAAATCGAATGCCGCTCGGCCGAGCATCTCGAGCAGTATCTGAAGATGGGTGTTGATGTTGGCACGGCGCAGACGCTCGACAACCTGGTTGAATACATTAACGGTCGGGCGCGGCGCTGATCCGCCGGCTACCGGACGCTACTGGTTGGCGTACAACTTCACGAGTCGGTACAGAAATGTCCTGCCTTCATACACGGACTGGACGCGAATTCGCTCGTTCAGACCGTGGATGTTGCCGCCGTCGGGATCGGTGAACAGACCGGTAATTCCGTAGGTAGGAATGCCCGCCGGATTGAGGAACTGCGCATCGGATGCGCCTGGCTCGAGGGCGGGTACCACGGGGACGCCGGGCCACAGCTGATGAGCTACTGTTTCGACTGGCTTCAGGATCTGTGGAGTCAGCGGGGTCGCGTTGGCGAGCGGACCGCGCACTTCCGGAATGGTGACTTTGACGGCCGGGTCGCCGGCGACTTTCACGAGTTGGGCCAGGATTTCCTCGCGCGTGACACCGGGGAAGATTCGGCAATTGATATTGGCTGTTGCCCGTTGAGGCAACGCGTTGGTGGCATGGCCGGCCGAGAGCATCGTGGCGACACAAGTTGTGCGCAACATCGCGTGCCAATTCCGATCCTCATCAAGAACCGCAACAGCAGCCGCATCCTGCGGATTCGCCACCACCGCCGCCATGGCAGCCCCTTTATTGCCGCCGATGATCTGGCCCATGCCGCTGAAATAGCCCCGATTCGCGTCGTTGAGTTGCACCGGAAAGTCGTAGCGGCTGACTCGGTCGACGGCACGAACGAGGTGATAGATTGCGTTGTCGGGAATCGGTCGGGAGCTGTGACCACCGGGATTGGTCACTTCGAACGTGAAGTTCTGTGAGACCTTCTCGGCTGCCAGCACACCGACCATGACTCGGTGTCCTTGCGCATCGAGGTCGGCGTCTACGCCCTCGGTTATTGCGAACTCAGCGTCAATTGCCTGGCGCTCGTTCGCTGCAAGCCAACCGGCGCCGTTGAGCGCACTGTTGGTTTCCTCACCGCAGGTTAACGCCAGCTTGATGGTCCGTTTGGGCTTGAAACCTTCTTCGCGAAAGCGCACGAGGTTGTCGACCCAGATCGCCGCCTGGGCTTTCATGTCGCTCGTACCGCGCGCGTAAAAGTAGCCACCTTCTTCGATCAGAGTGAACGGATCGCGAGTCCAGTCCTCGCGTTTGGCTTCGACGACGTCGACGTGCGCGAGCATCAGAATCGCTTTGGCCTTCGGGTCTGTTCCCTGGAGCACGGCCAGCAGTCCACCTTCTTTGGGATGTCCATCCGGCACGAATATGCGCAAATCGCTTTCCGGGTAACCCGCAGCCCGCAGATGGGCTGCCATGCGCGTAGCCGCCAGAGTGCAGTCGCCGGCCGATAGTGTTGTGTTTGTCTCGACCAGCTCTTTGTAAGTCGCGCGAAATCGGGCCAAGCCGTCGTCGGCCGTTTTGGGGCCGGCCGTCCCGGCAGTGGCAACCACGGCGCCGGTGAGCCCGGCGCTGACCATCACGGCCGCTGCGCAGATCAGCGTCATTCTTCTTATGAATTTCATTCGGTCTCTCTTCAGTGCGATGACAACTAACCGCCGCCGGCCTTCACAACTTTACCGATGGTATCCCAGGTGCGGCTGGTCAGGTCTTTCCCGAACGTTTTCTCTATGAGGGCCATGAAGACCGGCCCCTTGGCGCTGGGTACGTAGGCACTGTAGATCTCGGTGCCCTTCACACACAGAATCTGCGCACCATCCAACTCGATGGGGAGCTTTACCTTCGACTGCGGCTTTTCGTGCAGCAGCGTGACAATCCGTTTGGCTTTCGGCGGCAGATCGAACGATTTGTAGGGATCCGCCGCCTGCAACGCGGCGAGCTCCTCGATCGAGCGCACGGTGGTCGCGAACACCCGGTCGAGGTTCTTTTTCATCGCGGCCTCGATCCTGCGCTTCAGTGACTCGCGGGATGCGGCCCGTGAGTCGAAGACAACATTGCCGCTGCCGAGCACTGTCTTCACCTGCCGGAAACCGCCGGTCTCGAGGCACTGTTGCAGCTCGGACATTTTGGCATTCAGGGGGCTGACGCCGCGCAGAAAAGCTGCATATTTTGGCATTTGCGTATGCTACCACTGTACAGTAGCAGGCAATCAACGCGACAGGGGGCGGTCATGTCACAGACGTATTCCGGCGGCTGTCAGTGCGGCAAGGTGCGCTACGAAGTGGAGATGGACATCGGGGAGGTCATCGCCTGCAATTGCTCGCGATGCGGGCGACTGGGCACGCTGCTGGCGTTTGCGCCGGCGTCTCAATTCAAGCTGTTGTCCGGCGACGCCGACCTGGCGGAGTTCAAATTCAACAAGCACATCATCGAGCACAAATTCTGCGCCACGTGCGGGGTAGAGTCGTTTGCCTTGGGGACGCACCCGAAGACGGGAGCCAGAATGGCCGCCATCAATGTTCGTTGCGTGGACGGTGTCGATCTCGACACTCTCACGGTGCGGAAGGTTGACGGCCGGAGCAGCTAGAGGGACGAGGCGAATGCGGGGTGCGGCCAGGTCGCCGCCGCCCCGCACAGCCGGCGACGTCAAGCCAGCGCCGACTTGAACAACACCAACAACCGATCCCAGGCCTTTTCCGCCTGTTCCTGGTTGTACACCTGAGAGTCCGGCGGGCACCAGCCGTGCATCGTGCCCTTGTAGACCTCAATCTCCGCGGGCAGCTTCGCCTTCGCGAAGGCGTCGCGCAGCACATTTTTGGCGTCCGGTTGCTTCTGATCGTCGTTTTCGGCGATGGCAATCAGGTAATGCGCCTTCATCTTCGGAATCAACAATGACGGGCTGTCGGGTTTGTCCGTGACCAACCCACCGCCATGGAAAGTTGCTCCGGCACCAACACGGTCGGGGACTGCAGCGGCCGTCTGAAACACCAGCGGGCCGCCCATGCAGTAACCTGTTGTGCCGATCTTCTTTTTCCTGTCAACCGCAGGTTGGGTGTCGAGCCAGGCGATGAATGCTTTGCCGTCTGTTGTCCCGGTCTGGGCAGTCAGGGAGTCATGGAGGCTCATGAGCGACTTGCGCGTCTCGGGATCGTTGAAGTCAGCGTGATCGGGAGCCGTCGGTGCCTTCTTTGTACGATAAAAAGGATTGACCACCAGCACGGCGTAGCCGGATTCCGCCAGGCGCTTGGCCATCTGTCGGAACGTCGGACGCAATCCAAAGATGTCGGGCCAGATGAGCACGCCGGGATGCTTGCCTGTTGCGGGATGCACGAAGTAGGCATCCGCGGTGCCATCGGGTGTCTTGATTTCGACCTCCGAGTCCTTTGTCTCGACAGCGGCGGCGGCGGCCGGCAGCGCGGACATCAGGCCCGCTCCCAGTGTCAAAGCGCTGAATTCTCGCCGGGACAAGCCGCCCGTGCGGCGGTTGTACTCGACGATATC
>JAXDQF010000180.1:0-6102 GCA_034668025.1 Gammaproteobacteria bacterium | reverse complement strand
GACACTGGCGCGCACCCACAGGCATTGTCAGGTGAGCGACCGGCGTCAACCGACGCGGACGCACACTCAAAGTCCACGTCGAGTGCGCCAACAGCGTCGAGCGACACGGGCTCGCACCCAAGGCCATCGCCAAGCGCATCAACCACATCCGCCGACACAGGCACACACCCAAGGCCGTTGTCAGGCGCGTCAACAGCATCAAGCGAAACTAGCGCGCGCCAAAGGCCGCTGCCAGGCGCGTTAGCAGCGTCGGCCGATACAGGCTCATACCCGAGGCCTTCGCTAATTGCGCCAGGGACGTCGGCCGGCAAGGGCACTTACTTCGCCTCGGAAACGTCTGCCGACGTGCCGAGTCGCGTAAAGCTGCCACCGCAGCCTGCGACGCCACATATCGGCGATACCGTGATTCTTCGCCCAAAGTCGTCGCAGCCTGCGCCAATGACAGCCGCCGAAGCTGCGGCGATTGTTGCGGCGGCTCGCGCAGCGGCCAAGCAAGCCGAGGCGTCTCAGTTTGATACTTCTCAAACAGTAGCGCTGCCGCCCCTGTCGTTTGACACGTCTCAAACGGTAGCACTACCGCCGCTGTCGATGGACTACGTGCCACCGACTGAATCGGAACCAACACCGTCGGAACGCCCGAGTCATTCGTCAGCGCGAAAGGCATCTCCTTCCGTGAGGTCAGAGTCAGCCGAATCCACGCGACGCGGCTCCTCGCGCGCAGCAAGCGGAACTTCGCGAGCGGGATCCTCGACGTTCGGTTCAGCGGGCGCTGCGACTGCGAGATCCGAACCAGCGCCTCGGCGGTCTGGGCCCGTACCATCGGCGACGAATGAATCTCTGGCGCCGAAGTTCCTGCGGACGCCGTCCGAGCGTGCCGACGCAGGTGCGCACCCGAGGCCATCGTCGCCGAGCGCGTCAATGGCGTCACAAGCCGCATCCTTTGATCCGCCAGCCGCGAGAGCTTCCGGCGCCAATCGAGCAGGAAGCCAAGCGTCAACAGCGGGAAATCTGGCGTCAGCGCATCCGGAAAGCCGCACTTCAGCGGCCACAGCGCCGTTCGCTTCACCGCCGCCACCTGCGCCCCCAACGAGTTCAATGTGGCCCATCGAGGGCAAGACTTCCTCGCCGCCGCCGTCGAACGCCGGGCAGGCGCAAGCTTCAACATCCGGCGCTCCCCTGTCACAGCCCAACTCCGGTGCCGCTCAACGGCTGTCTGACACAGTTGGTCTCCAGCAGCAGTCCGAAACGCTTCGTCACAACGCCGGTACGCCTCAGTCAACACTCAGGCACGACAACGTTACGGTAGGCACGTACCCGGATCCAACATCGATTCTCACCCGGGACACAGTCCGCAGTGCTTCTATGCACGTGAATTGGGGTGACGTCACGCTCGACGGCTTGCCGAAGGTGGCGCGCCTCGAGCCCATCCGTCCTCGTCGCTGGCCTTGGGTAGTGTTCGGCCTCATGGCGGGCGCCGCGGCGGCGGTTTATTTCTGGCTGCCCCGATTTGATACTCAATCATTGCCGCCGGAAGTGGCTGCCGTGGTGGAGCCCCTGAAAACGGCAATCGCATCCAACTCACCCGGGTCAACAAACTCGGACGCGACGCAAGGGCAAGGGTCGACGGCACCGGCTGCCTCGGGCACCGACGCGACCGCGCAGTCATCCGGCGTCCGAGCGTCCGCGTCCCAAACGCCAGGAGCGCAAGGGACAGCAACGCAGTCATCCGGCACCCGCGCGGGCCGAGGAGCCGGGGCAACCGGCGCGACCGCCCCGGCCGGCACAACAGCGGACGGCAGACCAACCGCAACGGCAGTGTCACCGCGAATTCCAGCGGCTGGGTCGGCGACCACAGGAGCAGCAGCATCGCAGCGCGGGTCTGCGGCGGCCGGGTTGGGCGCCACAGCAGCAGCCACATCCTCGGGCGCACCGAATTCACCAGCAGGCTATGCAGCCAACGCGGCTTCCACAAACGCAGCCTCGACGCAGCCGTTCACGGCAGCCGACGAGCAACGCCTTCGCCAGATGCGGCAAGCGTTTGATAACCGACTCGCGTCCCTCGAAGCCCGAGGGGCGGGCGCTTGGGGCGGTCGCGAGTTCGCGATGGCAAAGACACGCGCCGCGGAGTCAGTCGGTGCGCACGACGCCGGCAATCCACGCATTTCGCAGGAACGGCTCGCCGCGGCGACGAGGTTGCTCGACACGGTTGATAGCAAAGCGCCGCAGGCATTGTCGACAGAAGTGGCTGCCGGTGAGCAGGCCTTGGGAGCAGGTCAGCAGGAAGTCGCAGGGCAGGCGTTCGACCTGGCTCGGCGAATCAACCCGAACGATCGCCGGGCAACCGACGGTCAACGTCGCGCACAAAATCTCCCCGCCGTGCTCCCGCTGCTAGCCGACGCGCAGAATGCCGAAGTCGCGCATGACTACGCGCGAGCGGCCCAGGACTACAGTCAGGCCCTCTCACTGGATCCGGGCAACGCGACGGCCAAGGCAGGCCAAGCAAGGGCCAACGCGGCGTTCGGCGACGATAATTACGCGAGGGCAGTCGGTTCCGGTTTCGCTGCACTCGGCGCAGGCCGATTGGATGAGGCTCACGAAGCGTTCGTCAAAGCACGAGCCCTCAATCCCAGGGGTGCCGAGGCATTGGAAGGTCTAAGGCGCGTCGGCGCTGCTCTCTCGGCCCGCGGTTTCGCGTCCATGCGCCAGCGTGCTGTGGGATTGGAAGCACAGGAGCGTTGGGACGAGGCAGAGCGGACATATGAAGATGTGCTCGCGGCAGACTCATCACTGGCGTTCGCACAGGAAGGAAAGGCACGTACCACGTCCCGCGCCGATCTCTCGATTCGCCTGCAGCAGCTTCTCGACCGTCCCGACAGGCTCTCGGCGCCGGGTGTCAGAGACGATGCGCGTGCTCTCCTGGAAACGGCGCGGGCGCAGAGCCCCCAGGGCCCGGTGATCCGCTCGCAGATTGCGCGACTGGAAATCCTGATTCCGGGTTTCGACAGACCCGTCCGGCTGTCGCTCGTGTCCGATAACTCCACGCAGGTAGCCATTTCCAGCATCGGCGCATTCGGAACGTTCTCCCGGCGGGAAATCGAGCTCCGCCCCGGTAAATACACAGTGGTAGGCACTCGAAATGGGTTCCGCGACGTCAGGCGCGAAATCACCGTGGCGCCGGGCCAGGACTCACAGACGATCCGAGTCACCTGCTCGGAACCAATTTGAGCTGAGAAAGGCCTAAGCTCAGGACAGTCCGTCCGCAGGCAGAAAAATGACCGACGGGGCGTTGGCGAGTCCGAGCACCTACGCACAGGTACGTGTTCGGGAGCCTATTGGCGATCGTACTTTTGGCGAGACGCCCACGATTGGTGGCCAGGGATCCGACGATGTGCAGGGTGCCGACATCGTCCTTCCGGGCACAGATCCTGGACCCGCCCTTCGAATCGAACGGCGAAAAGGCGTATGGGTCGTCCATTCCGTTGGTGACGCTCGAGTCCGCTTCGACGGTCGCCTGCTGGGCGCCCCGCGGGATCTCCGTCGCCATGATGTACTGGCGATCGGCGATGCCCAGGTCATCGTCACCGACGTATCGCGTACCCTGCTTCGGCTCGACGTGTGCCATCTCGTCGGCAACGCGACGATCTCCCCAGCCGCCACTGTTTCTTCGATCGAGCACGTGGATGGCGACGAAGACCTGCTCATCCAGGCGCCACGGATCGCAACGCAAGCCGAGTTACAAGCGGCTGATGAGGCTGCTGAAAAGGCTGCAGCGGCTACCAGAGTCAGACCCCCACGCCCGCCGCGACCCCGCTCCTTCTGGATTCGGGTAGCAGCGGCGGCAGCTGCCGCGCTGCTCATCATAGGCACCATCTCGCAACTCAACTCCGTTGCTTTGGACATCCAGCCCAAGGATGCGCGCGTGCGTGTCCCCGGCACCCTTATCTCCGTTCACGCTGGCGGTAATCTGTGGCTGCTGCCCGGCAATCACGTCATCCGCGCGGAGCGCGATGGTTACGTGCCAGGGCAGATCAAGATCGCCGTAAAGAAAGATGCTCCCGCATCAGCACGCCTGAGGCTGGCGAAATTGCCTGGAACGTTGCGAATCGACACAGCTGATGTTGCGGCGGTAGTGAGCATTGATGGCGTGGAGACGGGTCGTGCTCCGGGTGCGATCGCCATGCCGGCGGGCTTGCATACGATCATGCTGCGTGCGCCGCGACATGTTGACTACATCGCATCTGTTGATATCCAGGGAGCAGGCGCGAGTCAGGACCTCAAAGTGGTCTTGCAACCCTCCTGGGGCACACTTCAGATCACAGCGATTCCGGCGGGCGCACATGTTGCTGTAGATGGGGCTGAAAGCGGCGTGGCACCCACGGTTGTCGACGCGCCATCCGGAGTCAGGCAAGTCCGCATTTCCGCTCCCGGTCTGAAAACCTGGGAGAGCAGCATTGTTCTGCGGGCAGGCGAAGCATTGAATGTCGGCCCGATTACGCTGGGCCAGCCCGATGCAACACTGACCTTGACCTCGGTGCCCTCCGGTGCCGAAGTCACCATTGGCGGCACGCATCGGGGCCGAACACCGCTGGAAGTCGAGCTGCCCGCTGGATTCCAACACGATCTGGTGATCAATCTGCCCGGCTATGCATCCTGGACGCAGCCCGTGTTCGCTGACGCCGGAAAGAAAATCGCCGTCAACGCGAAGCTCGAAGCCGTGGGTGCCCGCGTGACCGTCCAGGGTGAGCCGGACGGCGCGCAGCTGTTCATTGATGGAGTCGACAGCGGCCGCACCCCCCAATCACTGGAATTGTCCGCGATCGAACACCGCATCGAAGTACGCAAAGAAGGTTGGATCGCCTATACAGGCACAGTCACACCCTCAAAGGGTCTCGATCGCACGCTCCAATATAAGCTTACGTCCGAGGACCGCTCATTTGCCCTGTCGCAGACCGCATCCACTGTGTACACCCAGACCGGATACATGCTGCGACTCGTTCCTTCCGGTACCTTCTCGATGGGTAGCGAGAGACGCGAGCAGGGTCGCAGACCCAACGAAGGATTTCGCCGCGTCACTCTCGAGCGCCCGGTGTACTTCGGCGTGACCGAAGTGACCAACGAACAGTTTCGCCGGCTGCACCCCGATCACCAGTCCGGGTTCATCGACCGGCATTCAATCGACCTCGACAATCAGCCGGTCACACAAGTCAGCTGGAACGCCGCCGCCGAATACTGCAATTGGCTCTCGGGACGCGACAACCTGCCAGTGGCGTACGAAAAAAAGAACGACGAGTACGTTCTGAAACGACCTGTAACCATCGGCTACCGTCTCCCGACCGAAGCTGAGTGGGAGTACGCCGCTCGATATGCCGCTCCCGGACAGTTTCGACGCTTTGCATGGGGTGATGCGCTTCCTGTGCCGGGTGATGTTGGGAACATCGCGGGCTCAGAGACTGGCAACTCGCTGCCGGCCTCGTTACCCGGTTATCGAGACGACTACCCCGTCGTCGCGCCGGTTGGAAAGTTCAAGGCCAGTCCCCTGGGATTGCACGATCTGTCCGGCAATGTGTCCGAGTGGATTGGGGATTATTACCTGTCGTTTGTGGATCCCGCGCCAGTCACCGACCCGCTGGGTCCGGATGATGGCACCCGCCACGTCATACGCGGCGCCAATTGGAAGTCCGCTGTTGCGACGGACCTACGGCTGGCGGCCCGAGACGGCGCGGACGGCGCAAGTACAACAATCGGATTCAGAGTGGTGCGTTATGCAGAATAATCGAGTGATCTGGCTCATCGTGTTGAGCACGGTGCTGTTCTTTGGAGCAGCCTTCGTTACGTTGAGAGCCGCGGAGCAAGCGAGTCGGCCCGCAGCAGTGCAGGCCAACGGCGCGGTAGCGACGCCCAGGGCGCCGAGCGCGCTCGCCCCAGCTACCCGGGCAGCCCCCGCCACAAAACCAACCCACCCCCCTGCCTCTGCCCCCGAGGAATCGGCGACCATCACAGACGATCCAACAACCGCCCCCGATCCCTCCCAGTCAGCGGACAACAACGTCAGCTTCCCAACCGACATCTAATGCGTTACTTCGCCTTAGAGTTGGACGATCG
>JAXDQF010000179.1:0-8678 GCA_034668025.1 Gammaproteobacteria bacterium | reverse complement strand
TCAAAGGGGCGGTCATTCCTGGTCGAACTAACGCCGCGGATCAGGGTCATCCTTGCCTGTGAACGACTCGCACGAAACGTTCGGGTGCCAGTTTACGAACGCGCCGTTGGGATTGTCCTTCCACGCCCAGGCGTGCAGTGAATAAAACGCCGGCAACCCGAAGCGATTGGGCGCATCGAACAGGTGAAAGAGCTGTCCCATGAGCTGTGGCGGATCGTTCGGATGGATCTTATCCCACGCGTCAGCGAAAACCAGATAGTCGGCACCGGTCAGGCGCAGGTGTCCGTCCGCCGTCGGCTCGTAGATCACGATCTGGGGACGCTCGACATAAAACACACCTGACTGGTTCACACTCGTGAGCAGGTTCATGTTCACATAGTGCAAACCCATTGCCCCAGTGGTGTCTGCGCTCACACAGCCGAACAGAAGCTCATAGCCCGAACCTTTCGCCACCTCCACATTCTGGAAGCGCGCCGTCGCATCGCGAACCTTCTTCAGAAGGACGCTTGCCTTGCTCTTCTGGTCCGGGCTCAGTTCGGGTTGCGATGTCGACATGTTCGAGTGGCTGTCCTGAGCCAGGGCGGACAAGGGTCCGGCGCTCAGGAGGGCGAGGGCAATCGTCGGATACGGGGATCGTCTGAGTTTCATAATATGACCTTCCTGACAGAGTTGTAACAATGGAGTGGTGCGCGGTTGAAATGGCGGAAGCTGGAGTTGAAAAGACACACGCGTGTCGTATGGCAGGCGCAATCAACGAGTGCGGGCTCTTCCGGACCGCAGTGGAAGCAACATGCCGACCTGCTCGCGATAGCGGCGGTAGCGATCGCCGAACACCGCGATCAAGTCGCGCTCCTCGAACCAGATGCCGACCAGGATGTATCCGGACGTCGCGGCGCTGAACAACAGGTGACCAGCGCTCATCACCGGTGTCGCCCAGAAGGAGATCAGAAAGCCCAGATAAAGCGGATGCCGCACATAGCGATAGAAGAGCGGCGTCCGAAATTCCGGCGGCGGCAAATCTTGCTGGGCCGCGCTCGCAAATACCTGCCGCAGTCCGAAGAGCTCGAAGTGGTTCAGCAGGAACGTGCTCAACAGCAGAATGAACCATCCGAGCCAGAAAATGACTTGGAGCAGCAGTACCATGCGAGGGTCGGTGACGGTCCAGATTGGCGTCGGAATCGGCCGCCATTGCCAGAACAGCAGGATGAGAACGAGGCTCGCCAGTAGGACGTAGGTGCTCCGCTCGATGGCAGGTGGCACGATCCGCGCCCAAAGGCGTTTGAAGCCGGGACGCGCCATCACGCTGTGTTGGATGGCAAATAATCCCAATAGGGCCAGGTCTACCCCGATGGCTTCCGGGAGCGCTGTAGTTGCGCCCGCGTCGATCGACTTCGCCACAAACAGGTTGCCGACGAACCCGACGGCGTATAAAAACGTCGGTAGAAAAATCACATAGGCGAAGATGCCGTATACAACTGAAAGCAGGTTCATCGTCTTAGACTCCTTCTTGTCTCGGGTGAGAGCCCCCTTGTTCGGAAAGAAGCCGAAAGCGCAGGCAAACCGGCTCATTTCACTGGCGCGCTGATTAGGTACATCGGGAACATTGAGACGCTGGAGTAAGACGCCGTAAGATCGCGGCGAGGTGTGCTGATGGAAGACCTATTTACTCTTGTGTACGCAGAGTTGCGCAGGATTGCGGGGCGACAGCTCCGTGGTGAGCGCTCCGGTCACACGTTGTGTACGACTGCGCTCGTACACGAAGCTTGGTTCGAACTGGCGAAGCTCGAACGCATACGCTGGCAGAGCCGCTCACATTTCCTGGCCCTTGCTGCCCAGGCGATGCGCAGGGTTCTCATCGACTATGCCGTGTCACGTCGTAGCCAGAAGCGCGGTGGCGGTCGTGCGCATGAGCCACTCGAAGTCGATGCGCTCGTGGCCGTCACCGAGCGGCCCGAGGATTTCATCGCGCTCGACGAAGCCATTCAGCGCCTCGCGGCAATCAACGAGCGGCATGCGCGCATTGTCGAGTATCGCTTTTTTGGAGGTATGAGCATCGAAGAGACCGCGGACGTGCTTGGCTCGTCCGCGGCAACCGTGAAGCGTGATTGGGCAGTGGCGCGCGCGTGGCTCAATCGGGAATTATCTACGTGAGCGATCTCGCCCCGGTGATGTCTGCGGAACGGTGGGTGCGCGTGCAGGACGTCTTCAGTGCGGCGCTCGAGTGTGACGCAGAGACCCGCAACCAACTTGTTGATCGGCGCTGTGCGGGGGATGAGGAGCTACGCCGTGAAGTGCAGTCACTGCTCGACAGTCACGAGCGCGGGGGGCTTCTTGATCAGCTTGCTCGGAAGATTACCGCGCCCACACTGTTGCGGGCTCACGTGGCTGCCATGGACTGGCGGGGACGCAGAGTGGCGCAGTACACCGTGCTCGAAGCGCTAGGGTCGGGTGCTATGGGGCTAGTCCATAAAGCCCGCGATGAGCGCCTAGGGCGGTATGTCGCACTGAAGTTTCTTCCGCCGCACCTCGCTGCGCAGCCCGATGCCAGGCAGCGATTTCTGCTCGAGGCTCGCGCAGCCGCGGCTTTGGATCATCCCAACATTTGCACCGTCCACGAAATCGGGCTGACAACGGACGGCCAGCCGTTCATCGCGATGGCACTTTACGATGCCGAAACGTTGCAGGCGCGTCTAGCGCGCGGGGCGCTTTCCATTGACGACGCGCTCGCGATTGCGCAACAGGTTGCGAGTGGTCTTGCCAAAGCGCATGAGCACGGGGTCATTCATCGTGATGTGAAGCCCTCTAACATCATGCTGCTGTGTGACGGTACAGTGAAGATTCTTGACTTTGGGGTCGCGCGGATCGTGGACGCGGACGTTGCGTTGGATGAGGGGACGGCGGTCGGTACAGCCGCGTACATGAGCCCTGAGCAGGCCCGGGGCGAGCCCGTGGATAGCCGCACAGATGTCTGGTCACTGGCCGTCGTGTTGTACGAAATGCTTGTGGGCGCGCGCCCTTTTGCTGGCGATGACACGCTGGCGCTGAGGCACGCGGTACTCAAAGTGGAGCCTCTGCCGGCCCGCGATTTGCGCGCGAATTTACCGGATGCGCTCGACGCTCTGCTGCATAAGGCGCTCGCAAAAGCGCCTGAGCAGCGATACACGTCCATGGCTCAAATGGCCACGGAGCTTGCGGCGTTCGGCGGGCGTATTCGACGGCACGCGGTCCCTCCCATCGGACCGGTGTCTCCGTTGTCAGTCGTTGAGGATTGTCAGCTTTCCTCTGGTGGCGAGCGACGGCGCATAGCGGTGTTGGTGTCCCTGCTGCCGCAGTATGAGTCGCTGGTCGAACAACTTGCGCCTCGGAAGCTCGAGGAATTCATGCGCCGGATCCGTTCGGTTGCCGTGGATGTGGCGAATAGGCATGGCGGGCTCGTGAATCATGCGTTCGGTGAAGAGATAGTCTGCCTGTTCGGTGTTCCGATCGGGCACGAGGACGATGATCTTCGTGCAGTACGCGCGGCAGTAGACCTGCACGCGCGAGTTCGCGAAGTGAGTGTGAGACATGCCGGCGAGCTGTCGCGGCCGGTTGAGATCCAGTCCGGCGTGCATGCTGGACCTGTTGTCACCCGCAAGTTGCATGACGGGCCACGTCGCTATGGAGTCACCGGCGCCGCGGTTCAGCTCGCCGGCAGGCTCGCCGCCGCCGCGACCGCCGATACGGTTTTGCTCAGCCCGGAATGTCAGCGTGTCGTTGCGCCGTTCGTGCGCACGATTCCTCTGCAACCCTTCGCCTCACACGCCGAGTCACAGCCGATCACACCACACCGCGTCATCGGCGAATCCGGATTGCAGACGCGGCTCGAGGCGGCTGAGCGTGAGGGGTTGACGCCGTACTCCGGTCGTCGTGCCGAGCTTGGGATGCTGGAGGACCTTCACTCGCGTACTCGGGCAGGTCGGGGACAAATAGTTCTCGTTGTGGGTGAGGCAGGAGTTGGCAAGAGCCGGTTGTTGCATGAATTTCGTACGCGCATCGACACAACCAAGGTGCGCGTTCTGCACGCCCGATGCAGCTCATACGAGGGTAGTGAGCCTTATCTGCCATTTGCCGAGATACTGCGATCGGCCCTCGGTCTTCCGAGGCACGACGCCCACGATTTCACTGCGGAGGAGGTCGTCGCGCGCATCTGTGATGTGGACCCGTCACTGCAACTTTTCGTGCCGCTGTATCTCAACGTGTTATCGATTCCGGGCAATGCGAGTCCATTGCGGCGTCAGCTGCGAGGTGACCACTTGCAAGCCGCCGTGCCGGAAGCGCTCGCGGCATTCCTCACCGCGTTAGGTCGGCAGTCGCCGACCGTATTCCTGCTGGAGGACTGGCATTGGAGCGATTGCGGTTCGCGCGAAGCCTTGCGGCAGTTGGCAGAAGACATCGCGAAGCTTTCTTTACTCGGCATTGTCACCACCCGTCCGGGTACGGAGGATCAGGACGAATCAGCCTATGGTGCATTGAGGTTGCATATCGGGCCGCTCGACTTTGATGACTCTGCTGCCATTGTAAGGAGCGTGTTGCAGGTGCGGCGGGTATCGGACGAGCTCGCTCGCCGTGTTTACGCCCGGACCGGCGGCAATCCTTTTTTTCTAGAGGAAGTTTGCCATGCGTTACTCGAGCAGGGTGCGCTGGCGGAACGCAATGGCGAGGCCGTTCCTGCGATGAAGGCAGACACGCTGCGTCTGCCCGATACCGTCCAGGCGGTCATCCGCAGTCGCCTGGACAGCCTGGAATCAGACGCGCTCGAAGTGTTACGGATCGCATCCGTCATCGGCAGGGAGTTCGGCAGCGATGTGCTGATCGAGGTGCTCGGTGCGGAGCGCAGTCCGGAGCGTGCAATCGACCAACTGAACGCAGCTGGGCTCATACAACATTCCGCTCTTCCGCCGCTACGCGGCTATCGATTCAAACACGTACTCACGCAGGAGGTCACTTACGACAGTCTGCTCAGCCACCAGCGACGGACACTTCACCACTCCATAGGTTGTGCAATCGAGCGAGCTTCCGGGGGTCGGAGCGACGATCAGGCTTCCCTTCTCGCGCACCATTTTGCGCTGGCAGAAACATGGGCGCGGGCCGTCCATCATGGCCGGCGTGCTGCACTTCGCGCGAATGCCCTCGGTCAGTTTACCGATGCACTGGTCACACTCGATAACGTGCGGCAATGGGTGTTGCGATTGCCCGAGGGTGATGAACGACTCGAACTGCTTGCAGACATACTGCTGCTGCAAGAGCGACAGTGCGAGACATTGGGGCAGCGTGGTCGGCAGCAGCTCATTGTCGACGAACTCATTTCACTGCTTGCGCCTCGAGGCGCGTCGGAACGCCTGGCGCAAGCGTACTTGCGCCAGGGCAACCTCTCGACGCTGCTCAAGCGCTTCGATGCTGCCAATCGTATGTTGAACACGGCACTGCGAATCTGCCGGGAACAGGGTGACGCGAGGCTCGAGCGTCATGCGCTGCGCAGCCTTGGATTACTGCGCTGGCATGAAGGGCGGCACGCGGAGGCTCTCGAAATCATGGAGAGTGCGTTGGCAATCGATCGCGAACGTCACGACGACCTTGCCGTCGCCGGCGACCTGGCCAACATCGGCATCATCCTCAAGAATATGGGCGAGTATTCCCACGCATTGGGGAGCTTGGAAGAGGCGCTTACCATACCGGCCCTCGCAGAGGATCCCACCACGCTGGTGTACAGCCTGCAGAATCTAGCGAACGTGCATCGGACTCTGGGAAATCCGGATCGCGCGCTGGAGCTGCTGCAACGAGCCAACGATATTTCGCGAACGCATCTGCTGCCGATCCAGCGCTCGTTTCATCTCATGGCCATCGCTCACATCTTTCTGCAGCAGGGGCGAATCCCAGAGTCTCTGCGGACGTATGAGGAGGCCGTTTCACTTTCTCGGCGGGCGCATCATGCCGATGGGCTGGTGCAATCGCTGCGTGCATTCGGAGAAGTGCTGTTCGGTCTTGGACGACATTCCGAAGCCCGGCCGTGCTTTGAGGAAGCGGCGACACTGTTTTCCCAGCTGGAGGATCCAGCCGGAGAGGCGGAAATGTGTACGCGGCTCGCTACTGCTCTCGAGCGCTCAGCGGACTATTCAGCAGCAGAGGGGTCTTGGGAAAGAGTTCGCACGCTACGTGCGCAACTGGGTGATGCGCATGGCGAACTGGATGCGCTCGAGGGTATTGCACGGAGTGCGCGCGCACGCTCGGCAGCTGCAGTTGAAGTCATCCCGCGAGCGGAGGTCGCGCTCGCTCTTGCGTCCACATTGGGAGATGAGTCGCGGGAAGCTGCACTACGGAACACGCTTGGCATCTTGGAGTGGGAAAGCTGTCACTATCTGCAGGCGCTCAAACACTATGAGGTTGCCCTCGTGCTGTTCAGGCGCGTTGGCGATCGCGTCCACGAGGGTCTCGCGTTAAACAGCCTCGGCGTCACGCTAGCGCGCCTCAATCGTCACGACGAAGCCCGAACAGCGCTGGAAGAGAGCATTCTTCTCAACCGCGACACCGGCGAGCGGCTCCTCGAGGCTCACGCCCTGGCTGCACTGGGCGACGTACACGTCGCGGGCCGACGGTTTGCGACCGCTGCAGAGTGTTTCGGGCAGTCGCAAGAACTCCGTCGCCTTCTCGCGGATCTGCCTGGTGAACAGCGCATGCACCAGCGTCTGGAGCAAGTTCGAACCATGATGGAGTAAGCAATGCCACGATACATTATCGAAAGGACGGTCCCGGCGCTCTCGCGAGCGGACCTGGACGCAGCCGCTCGGCGCTCTATAGCGACTCTCGCAGGTATGCCGGAGGTGCGCTGGATACGCAGCTATGTGTCTGACGTTGAGGGCAAGATCTACTGTGAGTATGACGCGCCGAGTCCGGAGGCAATTTACGAGCATGCGCGGCGCGCCGGGCTGCCCGTCGACCGCGTCTCCCTGGTCGCTCTCGAGATCAGTCCCGCGATGTTCGCGTAAGCGATGGGTTCAACCCCATCGCGGCATTTCATCCGGAC
Source organism: Gammaproteobacteria bacterium (assembly GCA_034668025.1). Taxonomy (GTDB): domain Bacteria; phylum Pseudomonadota; class Gammaproteobacteria; order Steroidobacterales; family Steroidobacteraceae; genus 13-2-20CM-66-19. The sequence goes on along the minus strand of JAXDQF010000179.1, from coordinate 1,618 downwards.
TGATTCCGAGAAGCGTCTTGGCGACGAGTTCGTGTGTCAGCATGGAATTGCCCGGGTGAAAGCGCCCCAGGCGTGCGTCGCGAAAAATTCGTTCGAGGCCGCTGCGTCGGAAGATGCCGAACCCGCCGCTAACTTCGAGTGCGAGATCGACGATGCGCCATGAACTTTCCACCGCGTGGTACTTCGCGGCCAGAATTTTTGCGGGCCAGTGTGCTCCGTGGTCGACGCCCTCGGACCAGTCCGCAGCGATCCGGTCGAGGTGCGGTTCGATGGCTTCGAGCGCAAGGCCCATCTCGGCCACGCAGTGCTGTACCTCAGGGTGATATGCCATCGGCCGCGACAACGCGATGGAGCGTCGCGTTTTTGCCGCCTCGAGCGTGAGGTCCAGCGCGCGTCGCGCGAGGCCACAATAAATGTTGCCAAAGCCGAGCAGCGCCCAGGCGAAGATTGCGAGTACGAAACGATCGAGGCCAGCGGCGCCGGCTGGAACGATGCGCGACACGTAGCGGTCCGGGACGAAAGCGCCATCCAGAATCGTGTCCTCGCTGCACGTGGCGCGCATGCCGAGCACGTCCCACGTCTCCTCAATTCGATAGCCCTCCGAATTCCGCGGCATGAACGCATGCACAATCTTCGGTGCGCCAGCATCGCTCGCGTCAATGCCGTGAATGCCGAGGTAGGTCCACACAGGCGCTAGACTTCCGAAGGACTTTCGCCCGGTAAATCGATACCCACCCGCCACGCGTTCAGCCTTGGTAGTGGAGAGGAGCACGGGGATGTCGTTGCCGCTCTCCGCGTGGCCTGCGGCGAATATCGCGCCTCGTCCAGCCTCCTCGAGAAGCCATTCGAGCGAGGTGTCACCGGAGCGCCAAAGATCTGCAGCGATACCCGTCCAGTAAAGATGCATGTTGATCGCTAGAGCGGTCGGCGCGGCGTGGTAACCGAGGTGTCGCTGCTCATTGACCACCTGGGCCAGTGACAGTCCCTGGCCTCCCAGCTGCTTCGGAACAGCGATTTGCAGGTAACCCGAGTCGCGCAGCTCCACGAAATCTTCCGTGAAGAAGCGGTGCTCGTGATCGTAGCCAGGGGCACGCGCCGCGCAGCGCGCCAGTAACTCGTCTGAAAGCCACGCTGTGGCCTGTCTCGACCGCTGAGATGGTGGGGACGCTGTCGTTCTGCTCATCCGAATCGCTCCTATTCCGTTTCTAAGGAGAGGAAGCCCGAAAGGGCCGGAAACCGGATCACCCTGCTCGCGGAATTCCAAGCTCGAATTTTGACCCTACTCTCCTTCGGCTTCTTAAGCGTTCGATTGGGTCAGCGTCGAATCCGAGCGCGAACGAAATGGCCTTCGGCCGCCTCAAAATCGCGAAAGTCGCGCGCGCATCGAGCCCCACACCCCGGCTACTGGCTACTTCAGGACAATCAGGTACTTGTGGGGATTTTGTGGGCGCCGGTCCCGCTTCGTAGTGCTCAGTCGTGACAAACGCAACGGGTCGAACAATATTGAAGCGAAGAAGGTTCCGGCGCACGCGGGTCGAAACTCCCCGAATCAATCCGCACTCATTCGAGGCGCTCAGCAACGTCGACGGCGCTGCCAAAAGATTTTTCATCGAATGGC
>JAXDQF010000178.1:0-4385 GCA_034668025.1 Gammaproteobacteria bacterium | reverse complement strand
GGCAGAACCCGTGTCTGGTCGGCCCAATACCATTGTGCAATCGTGCAGCACCGATTCCCGTGATTTCATGACACCAACGACACCAATGCAGGAGATTCCCCGAAGTGCTGGAATGAAGCGTGGGCTGCCGGTCTTCAACAATCCGTACGGAAAAGACAGAGGAATTCTATGGAAGCACTACACGTTCTCAGCGCGGCGCCGGGGCCGAACGGGCTCGGGCAATTCTTTCATTCGGTCCGCCGCGCAAGCCGCTTGTTGACCGCAGATCTTTCCGACGCCGATGCCACTGCGCAATCGATGGCCGACGCCAGCCCCGCAAAGTGGCATCTGGCGCATACGACGTGGTTCTTCGAGACCATAGTGCTGATACCGCATCTTCCGGGATATCGGCTGTTCGATGACCGTTTCAATTTCCTCTTTAATTCGTATTACGAAGCGCTGGGCGAGCGCCATCCGAGACCCCTGCGCGGGCTGCTCACTCGGCCGACACTCGATACGGTGTATTCGTATCGCGAACACGTCGACGCCGGAATTGAAAGGCTACTGGCGCGAAGTGTCCGAACGGAAGTATCGAGCCTTCTTGAGCTCGGTTGCCATCACGAGCAACAGCATCAGGAACTCCTGCTCACCGATCTATTGCATCTGTTCGCACAAAATCCACTGCGCCCGGTTTTCAAGGCGCCCGAGCCGCTCGACGTCAAAATGCGATCGGGCGGCGCGCCCGAGTACCTTCACTTCGAGGGCGGCCTGGTGGACATCGGATATTCCGGCCCCGGATTTGCCTTTGATTGCGAGGGCCCGCGCCACCGAATGATTTTGGAGCCTTATCGGCTCGCAAATCGTCAGGTCACCAACCGCGAATGGCTCGAGTTCATTGCCGACGGTGGCTACAACAACCCGTTGCTCTGGCTTTCGGCGGGCTGGAGTGCGGCGCGCGCCGAAGGCTGGAATGCGCCCCTTTATTGGGAAAGGCATGAAGATGTCTATTGGTCAATGACGCTTCGCGGCGCACAACCCCTGGACTTGGACGCGCCCGTCACACACGTCAGCTTTTTCGAGGCAGACGCGTTTGCCCAATGGGCGGGAAAGCGGTTACCCACTGAAGCGGAATGGGAGTGCGCAGTGGGAACAACATCCTGGGACGGCAACTTCGCCGACTCCGGCCGCTTGCGGCCCATGCCTGCGCCGCAGACATCTGGTCTGCAGCAGATGTTCGGCGACGTATGGGAGTGGACGCGCAGTCCGTTCCAGCCTTACCCCGGATTCCACCCCACAAGCGGCGCGGTTGGCGAATACAACGGAAAGTTCATGTCCGGGCAATTCGTCCTCCGCGGCGGTTCCTGCGTAACGCCGGCATCCCACATCCGCCACAGTTATCGCAATTTCTTCCCGCCGAACGCACGTTGGCAGTTCTCCGGGGTCCGACTCGCTCGAGACGCCCCGATACCCAAAGTTATCAGGACTTCCAGGGGACTCTCCGACCGATTTCGCGGGGACGTCATTGAAGGATTGAGCCGACCCGGGAAGAGTCTGCCGAGCCGTTGGCTTTACGACGCTCGGGGGAGTGAGCTCTTTGAAGAGATCACACAACTGCAAGAGTACTATCCCACGCGCACCGAAACGCAGATCTTGCGCGACCAGGCGCAGCATATAGGGGAGTTCTGCGGTTCCAACCGGACTGTTCTGGAGTACGGCGCGGGTGCCGGCATTAAAACCGAGATTCTGATGCAGGCGCTCCAGAGCCCGCGGGTATATGTGCCGGTGGATATCGCAGGCGAATTTCTGGACCAGACCACGGCGCGTTTCCGGCGTCTCTTTCCGGATCTGGCCACATGTCCCGTGGTCGCCGACTTCAGCGGGGACTTCGCACTGCCAGACTGGATACCACACCCGAATCGGGTCGCGTTCTTCCCGGGAACCACAATTGGCAATCTCAATGCCCGGGAGGCTGCGGCATTTCTGCAGCGAATCCGCGCCCAGGTGCACCGCAGCGGCAAGGCCATTATTGGCATCGATCTGCGCAAATCCCTGCAGGTGGTACTCGCGGCCTACGATGATGCCGCCGGTGTCACTGCGCGCTTCAACTTAAACCTGTTGACACGGATCAACCGCGAGCTTGCGGGCAATTTCGTGCTCGAGAATTTCCATCACGCCGTGAAGTGGAATGAGACGGAGTCCGCCGTTGAGATGCACCTGGTGAGTCTGTCCGCGCAAGTGGTCACGGTGGCGGGCCGCGACTTCGACTTTTCGGCCGGGGAATCCATTCATACGGAGAGTTCGCGGAAATACGACATCCCGGGCTTTACGCAGCTCGCCAATCGCAACGGCTGGCAGGTTGACCGGGTTTGGACGGACGACGCAGCTCAATTTGCGCTCCTTGGCCTGACCTAGACCGACACCAAGGTGTTGACGATACCAACGTGCAACTGCGTAGATCCGCTCGCGGCTGATAGTTTGTGGCGGCATCGCGGACGTCCGTGCCGCGCGTTTCAATTTGGCTAAGGAGCAGACATGAAAATTCTTATGGTTCTGACGTCGCACGACATTCTTGGTGATACCGGTCGTAAGACGGGATTCTGGCTTGAAGAATTTGCGGCCCCGTACTTCGTTTTCCGGGATGCGGGGGTCGACCTGACGCTTTGTTCACCAAGAGGCGGGCAGCCGCCCATCGATCCTAAGAGTGATCTACCGGAAAATCAGACGGCTTCGATGACACGGTTCAAGAAGGACAGCGCAGCGCAGAAGGCGCTCGCAAACACCAGCAAATTGGCGGATATGAGGTCGGAGAATTTCGACACTATTTTTTACGTGGGCGGACACGGTCCCATGTGGGATCTTGTCGACAACAAAGTCTCCATTGCGCTGATCGAGTCGTTTTATAACGCCGGCAAGCCGGTGGCCGCCGTGTGTCATTCCCCCGGGGTGTTTCATCGGGTCATGTATCAGGGAACGCCGCTGATCAAGGGGAAACGCGTCACCGGATTCACCGATACGGAGGAAGAAGAGGTCAAGCTCACTCACGTCGTACCCTTCCTGGTGGAAGACGAGTTGAAGAAGCTCGGCGGCGAGTTCGAGAAGGTGCCCAATTGGAAGCCCCTCGCGATTGTCGATGGGCGCCTGCTCACGGGTCAGAATCCTGCATCTTCGACGGGTGCCGCAAAGGCACTGCTGCGCCTGTTGGCGCGCCCGTCGGAGTCCTGGACGACGATCGAGATCTCTCACGAGGCCGCCTGACGCTGCGGCGATGTGCGGTAGCGGCATCCCGTAGTGCGGCGCCGCTACCGTGCACCCCGGGGCCATACGCCCAGGATTTAACTGGGAAAACCAATACCAAGGTAGCTACCAGACCGCATCGGAAGTGGGCATGCTCCGACCAAGCAGCGCACGGGGAAACAGGGATGGAGATTGAAGTTGTCCGTTCAGCGGCACCTTCTGGGTCGTGGAAGGGGGCCTGATGGAAACACGCGCGCTAATAATTGTGGTCGACGACGACGAATCCGTTCGCGAATCACTGCCCGATTTACTCCGGGAGCTTGGATTCGCCGCGAAGGCCTTCGTGTCGGGGCCGGAGTTGCTGGCGTCGGCCGATATCGGTGCCGCGAAATGCCTGATCCTTGATATAGGACTGCCAGGCATGTCAGGGCCGGAGGTCCAGCGCGAGCTCTTGAGACGGGGACACGCGATTCCCACCATCTTCATCACGGGGCGGTCCGATAAGAGCATTCCGCCCGGTCTGCTGGAGCAGGGGGGCATCGACTGTGTATTCAAACCATTCAGCGAACAGGATCTGCGCGAGGCGCTGGATGCTGCTCTGCGGGGAAACTAATGGACGCGAACTACGTGCCAATTGCGAGTAGGAGGCAAACAGTCATGCCCACAGCGACTTGCTACCCAACGCAGGCGAGTCCGATGGCCGGCGCTGCACCGTTCGTGTTCATCGTCGATGATGACATCTCGGTGCGTGAATCGATCGAGCTCCTGGTCGAAGAATCCGGCTGGCGACCTGAAGTGTTCGGCTCGGCGCTGGAGTTTCTTGCGCGACAGCGGCCCGCGTACCCGAGCTGCCTGGTATTGGATCTAGGTCTTCCCGATCTCGATGGCCTCGAGGTGCAAAGCCGCATCGCAGGCGACGGCGGGGAAATGCCCATCATCTTCGTAACGGGTCGCGGAGACGTCAGGACGACCGTTCAGGCAATGAAGGCAGGAGCCGTAGAATTTCTGACTAAACCCTTTTCACCGCAGGCGCTGCTCGATGCCATTCGCAACGCGGTGGATCGCAGCCGGGTGCTCCTCGAGGAGAAGCAGAGCCAGATGGCCCTTCGCGACCGATATCTGTCCCTCAGCCCGCGCGAGCGGCAAGTGATGGAGCTCGTTGTCCGCGGGCA
>JAXDQF010000177.1:0-4716 GCA_034668025.1 Gammaproteobacteria bacterium | reverse complement strand
TCCCTGTGCGGGTCGTCATCGATGCCACGGGCAAGGTGAAGTACATTCACTTCATCAGCTCATTTCCCGAGCAGGCCCGGGTCATTACCGATGCCCTGCAACAGTGGCGATTCAAACCTTACGTGAGGAACGGTAAGGCACTGGAAGTTGAAACCGGGATCTCATTCGGGATACCACCCAACAAGGCCGTGATTTCCGGCAAGCACGAGCCGCAATTGCCGCCGGCACGTAAGCACGATGTAACCTGACGAGTTTCCGTCAATCCATGCTCTTCGATCGCCCGTAGTATGGTGTTTCGCCCCACGGCGAAACAGGAACAGACGAGCGGCCCCGGTTCCTCACCTTCGACGACAGCAGCCGTCGTCATCAGGGCCAGCCGATGCGCCGCCTCCAGCTTCTGCAAGCTGAAGAGCTGCGAGATGAGATTTCGGTCGGGCAGATCGGCGCGGTTCGCTATGTACAAACACGCTTCCAACCGCTCGTCGACTATGTGAGCCGCGCGGTACACGCCCGCCGCCGGGTCCTCATATTCGAGAAATTCAGGGCCATTGGCGCGCTCGGCACCCCCTGCGCCCAGTAGATTTCGCCCCCAGGTTGCCCAACTCGCGGGTACTTCGCGCCCCGCTATTTCATAGCGGGTGCAATGAGTCGCAGTGATACGCGTCCACCACGTCGTATCGATTGGCTCCAGGCTGCGTCGCGACAGCACGAAGCCGTACCACTCGACGGGAAACGGCTCGACGCGAACAGGGGTGTGTTTGAATTCGGGCTCGCCAGAGAGGCTGTCCACGACCGGATTGACCAGCGCCCCCACTCGCGCCTGGGACGCATTGCAGTCATTCCAGTGCATGGGGACGAAGACGGTGCCGCGTGCAATCCCACCGCTACTTCTAACTCGCGCCACCATCGAGCCCCAGCGAGTGGTCACCCTGGCCAATTCACCCTCGCGGGCGGCCGTCAACAAGGCATCCTGCGGGTGAATATCTACGAAGGGCTCCGGAATGTTTTCGGCCAGCCGGGGCGAACGACCTGTGCGAGTCATTGTGTGCCATTGGTCGCGGATCCGGCCCGTGTTCAGCACAAACGGAAAGTCATCGCTGGCCGTGTGTGCCGGCGCACGCGGAAGTGTCGGGATGAGCCGAGCCTTTCCATCGGGATACATGAAGCGTCCATCTTCAAACAACCGCTGAGTGCCGTTGATGTGGCGAGCAGATATCGGCCACTGCACTGGCTGGAGCTGCTCGTAGGCAGCCGGCGTCAGTGCCGACAACCCGGAGATATCGAAGGCCCGTGCGCCATCGTTCGCAGCCCCCGACAATCTCGCGTGCTCGGTAAAGATTTCAGACGGGGCGCGGAATCCAAAGGCCTGCTCGAAGCCCATGCGTTTCGCCACCTCACACACTATCCACCAGTCAGGTCGAGCGTCACCCGGGAGATCGAGAAACGCGCGCTGGCGCGAAATCCGCCGCTCGGAATTCGTAACGGTGCCTGATTTCTCGCCCCATCCGGCCGCCGGAAGCAACACATGAGCAAGCGCCGTTGTGTCCGTCCTGGCAATACAGTCAGAGACCACCACCAACTCGCAGCGTGCCAGCGCTTCACGAACGCGATCCGCATCCGGCATGCTGACCACTGGATTGGTCCCCATGATCCAGATGGCTTTGATGCGCCCGGCATGCATGGCCTCAAACAGCTCGACGGCCTTGAGGCCGGAGCGCGTTGCGATCCGGGGGCTGTTCCAGAACTTTTGCACCACTGCCCGGTGCAGCGGGTCCTCAATTTCCAGGTGCGCAGCGAGCGTATTGGCCATGCCACCGACTTCACGGCCGCCCATGGCGTTGGGTTGCCCGGTCAACGAGAACGGCCCCATTCCCGGCCGTCCGATTCGGCCGGTCAACAAATGGCAGTTGATGATGCTGTTGACTTTGTCGGTTCCGGCGGAGGACTGATTGACCCCCTGTGAAAACGCCGTCACCACACGTTCGTGGAGGGAGAAAAGCCGATAGAACTCGGTGAGGCGTGCCGGGTCGACACCACATGTTTTCGCAACGGTTGCATCATCTACGGCCGTTGCCTCGGCCGCGTTGAGTGCTTGCTCGGCGCCAACGGTGTGACTTGCCACGAAGGCCGTGTTCACCGCGCGATGGCGGCGCAGATAGGCGAGGAGGCCGTTAAACAACCAGACATCCGTACCCGCCCGCACCGGTAGATGGAGGTCAGCGACCTCACAGGTAGGCGTACGCCGCGGATCAATGACCACGATCTTCAGATCGGGGCGCCGCTCCTTTTCACCAGCTATTCGCCTGAACAGCACCGGGTGACACCAGGCGGTGTTTGAGCCGACGAGCACGATCAGGTCCGCAATCTGCAGATCCTCGTAGCAGGTCGGGACGATGTCTTCTCCAAAGGCCCGTTTCTGTCCCGCAACCGCCGAGGCCATGCATAGCCGCGAATTGGTATCGATGTTGGCGCTGCCGATGAAACCCTTCATCAGCTTGTTGGCGACATAGTAGTCCTCGGTGAGCAGTTGCCCGGACACATAGAACGCAACGGCATCCGGACCATGCTGCTCGACGAGCCGAGCGAACCCGTCGCTCACGGTCGTCAAAGCATCGTCCCAACTCACCCGTTGGCCTTTGATTTCCGGATGGAGCAGGCGGCCATCCAAACCCAACGTTTCACCGAGTGCGTAGCCCTTTGAGCACAGACTGCCCAGATTGGCGGGATGTGCGGGATCGCCCGCCACCTCCACGGTGCCGCTAACGTTCCGGGCGAGCACTCCGCAGCCGACACCACAATAGGGGCAGGTTGTCCTGGTGGTCTCGCCCCCGGGTTTTACCCAGATCCGACCGTCCAATACTCGTGCCCGATGAACGTGAATTGACTGGTTGCCGTCCTCGAGACATCGACCTGTTGCCAGGCTGTAGTGATGCTTGTAGATCGGCGAGGCGACCACGCGCTCGCCCTGCAAATCACCTATGAGTCCACGCGACAGGACGTTCGCTTCGCTGGCCGGGTCAAAGTTGTCTACGGCGTAGACTGAGTCGGCGATGCGAAAGACGGCGATTTGCCGGCCGTCGACCCGAGCGCAGACTCCGGTACCGGACAACACATCATCCAACTCGCAGATTTTCGTCCAACCTTCACTCATGCGACCGCTTCCGCTCGCTCGCGACGTTCTGCCTTCGTCGCAGGCCGGATCTGCCCCCGCTCCTGCACAAACAGGACATTGGGATCCGTCTCCTCGCTGTTGACGAAGTGTCGGAAACGCTTCAGGGTCACGGGATCCTCAACAGCCTTCTTCCACTCACACTCGTAGCTCGCCACGACGCGCGCCATGTCGTCTTCCAATTCCGCCGCAATGCCGAGCTCATCGCGGCAGACGACGCCCTGCAGATAGTCGAGGCCGCCCTCGAGATTGTCCCGCCAGGTTGATGTCCGTTGCAGCCGATCAGCGGTACGAATGTAGAACATCAGAAAACGATCGATGTACCGAATGAGGGTTTCTTTGTCGAGGTCCGAAGCGAGAAGCTCCGCGTGCCGCGGCTTCATGCCTCCATTGCCACAGACGTAGAGATTCCAGCCCTTGTCGGTGGCTATGACCCCAACGTCCTTCCCTTGCGCCTCGGCGCATTCACGCGTACATCCCGAGACGGCCAGTTTGATTTTGTGCGGTCCCCGCAGCCCGCGATAGCGGTTTTCGATTTCGATAGCGAGTCCCACACTGTCCTGCACCCCGAACCGGCACCAGGTCGAGCCAACACACGACTTCACCGTGCGCATGGCCTTGCCGTAGGCGTGACCCGACTCGAATCCGGCGGCAATCAGTTCCTTCCAGATGACGGGCAACTGATGGACCTGGGCACCAAAAAGATCAATTCGTTGCCCGCCGGTGATCTTGGTGTACAGCCCGAACTTGCGCGCAACCTCACCCAGAACGATGAGCTTTTCCGGCGTAATCTCACCGCCCGGCACACGCGGTACTACGGAATACGTGCCGTCCTTCTGCATGTTGGCCAGGTAGTAGTCATTGGTGTCCTGCAGAGCCGCGCGCTCGGCGCCCAGCACGAACTCGTTCCAACAGGATGCGAGAATCGAGGCCACCGCGGGCTTGCAGATGTCGCAGCCCAGTCCGCGGCCGTGTTTTGCGAGTGTGGCCTCGAAGGTGCGCAGGCCCGCGACTCGAATCAGGGAGAACAGTTGCTGCCGCGAGTAGTTGAAGTGCTCGCACAGGTGCGTGTTGACTGATATCCCCTTTCGCTTCAACTCGGCCTGCAACACTTGCGTGACCAGCGGGGCGCAACCACCGCAGGACGTCGCTGCGCGCGTGGCCTTCTTGAGAGCGCCGATAGTGGTGCAGCCGTTTTCCACCGCGGAGCAAATCGTGCCCTTGCTGACGTTGTTGCATGAGCAGATCTGCGCTTGCGGTGGCAGTGCTGCCAACCCGGTTGCGCCAGCATTGCCGCCGCCCTCCCGCGGCGGCAGGATCAGGTCTTCGGGGTGTTCTGGCAGCGGTAGACTATTGAGCATGGTCTGAAGCCACGTGCCGTAGTCGTCGGTGTCACCAACTAACACGGCTCCCAGCAGCTTGGAACCGTCTTCTGTGACCACCAGCTTTTTATATACCTCGCGGCGCTCGTCGATAAACGAGTACGCTCGCGCGCCGGGCGTGGCTGCGTGGGCATCGCCTATTGAGGCTACGCCGACGCCCAGGAG
>JAXDQF010000176.1:0-3958 GCA_034668025.1 Gammaproteobacteria bacterium | reverse complement strand
ATCACGAATGTTGACCTCAGGCGCCACAAAACGCATGGGTGCGCCCTCCGGTGTCAGGTAGAGCAGGTCGGCGACCGGCACGCCCTGGCGCAGCATGTGTTGGCACCGGGCCAGATACAGGTGCCAGGGGCCACTCAGCTCCCACCAGGTCTGGGTGCGCTCATAATGTGTGCCCCAGGCACCCATAGTCATGCCCGGTCGGCGGTTCGGCCAAGGTTGCAGCGCGTAGCGATGGAAGATGAAGTGATTGACTCCCGCCGTGAACGCCCAGTCACCCAACGGTTTCAGGGCAGCGGGATGCGCCTGCCATTTCTCCTTTGGCATCGCAGTAAAGGCTTCGGCAGCGACCACGCGTTTGCCATAAACATGCGCGGCTGAGGTCATTGCCGCGGTCCAATCCCATGATCGGTAGACACCGGCGAAGAAATCATCGCCGTACCAGAACTCGGTCTGCGGAACGTCCGCCTGGGCGCCGTAGCGAATCTGCTCCGTAGGGTCCGCATCGTAGCCTTCAATGGACAGGTTGAGGCCCATCTCATGACTGAGGCGGCAGGCCTCGGCGGCGTAGTTGTCAACGACGAGATCGGAAATAGTCTGGCGCACATCCCACAGGAAGCGCTCCGTCATCTCGGTATTGCCGATGATCCTGCCGCTCAGCGCCGGCAGCCAGTGCAACAGGTCATAGCCGCGTCTCGCCCGGAATTCGTCGCGAAACAGCGCGGTCCAGTTCTGGTCACCCACCTCCCAACTGTCAATGTGGGTGGCGAGGAAGGTGTTGCCCACCAGGTCGCGAGAACGCTCGGCGAGCTTCCCAATGAAGGCGTTCATGTGCACCTGGATCGCCTGCTTGCTGAGCTTGTCGCATTCCAGGCCTTGGCCACTCGCTGAAACCGGATGGTTATCGACACCGGTCGAGGTGTGGCCGATGCGCATCACAGTCCAGCGACCACGCGGCGCCTTCCAACGAAGCCTCCCGTCGATGTAATGCTCCGAGATGTCGACAATGGCCGTTGGGTCGATCGTACGGGCGGGCCCTGCAGGCTCGGGATCGATCGGCAATGGCGGCACGCCCCGCTCGGACAAGCGGCCACGGTCGATGGTTTTATAACCGGCCTTGTAGCTGATATCGGCAAGGCGGTAACTGTCGTCGGCTGGTGTCGGGAAAGCGAGGACGACGATGTCCCGGTAGAAGTCGCGGTTGGTTTCGGGAGTGGCGAGGGCGATGTCGATAGTGCCACCCTCGACCCGCGCCTCGGTCCACACCACCTTTTGCATCGATAGTTCGGGCGTGATCCAAGGACCGGCGCTGCCGGTCCAGCCGTCGTCATCGCTCATCTCAACCGCAAGACCGAGCCGCTGCGCTTCGAGCAGCGCAAATTCAAACATGTCGTGCCAGGCGTCGGTGCCGAATTGAACCGGGCCGCCGGGGACGCCTGGATCCACATCCATGATCTGCACACCGCCGATACCGACGCGATGCATCGCTTCGAGATCGGCTGTGATCGCCTCCCGCGTGACATTGCCGTTGATCCAGAACCAGAGGACCCAGGGCCGCGCGCTGCCCGGCGGCGAACTGAAACTGTTCGCAACCGTCCGGACATCAGCGAGCAGCAGATCCTTGGGCCAGGCGCGAAGGCTCGGCATATCGACCGCGATTGCGCCCAGTGCCGCGAGAAAGAGCCGGCGATCAATCATGCTGCTGGGCTTTCCGGCCGACGGGGGAGGGCGCGCTCGTCGGCTCGACTATTGCGTACCACCACGCATGGATTCCGTATGAGAAATCGTTGCTGAATGATATACACGGAGCGCTAGAATGTCATCGATTACATCCGGGGTATCGGCCAGAATGGCTAAAATGTAATTGCTCAACGTATGGGGACGGACGGAGGAAACCATGAATGAAGGCCGAAGGACGGCGGGCTGGCGCAGAGCCAATCCGCTCGATCCGCAGTTCGAGATCGCGAGCTCTCCCTTCTATTGGCTGGCGCGCGTCGATGGCCGTTACGCGCTCAAAATGGATGCGGTATTGAAGCGGATCGGAATGGATGTCCCACGTTGGCGTGTCTTGATGCTGCTGACCGAGCACAGTCCTGCCAGTGTCAGCGAGCTCGCGGAACACGCAATCATCAGGATGTCGACCATGACCAAGATCGTTCACCGGATGAAAGCGGAAGGGTATGTCGATACCCGGGCATCAGCGACCGATGGTCGGGTGACCGAGGTGCTGTTGATGCCCAAGGGCAGGCAATCCGTCAAACAGGTGCGTGCACAAGCCGGACGGATTTTTCACCAGGCGTTCTACAACTTGAGCGATTCGCAGCTCACCGGCTTGAACGAGGTTCTGCAGCAGATCTTTCAGAATCTGGAGAATGCGGGCGGCTGAACAGTAGTCCCCGAGTACGGGTGGATCGCATCTGCGACTCCCCATTCCGCAAAGTTTCCTTCTGTAACAGGAGCTTGCGCTATCCGGCATTGGACGGATGGCGCCGCGGCGCTGCGCCTGCGAAATAGTGCGTACACCGTTGGGTTGCAGACGCCTGCAACGGGCAATGGGCGACGGAAAAGCGAGGAGGGGGAAACGAGTGACCAAGGGTGCGTTGACGTTGCTTTTGACGCTCGTGGCGGCCTGCCCCTCAGGGGCGCAATCCCCCGACTTCGGCCTCGATGGGCTGACGCCGTACCAGGCCGAGCAGCCGGTGTCGGGAACTATCAGGAACTTTGGATTTGGTCTCGGCGGAGTGCTGGCCTCGTGGGAGGAAGGGTTCCGTAAGTTGCATCCGGGCATCCGTTTCGAGGATCACCTTCCCACGAGCGACGCGGCGATTCCGGCTCTCGTCACAGGAGTCACCGATCTCGCGCCTGACGGTGGTGAAGCCACGCTGACCGAGACACTGTCGTTCTTCGAGACCTATGGCTACCACCTTACCGACATCACAGTCGCCACGGGCGCTTTCGATGTGGAGGGGCGATCCAACGGGGTCGTCGTGTTCGTCAACGCCCACAATCCCTTAACCAAGCTCACGATCAAGCAACTCGACGGGATATTCGGAGCGGAGCGCACTGCCGGCATGCGTGGGTTCCAGTGGACGCCGTCCGATGGACGCGGTCCGGAGCAGAACATTCGGACGTGGGGACAGCTCGGGCTCACGGGCGAGTGGGCGGACAAGCCGATTCAGACCTACGGGCACGCACCTTCAGGCACGACGCGGTTCTTTCAATGGAAGGTTCTGAAGAACGGCGACAAGTGGAACCCGAACTACCGCGAATATGTGGAGACGGGAAGCAAGATGATCGCGGACGAGGATCGTCCGGAGCAGCGGATGGGACTGCAGCACATGCTCAACGACGAGCTCGCCCAGGATCGCTTTGGTATCGCCTGGTCGGTCATGCCCCAAGCTAAGAACAGCTCCGGCATCAAGCCGATCGCCCTGGCCGAACGGGATGGCGCTCCCTACGTGATGCCGAGCAAGTCGAGCTTCCAGGATCGAAGCTATCCGCTCGTGCGCAACATCTACATCTATCTGAATCGCGCACCCGGGCACGTGCTCGATCCAAAGTTGCACGAATTTTTGCGCTATGTGCTGAGCCGCGAAGGCCAGCAGATCGTGGCCCGCAGTGGAAATTATCTGCCGCTGACCGCGCAAGTGGTGCGCGAGCAGCTCGCAAAGTTGCAATAGGGGAAGATGAAATGCGAGTCATGACGACTTTCGCAGGGACGACCTGCACGGCGCTGCTGTCGTGTCTGTTTGCGCTCGGCGCAGTGGCGAAGCCGGCCCACGTGATCATTGTGGTTCCACCCGGCGCCGCGGCACCGGCCGGCTTCGCGGATCAGTTGGCGAGCTGGCGCCAGTCGGGCCAGGTTTCCAGCGCGCTGTTGCTCGATGAGAATCAGAAGAAGGACCCCGGATTTGCCACTGTGGCGCTGCTCGAGTTTCCCAGCGAGGGTTCATACGATCAT
>JAXDQF010000175.1:0-2672 GCA_034668025.1 Gammaproteobacteria bacterium | reverse complement strand
GTGGAATCGATTTCGATCCAACCCTCGGGACGCGATTTGCGAACAAACGCCGTACCCCGCAAATCGGTGATGTCGCTGACACTTTCGCCTGCGGCCAGGCGATGTGCGATTTCGCAAATCTGGCGCTCGCCATTGCCGTAGACGAGCAGGTCGGCCTTTGAATCCAACAGGATTGAACGCCGTACCTTTTCTGACCAATAGTCAAAGTGCGCGATGCGCCGTAGGGAGGCTTCGATGCCACCAACAACGATGGGGACATCCTTGAACGCTTCGCGGGCCCGCTGCGCATAGACGATGACGGAGCGGTCCGGCCGCTTGCCACCCTCGCCTCCTGGTGTGTATGCGTCATCGCTTCGGATCCGGCGATCCGATGTGTAGCGATTGACCATGGAGTCCATGTTGCCAGACGTGATGCCGAAGAACAGGTTAGGTCGCCCGAGAGCAGCGAATGCGTCAGCGCTGTGCCAGTCAGGTTGGGCGATGATGCCGACGCGGAAACCCTGAGCTTCGAGGACGCGGCCGATGATGGCCATGCCGAAGCTAGGGTGGTCTACATAAGCGTCGCCAGTGACAACAATGACGTCGCAGCTATCCCAGCCAAGGAGGTCCATTTCCTCACGGGACATGGGCAGAAACGGGGCTGTGCCGAAGCGTTCAGCCCAGTATCGGCGATACCCGGTTATGTCACGTGCGGTTTGCATGGTGAGGCGCGGATTAGACCAGAAACAGCGAAACGGAAACGGCTATTTGGGAGGCCGAATCGCGGACATCAAGGGTAGCGCAGGCTTCGCAGGCGCGTCCGCACGGAGCCGCGCCGGAATCCCAGGGCACGCCACCAATCGGCCGTCCAGTGGCTAGTGCCGCTCATCCTTCTTGGTGGACTCCGGCTGCTGCCGAGCCTCAGGCGACGCTTCCATCGCCTTCAACGCAGCAGGCAGACCCTCAATATAGTCCGCTCCGGCGTTCACCTTCAGGCTGGACCCGGCGAAATCGTTGCCGATCGGCTCAGCGCGGCCGCCGAGGCACTTTGCCAGAAACCCTTCGGCCACGGCGTAGAACGAGATCCGGTTCTGCGGCCGGGCGAACCCGTGTCCCTCGTCCGGGTAAAGGACGTAGGTCACCGGCAGTTTCCGTGACTTCATGGCGTCCACAATCTGATCCGCCTCAGCCTGTTTGACCCGCGGGTCGTTCGCACCCTGCGCGATGAGCAGGGGCTTGGAGATCCGATCGGCGAATGTCAGGGGCGAGCGCTGCTTCAGCAACTCGCGGCCTTCGGCTGTCCGGGGGTCGCCGATTCGGCGAACCATGTCCTCGAAGAAGGACTTCCAATACGGCGGGATGGAGTTCAACAGCGTGAACAGGTTTGACGGTCCGACGATGTCGACACCACAGGCAAACCGATCCGGTGTGAACGTCAAACCTACCAGGGTGGCGTAGCCCCCGTACGAACCGCCGTAAATGGCAATCTTGTCAGGTTGCGCGATCTTCTCTTTGACCGCCCAGTCAACCGCATCCAACAGATCGTTGTGCATGTTGCGGGCCCACTCGTGGTCGCCCGCGTTGATGAACTTCTTGCCGAACCCAGTCGAGCCGCGATAGTTGACGGACAACACAGCGTAACCGCGGTTGGCGAGCCACTGGTGCTCACCATTGAAGCCGTAGCTGTCGCGAGCCCACGGCCCACCGTGAACATCCAGCACCAGGGGAACCGGCCCGGGAGCACCCGCCGGCAAAGTCAGATACGCCACCAATGGCAACCCGTCCCGTGCTCGAATCTCAACCGGCTTCATGGGCCGCAGCGGCGCCCCGGTCAATTCAGGCCGCTGATCAAACAGCTTGGTGACCTTGCCACTGCCGCGGTCATACAAGTAACTCGACACGACGTGGACGGGGTCATCCACTGCGACGACCCACCTCGTGTCATCGAGCGTACGACTGACCACTTGGAACTGCGGGCCCACGGCCGCCTTCAGCTTTTCAATGTCCTGCCCGACTGCGGGAATGAGCGGATCGATTTCGGTGGTCAGGTATTCGACTGCAAACGCCTGGGGCTTGCGCGTGCGGGGCTCGAGCCACACTTCCGAAACGTCAGCTTTGTCGCTTTCGCCCACGACGGTCTGCTTGCCACTGGCCAGATCGATCCGTACCAATGCCGCCTTGTCGCGACCGATCGAGCTCAACATGAGTGCCGAGTTGCCGCCTTCTTCGACGATGACAGGTCGCGTCGTCAGGCTGTCGTCCCGCCCGTATTTGAGCAGGCTCTCCCAGCCCTTACCGGTGTTGCGATAGATTTCGCCACCCCCATCCGCCAACGTCTTGACTGCCACCCGCGGACGCAACTGCAGGTCCTCCAGATACCCGGCGAACTCCTGGTCATTGCGCTCGACGAGCTTGCGCTCCCCGGTGGCAATGTTGATTTCATACAGGTCGTGGTACTCGGGCGTCCGGTCGTTCAAGGCAATCAGCGCGACGTCCGGTCGCTCGTGCGACAGGCCGACTATTTCCGCCCGCACCTTGTCGAGCGGTGTCAGATCAACTTGTTTGTGGGTTTCGACATCGACGCTGTAAACGCGCCAATTCTCATCACCGCCCTCGTCCTGGAGGAAAAGGATGTGCTTACCATCATCCGCCCAGTGATGCTGGCGAATGCCACGCTTCTTGTCGTCGGTGAT
>JAXDQF010000174.1:0-3954 GCA_034668025.1 Gammaproteobacteria bacterium | reverse complement strand
CTTCGATCTCGTTCGGGTGCTTCCGCCATCGGCTGCGGGCCACGATGTTGTCGTCGACTATTCTTCCGACTTCCTCGACGACGACCGTCAAGGCGACAGGAGTCTGTCGCAGATCGAGTGCTACGACTGCAGAGTGCACCTGTTTTCTCAGTTGCGCGGCGAGCGCGTCGGGCGGAAGGATCTCGACGCCATCCGCGCGGGCGCGGACTTCCGCAGCCAATTGATTCGCATCGACGAACCATTGGACAGGGCCCTCAGCCGGCAACAGTACACGACTCGAGCTCACGGGGACGACGTGCCACTCACCGACCTTTGTTTGTAGGGCGGACTCGTGTGCCCGGACGTTCAGCAGCCAGGAGACATCCTCCGGATCGGCTACCAACAAGGCGGCGTAGCCGTTGGACTTCAGGTGCTCGCGCAACCGCTGGCATTTTTCGAGATGCGGCGCGCCTGCATATTCCAGCGGGTAATCCATGATCCTGGGAGCATGGGTCGCAGGCCGGTCGTCATTCCAAAGATCGTTTGCGGGCCCTGTGTCGATGAGCACCAGCTCAGAGCCGACCGCCGCAGCGAGTTGTCGCCACGCCTGCACGTCATGAGGAGGATGCTTGCCCGACTCCAAGGCGAGGCGCGAGCCTGGCGCAAGATTCTCATAGAGCCAGCCGCGGCGCGCGGGAGGTCTGTTCGGACAGATCTCGATATGACTGCCGTGAGTCTCTTGCTTTCCTTGCAGCAGATATCGTCCATCGAGAAAGAGTGCCGCGCTGTTCCGGGTGACCACGGCCACGCCCGTAGACCCGGTGAAACCCGTGGCCCAAGCCAACTCACGGTTGGAGGGCGGCGGAAATTCGTTCAGAAACTCGTCGGTCGATGGGATTACGACCGCGCTCAATCCCGACTTCACCAGCCATTCCTGCACGACGCGCACATTCTGCATCTTTGCGAACTCCTACATTTCGAGCGGGTTTACTGGGACGGCATGTATTTGTCGAACCAGTCTACGAGGCGAGTGAGATAGTCGATCACTGCCGGCATCTTGCGGATGCCGTGTCCTTCCTGGGGATAGGTCAGCAGGCTGGAGGTGGCCCCGTGTTTGAGCAGAGCGTGATGAAACTCGAGCGCTTGCCCTGGCGGAGTGGTCTTGTCGAGCGCTCCGCAGATATTCAAGGTTGGCGTGCGTACCTTGGCGGCATGATGGATGGGGCTGCGGGTGAAGTGTTGACTCGAGGGATCGTCAATCTCCCCGGCGAGCGCGATCTCACAATATCTTGCGATGTGGGCGGTGAGCTGCTCGCTTACCCAGTTCGTGATCGGCGCCAACACCACGGCTGCCGCGAACCGCGGGTCCTGGGTGATGAGCCACGAAGACATGAACCCGCCATAGCTGCCGCCTGTCACTCCCAGGCGCCGCGGATCGGCCACGCCATCGGCTACGAGCCGATCAATTCCGGCCAGGTGATCTCGCGAGTCGGCGCCGCCCATGTCCCCGAATACGCGCCGCGCGAAGTCCTGCCCGCGCCCCGAGGAGCCGCGCGGATTTACATCCAACACGGCATACCCGGCACCCAACAGAGCCTGATGCAGATGCTCTCGGCCCAGATAGCGTTGCCTGAAATACCAGACCGGGCCGCCGTGTATGTGGAGCACCAACGGATGAGGATCGGAACCCGGCGGGGTCAACAACCAGCCCCAAATCTCGAGGCCGTCGGGGGCCTTCCATGCCAGTGCTCGAGCCTGTCCCAACCCTGCAATTTTGGCGTGCAGGCGCTCGGTCCCGAAATTGACCATTTCGTGCAGGTGTCCGTCACGAAGGGCGCACAAGGTGGGTCGCTCGAACCAGCCCTCCCGGATGAACAGGCAATCTCCCGGGGAGGCGCCCAATGGATAGGCTTCCGGGAAGCGTGTACCACTGGGAGTGGTCTCGCGGTCACACCACAGCTCCTGGGTCGAGTGAGTGGACAGATCGAACAGCAGGATCAGACTGTCAGGTCCGCGCGTGCCGGTCAGTAGAACATGATGGTCGCCGCGCCAGACGGTCGATGAGATGTCCGCGTTGCAGGTGCCGGGCCGATCCACCGCACTCGTCGCGGTATCGATCACGCGCAGGTCACCTGCGACGATGGTACGGTCGCTGCAGATTGCTTCGACCACCGCAACGTACGTGCCCTCCGGCGAGGCCGAAAGCCAGCCGAGATGAGCCTCAGGGACGAACAGTGTGCGCGTGCGACTGCCACTCAACGAAAAGTGTCTGATATCGGCCGTGTACCAGGCATCCTCATCGGGAGCATCGGAACAGATGGCGACGAAGGCATCGGGACCACACCAGGTCGCCTCCCAGATGTTGACTCCGGCGGGGGAGACCTGGCGGGCTGTGTCGGTCGCGAGGTCGTAGAGCCAGACCGAACGCCAACCGTCCGCAGCGACACCTGTGTCGAGATCCGGTGCCCAATCGGGTTGCGTCGAGTTCCCTGCCGACATCGAAAAGCCACCCAGAGCGCCCGGCAGGTCCGCTCCCAACCCCGCGACACCCAACAGTATTTGTCTCCCGTCGGACGACCAGTGTTGATATTCGACATAGCCATTGATCCCGGAGGCCGACCGCTGCAGGCCGCTGCGGCGGTCTAACAGATGAAGTGTGAACACCGCCGGATTGTCGCGATTCGACAGAAAGGCGATGGTGTTGCCGTCGGGCGACCAGCGCGGTGCCTTGTCAGAGTGAGGCCCTCGGGTCAGAACCGAAAGACGCCCATCTTCCATGGCGACCTCGACGAGTCGGGTCTGGGGAGTGCCGATGAGCTCGTCGCAGATGACGGCGGTCGCCGCTATTGCCTGTCCCTTCGGGCAGGCAATAGCGTCCGCCAGTTCGGCGATCACCTGTTGGCCCGGCTGCAGCCAATCACGATACTGTTGTTCTATGCTGCGCCACCGGTCCGTATCACGAATATCGCGTTGCATGCGAGTGGGTGGGATCTTCTAAAATTCAGCGCCGATGGTCAGGGTGAAGGTGCGGGGTCGGATCAGGAAGGCTTCCGAGGGCGTGGTCTGTGATTCCAGGATTTTGGTGGTCTGGTATCCCGTGTAGCCGTTCCGGTCGGTGACGTTCGACACAATGGCGCGCACCGTGTAGCGGGACCAGGACAATGAGGTGCGCAGATCGAGCGTGGTGTAGCCCGGTACTCTGTACGGAATATTCAGCGGATCTTGCGAGAAGCCGGCGACCTGATCGCCCTGATATCGGACGGTCGTACCGACGGCGCCGGTGAGCGCATCCGTCAACCGAATGCGGTAATCACCGTACGCAGAGAAGGTGACGCGCGGGGAGGCGGGCAGACGGTCTCCGTCTCGGGCTCCAATCGTCGCCGCTTCGGCGGTTCCAACACTCGTCAGAACCGCGTTGTTGTAACCGAATGCGCCGCCGACAGTCAGTGCGTCCGTGGCGGCGTACGCCGACTGCAGCTCAACACCCTTGACATGTGCTTCACCGCCGTTAGCCACGACGGTAATTCCGTCCAGCAGGCTGTTCAACTGCACGTCTTTCCAGTCCATATAGTAGACGTCAGCATCGAACGTCAGGCGGTTCTGGAACAACGAGCCTTTCGTGCCCAGCTCGTAGTCAGTCACCGTGTCGGGTGCAAAGCTGTGGATCGGCGCGGCCGGGTTGTTCTCCGGTCCGCCAGGACGGTAGCCCGTCGCGGTTCGAGCATAGACAGTGAGGTCGTGCGAGGGTCGCCATCGCAAGGTTCCCTGGTAGAGAGTCTTGTTATCGTCCGAAGACAACTGCACGGGGGGCGCGGATAGCAGTCCGTCGACCGTAATGAGGCCACCCTGTTTATCCTTCGTGTAGCGAACACCGCCCGTGATATCGAAGCTGTCGGTGATGTAATAGGTCGCATTGCCGAAAGCGGCCTCTTCCTGGAAGGTGTTTTTCACACCTTGGGTCGCGATATTGTCCAC
>JAXDQF010000173.1:0-92136 GCA_034668025.1 Gammaproteobacteria bacterium | reverse complement strand
AAAATCCGCAAGCCGCCCCAAAGGGACGCGGTGCCGCCTCGCCGGGCGTCCGGCCAAGTGTTGCGGATGCGGACAAGATCGCTCGAACCGGCTCCGTAGCCGAACCCGTGCGCAACACGCCGCCGGCGGGCGCTTGGAACGACGTCGCTCGAAATGAGTGAACGAGGTCAAACAACGGAGGCAGTATGGCAGCCAAACGAGTGAAGCGCGTGAGCAAGATGGCTACTGCTAAGCGTGTCGCAAAACGTACAACAACGAAGCGCGCCGCGAAAAATGGCTCGGGAAGGTGGTCCGCCCGAGTGACACAACGCAGTGATGCGATGGACCTGGAAGGTGGTGTGTTCAAGCAGAACAGTGCCCGCCAGATCGCACTGTCGTTGAAGCGTTCCGTGGAGCGCAGTGACCGACGCAAGTCACCGCCATTTCGATCAGCTATGTCGATGCTCAACTTCGAAATCAACCGCGCGGGTAAGAATCTGCCAGCGCAGCGGCGCAGGCTATTGAATCAGGCGAAAATCGAGCTGCGCAAGGTATTTCATCGACAGCCTGACGGGCGTTGACTATTCCGCCGGTTCGCTTGCGTCCGGCGAAGCGAGCAGAGCCTCTGCCGCGCTCCGCCCTGCGTCGGTTAGATGGACGACCCATCGATCCTCGGTCTGCACGACTCGCACCCAGGCCGGCCCTGGTTGCCCACCGATCACGGCGTCCCCCATCATGCTGAGCTGCCTCAACACCACGCTTACGCCAAGATCGAGGCGTTTCGCGAGCCGTGGCAACGACATTCCACCCACTGAGGGAGCCGCCGCAAGCTCCGCGAGGATCGCCATAGAAAATGGGTCGTCTGTACGCATGTCACCCTCATTCAGCCGCGGCCGAGGCGACGCATTGTCGCGTTCAGGCGGTAGTAACGGCCTCTTCTTCCTCAACCTGCTCTTCGTCCTGGCGCACGCGATGCGGCACCAGCACGACCGGAATCGACTTGGACGTTGGCGTCCCTGCGTTTAATGCCACAGACGCCAAGGGCACCAACGGGTTCGTCTCCGGATAGTACGCCGCAATATTGCCGCGAGGAATGTCATACGCCACCAGACGAAAGCGG
Organism: Gammaproteobacteria bacterium; assembly: GCA_034668025.1. Classification (GTDB taxonomy): domain Bacteria; phylum Pseudomonadota; class Gammaproteobacteria; order Steroidobacterales; family Steroidobacteraceae; genus 13-2-20CM-66-19. The sequence continues at coordinate 91,037 of JAXDQF010000173.1, read as the reverse complement.
TCGGCACGGCGCTCTTGCCCGTCGTCCCACACGGTCAGGATGTCGACCCAGTCGCCATCCTTGAAGCCTAGCGCGCGGATGTCCTCCCGATTGATGAACAGCACTCTTCGCTGCCCGAAGACACCGCGGTAGCGATCGTCATGGCCGTAAATCGTCGTGTTGTACTGGTCGTGCGAGCGCGTAGTCTGCAACGTGAAGACAATCGCGTCCTTGACACGTCGCCGCGCGCGATGCACGGGCGTGTCGCGTGGAATCGCATGTGTATAGAAATTTGCCTTACCGGTGTCGGTCGTCCACACACGCTCGCTAGCGGTGTTTGGGAGCCGAAAACCACCGGGTACCGCGACGCGGCGATTGAAGTCCTTGAAATCCGGGAATACCTGTTCGATCAAGTCGCGAATGCGGCCATAGTCCTCGATCAGCCATTGCCAACGGACCCGGCTGCGAACGCCGAGAGTCGCGGCCGCGAGGCGCGCGACGATAGCGGGCTCGGATAACAACTGCGGCGAGGCCGGCGGATTGATGCCTGAAGACAGGTGGACCATGCTCATCGAATCCTCAACCGTTACGCCCTGGGGCCCGGTCGCTTGGATGTCGATCTCTGTGCGTCCCAGGCATGGAAGAATGAGCGCCTCCCGCCCATGCACCAGATGGCTTCGGTTGAGCTTCGTGGCGATGTGGACGGTCAGTTGACACCGGCGCAACGCCTTCCATGTCTGCACAGTATCTGGCGTAGCAGAGGCGAAATTGCCACCAAGTGCAATGAACACCTTGCCGCGCCCGTCGAGCATCGCGTGGATCGAGTCGACCGTGTCATAGCCGTCCGCGCGCGGTGGCTCAAACCCAAACACATCGCGGAGCCTGTCGAGTAGTGAAGCCGGTGGCCTCTCCCAGATTCCCATCGTGCGGTCGCCCTGCACATTGCTGTGGCCACGCACCGGGCAAGCACCCGCACCGGGGCGCCCGAGGTTGCCGCGCATCAGCAGCAGGTTGGTCATGGCCTGGATGGTAGCGACCGAGTTCTGGTGTTGGGTTATCCCCATGCCCCAACAGAAGATCACCGACTTGGCTGCGCAGTAGACATCCGCAGCCGTGTGGATCTGCTCGAGCGAGAGACCTGACTCCTCCACAATCTCTGCCCAGGACTGAGCGCGCAAGTCCGCCGCGAGGGTATCGAAGCCTTGGGTGTGCGTAGCGATGAACTCACGATCGAGCAGTGACTCGCCCGCGTCCTCTCGCTCCAGGAGGCGCTTCATCATGCCCTTGACGACGGCAAGATCGCCGCCACCGCGCGGCTGGAAGTAATGCGTGCTGATCGGACTGGATCCCAGCGTCGCCATCTCGAGCTTGCTCTGCGGATCGGCGAAACGCTCGAGGCCGCGTTCCCGCATCGGATTGAAGCTGACGATTCGCGCGCCCCGCTTGTTGGCTGCGCGCAGCTCTCCGAGCATGCGCGGATGATTGGTGCCCGGGTTCTGACCGAATACAAAGATCGCATCGGCCAGAGTGAAGTCGTGCAGTGAGACCGTTCCCTTGCCAACACCGATCTGCTCTCGCATCGCGCTGCCGCTGGGCTCGTGGCACATGTTCGAGCAGTCCGGAAAGTTGTTCGTGCCGAATTTGCGTACGAAGAGCTGGTAGAGAAATGCAGCCTCGTTGCTGGCACGACCCGAGGTGTAGAAGAGCGCCTCGTTCGGATCCGACAGGGAGCTCAGGTGACGGCCGATGAGCGCGAACGCGTCATCCCATTCGATGGGGAGATAACGATCCGAGCGCGGGTCATACACCATCGGGTGGGTGAGGCGGCCTTGATCTTCGAGCCAGAAGTCACTTTGCTGCGACAATTCCGCGACGGTGTAGCGTTCGAAGAGCTCCGGACCGGTGCGGCGCGCAGTCGCCTCAGCCGCAACCGCTTTTACGCCGTTCTCGCAGAACTCGAAGGTAGAAGCATGATTACGGTCCGGCCAAGCACAGCCCGGGCAATCAAACCCGTCGGGTTGATTGGCGGACAGCAGCGTCCGTGCACCCTTTACGGGAATGTTGTGTTTCAGCAGCGCGTCCTTGACGCTGCGTAGAGCACCCCAACCGCCCGCGGGGCCCTCATAGAACTCGATCTTCTGCTCGCGTATCGGCTTGTCGCGCTCGCTCATACGACTCCCAACGTCCTGATAGACCAACCCTTACGGTTGCAATACCGTGAAGGTCATCACACTCGGGTTTTGGGGTTACCGATCGGGGGATCGCGAGAGGTAGACAGACTCTGGCGCTTCGCCGGAGGCGCGTCAAATCAGACGGGCGGATGAGCTCATTCAATCATTGAATGACACATAATAGAGCTAGAAACCGGCCTCCCCGGCATGCTTTTCGAGCGCAGCGGCCCATTCCGGTGCAGCCATCAGGCGCAGTGCGGCCTGGAGGGCACGAGAAGGCCGGTCGTCGATCAGGGCGATGAAGCCGAGCGGTATGCGGATGTCGGGTTTGACGAGCGGCCGGGCTTCGAGCTCTGCGTTGCCGCGCACAGCCGCGACCATGTCTCCCGGCAGGATCGCGCAGACATCTCCGACTGAGACTGCAAGTGTGACCGCCAGCAGAGAATTGGTCTCTATGGCAGGCGCCGACGGCTTTCCCACTGAGGCGAGCGTCGCATCGATGATTGCGCGGTTGTGCATTTCGGGAGTGAGCTGACACAGCGGATGTGTGCCCGCTTCCGCCCAGGTCATCGGCGAGGCATAACGCAGAGACTTGCTTCGCTTGCCGCTCTGGCGGCAAAGAAAATAGTAGCGTTCGCGCGCCTGGGGCCAGCTGCGCAAACGACCTGCTTTCGCAGTGAGGCGCTCCATGTATCCCAACGCCAAATCCAGCGAGACATCCTCCAGCTGGGCCTCGATCTCCGGTGAGCTCATGGCCAATACGGTGGGCACGAGACCGGGGTGCCGACGGCGCAACATCGCCGCGAACACTATGAGCAGCGGGATCGCCGTCGGGACTGCCGCCATTCGCAACGGCCCGCGGGGAGACTCAGTGGTGCTCTCCAACTCCTGTGTGAGCCGGTCTACCTCCCGCAACATGCGCTGTGCCGTATCGAGCACTGCTTCGCCTTCGCGGGTCAGACCACCATAGGTACGCGCCCGCTTGATGATAGCGACACCGAATTCGTCTTCGAGCGCGCGCAGCGCGTTGGATAGCGCCGGCTGAGTGATGTTGCAGGCCTGGGCCGCCCGAGCGAAATGTCGATGCTTGTCGAGCGCCACGAGGTAGCGCATCGCGGCGAGCAGATTCATCGGTCGACCGTCACCCGGGATGAGACGCGGCTCATATCACCTGGGTATATACAGCATCTCGCGATCAATCAAGGGGCTTGTATTCCAGATGGCAGGTACGGCAGGTATGGGCAATGCTGAGCGCCGCCCGCGAAGCAGCCGCAAAGTCATTACGGGTCACCGACTCGACGACAGCCGCAGCCAGACCGCGGCCCTCTTCCGAGAGCTTCACGGCGTTCGCGGAATTGCCTCTGCGAGTAAAGTAGGTTTCCATCGAGCCGTATAGCTCCCCGATTTCCCGGGCGTCGGCTGTTGCGGCGTTCACGTCCCTGCGGGTCAGGTTCCGCTGCACACTCTGGCTCCTGCGATCGATCCTTTGCATCCACGCATCGAAGTCCAGAACACTTTGCGCCCACACCGGCGGCTGCAGCAGCGCAAACGCCACCGAAACCTCAAATATCCGGCGGCTTATAGACATCGTGACAGGCGCGGCAGGTCTTTACGAGTAAGTCGTACTTGCTGAGTGAAGAGTCAAAATCGCCGGCCTGCACGGCATTGGTGACAGCTTCAACGAGATCCTGAGCCTGCCTGGCCCACTGCACGGCGTCTTCGACATTCCCTTTCTTTGTAAAGTACTGCTGCGCGTACCCGAGTCCTTCCCGGATCGATGCGGAGTCGCTGGCGACTGATTTCGCGTCCCGCATCGCAATGTCAGAATCCAACCTCTTCATGGTGTCATCCATATCGCGCATGACATCATCGTTGAAATCAGCCAGGTCGAGACTGACGATGCCCGCCGCTACCAGCGGACCCGTCAACCCGGCCGCAATGCTGAGTGCGCTCAGTACGGCCATCCCTTTCTTGTGCATAGACTAAGTGATGATTCCCTTCACAACCTGACCATACACGGTGGTGGCTCGCTCGGAGCGACCCTGGTACAGATAGGTCAGCTTGCGGTGGTCCAGTCCCAGCTGATTGAGTATGGTCGCCTGCACGTCATACGTGTCCACGACTCCGCTGACCGCGCGCAACCCGATTTCGTCGGTCCCGCCGTAGGTGCCGGGCTTGATGCCACCACCCGCGATCCAGGTGGTGTAGCCCCAGGGATTGTGATCTCGCCCGTCACCCGTCTGACCATAAGGCGTGCGGCCGAATTCCGATGTCCACACGACCAGCGTCGTATCCAACAGGCCGCGGGCCTTCAGGTCTGCGAGCAGGCCAGCAATGGGCTTGTCGACTTGGCGGCACATGACGGAGTGATTCTTCTCGATGTCGTGGTGCGCATCCCAGCTGTCGATGCTGTTGTCGGGCGCTCCCGAGATGACATGGATAAAGCGCACGTTGCGCTCCACCAGGCGCCGGGCCCGCAGCAGCGCGGTGGCATATTCACGGGTGGCAGAAGTCGCAGTGTCGGCGATTCCGTAGATCTCCTTCGTGGCGCTGGTCTCCTTGGACAGATCGACAGCTTCCGGAGCAGTCTTCTGCATGCGATAGGCCAGATCATACGAGCGGCTGCGCGCCTCGAGCTCGCCGTCGCCGGCATGCAGGCGCTGATCTTCATGGTCGTTGAGCTGTTTCAACAGATCGAGCGTGCCGCGCTGCTCGGTCGCGCTGACCGCCGCGGGCCTGTCGATATACAGCATCGGCGAGTCACCAGGCCGGAACGCGGTGCCCTGGTAGGTTGCCGGGAGAAACCCGGCGCTCCAAATCGTGGCTCCCCGGCCGCCACCCGCACTACCCGTTCCAGTGGGCAACACTATGAACGACGGCAGATCAGGATTGCCACTACCGAGCCCGTAGGTGACCCAGGAGCCGAGCGCGGGCCGTCCCGGAACCAGGCCGCTGGTATGCAGTTTGAGCGACGAGATGACGTGGGTGCTGCCCTCGGTCTTGGAGCCCTTCAGAAAGGCAATGTTATCCACCTGGCCCGCAAGATTCGGCAGCAGGTCTGACACCCAGGCTCCCGTCTGTCCGTGCTGCTTCCACTCGCGTTTTGTCGCGAACAGAGCGCCAACACCGCCGTCCGTGGCGGTCTTGAGATTGGTGCGGAACGAATCCGGCAGGGGCTGCCCATGCAGGCGCACGAGCTCCGGCTTGTAGTCGAACAAATCCAACGAGCTGGGCGCACCTGCCATGTGCAGCCAGATCACCGACTTGGCCTTCGGCGCGAAGTGCGGCGCCTTCGGCGCGAGTGGATCCTCCACGGCACCGAACGCCGGCGCACCCGACAGTACCCCACCGGCCAGCGACAATGCGCCAACACCGTATCCCGTCTCGAGCAGAAAATCCCGCCGTGTGGTCACCCTACGCATGTCAAATCCTCACCTGTTAGAACCTGTAACTGAACTCGTTGGAATTGGCCACCGCATGCACCAGATCGACGAAGGCCGCGGCGCGCGCCGGATTGAGCTTGTCCTTCTCCTTTTTCACCTTCTCACTGTCCGCAAGCGATGCTGCATTGGCCTGCGCAGCACCCGCACCTGCTGCCACACCGGCGATGTCGTCGTCCACGGACCCCGCCTTAGTGAATTTCTCCTGGCGCTTGTCGAGGTACTGAACGAGGGCAACGCGCTCGTAACGGTCCGCTGGGCGGCCGTAGAGAGTCTGGTAGATCCTGTCTACCTGGGCGTTCACCTCGACCGGCACCCCATAACCCTCGGGCGCGCTTACCTTCTTGCCCTGCACCAACTGCTCACGCGTGATGCTTTCCTGCTGGTCGAGAAACGCCTGCAACGTTTGCTTCTCAAATGAATCGGGCGAACGGCCGAACAGAATCTGGTACAGGCGGTCCACCTGCGCCGACTCGTTCTGACCCGCCTCTCGCAACACCCTCGCGGCCAAAGCTTCCGACCACTGATACACGAGGTCACCGTTGATCAAGGCGAGCGCTTGCGTGGCAGTCGTGGTGACATCACGCCGGCTGTGCACACTGTTCGGATTTGCCATGTCAAAGGCGTCGAGCAATGGATAGGCGGTGTTACGTCGGACGAAGACATACACGCTGCGTCGATTCTGATCGTGAGGATCGTCAGACACGATCCATGCGTTCGGATTGGCGGCATTCACCCCGAAATTCCCGGGCACCGGTGGGAATACAGCAGGCCCACCGAGCTTGTCCTCCAACAGCCCCGAGGCAAGCAACAGCGAGTCGCGGATCTCTTCCGCATCCAATCGCTGCCGAGGGAACGACCACAACAGGCGGTTGGTAGGATCGATCGCCTCTGCATCCGGACGAGCCGCGGACGCTTGGCCGTAGACGGCGGACAACAACAGGCGCCGCTGCAGACTCTTGATGCTCCAGTGGTCCTGATGAACGAAGCTGTCCGCGAGATAGTCCAACAGCTCCGGATTGACGGGCTTGTCGCCCATCTTGCCGAAGTCGCTGACGCTATCGACTATCCCGTGACCGAAATACTGGGCCCAGACTCGATTGACGAATACGCGTGCGGTCAGCGGATTGTCTGCACTTGCAATCCAGTTTGCCAACGCGGTGCGGCGTCCGGATGAGTTGGCCGTTGGCACGATGTGGGGCTGCTGGCCATTGGCCAGTGCCGCAGGAACTCCGGGTTGGACCTCTTCCAGCAGCCGATCATAGATGCCGGTCTGTAACACATGGGTGGGCGGTGACTCAGGTCCCAGCTCGAATAGGGTCGAGATGTAACCCGGCTCCTTGGGCTTCAGAGAGTCGAATGCTTTGAGCTTCATCTTGAGGTCCTGGTATTTCGCGTACGCCTCCTTGTCCTTGGTCTTCAACTCCCTTTCTGCGCCGCGGTTTCGCCCGGTCAGCGTCCAGAGGTTACGCTGGTAGATCCAGCGATCGTAGGCGTCGCGCTCACTCGCCGGCTTCTCCAGGGATGCACGGGTCTGCGGGACAAATCCCTGCAGCCGGTCGGCCTCCAGCTTGTCGAGGACTGGCCTCAGGATAGCGTCCATCTGCTCGCGTATTTCCTTCGTGGCCTCGTCATAACGGCCCTGTTGCTGCTGGTAGTCGCTCAACTGGGCAGGGGTGGCCGCCGGCACGTCATCGCGCGCGCTGGCATTCACAAAGAATGCCTGGAACTGGAAGTATTCCTTCTGCGAGATCTTGTCGAACTTGTGGTTGTGGCAGTTGGCGCAACCCACCGTGGTCGCCAGGAACACCGACCCGGTCGTGTTCGTCACGTCAACGGCGATTTCCTGTTTCTTCAGATTCAGGTCGCGCGCATTGATCTCATCGGGATAGCCGCGCAGGAAGCCGGTGGCAATCAGAGCCTCATGGTCGTTCGGCCACAGCTCATCGCCGGCGAGTTGCTCCTCGACGAAGCGGTCATAGGGCTTGTCCTGGTTGAATGCGCTGATCACGTAGTCCCGATAGCGCCACATGTTGGGGCGAGTGCCATCGGTGTTGTATCCATCGCTGTCGGCATAGCGGGCCAGGTCGAGCCAGCGGCGTCCCCAGCGCTCGCCGTAGTGAGGAGACGCGAGCAGCCGGTCGACCAGCTTCTCATAGGCCTTTGAGGAGCGGTCGTTGACGAACGCTTTTACTTCATCCGGCGTGGGGATCAATCCCCAGGTATCGAGTGTGGCACGGCGAATGAAAGTGGCACGATCGGCATCTGCCGACGGCTCGAGTTTGTTCGCCTCCAGCTTCGCCAAAACGAAGGCATCGATGGGCGTACGGACCCACTTCTTGTTTTGAACTTCCGGTATCGCCTGGCTCTTCACGGGCCGGTAAGACCAGAGAACCGCGCTCGCGGCAGGTGCGCTCGTTGCCGCCGAAGCAGGCGCCGTTGCGGCGCCTGCTGCCGAGTCATCCCCGGCCGCAATGGACACACCCGTCAACGCAGCCATTGTCACCGCGGCCGCAATACGCCACCACAACGTGTGAAGAACAGGTCGACTCATAGTAATACTCCAATGCGCAGCCGGTTTCGTCGGCCGGTTCTGCGGAGCCCAGAATAGTCAAGCGTCCGGTAATAAAGCGGTTACAGCCTATGGCATCTGCTCATGAGCTGATGCCATAGATATGCGATTGTTGCGCGACGTCTGGATTGAGTGTGCGCGGCTGCGAAGTCCAACTCACGCGATAGTTATCACTCAGGCGACATACCACACGAGCACGACCGCCAGGGCGACGCCAAGTAGCGCGCGCCAGGCTGATGCGAACTCGATGTGCGGCGGCGCTCCGTGCCGCCAACCCTTCGACCCGGTGATCATTGGCCGAATGAGATTGTCGTGCTTGAATACCCAATAGAACGCCACCGCGGCAATGTGCACCACAACGAACGCTTTCAACACGACGAATCCGAGTTGATGCAGCACAGAACATTCGCGACCCGCATCGAAGCTCACCCAATGGGAGAGCGGCCCGGATTCAATTCCGTCCACGTCCACGCTGAACAGACCGAGCGTTACTTGCGCAAGCAACAGGCCCAGTAGGGTCAACACGCTCAGGGCGCCGAGCGGGTTATGCCCCGGGGTTACATGCTTCGTCTTGGAGCGAATGTAACGCCAGATAGAGCGCGGGCCTTTGACGAAGTGGGCGAAGCGCGCCGTTGTACTCCCGAAGACTCCCCAATACAGCCGGAAAATGAGCACCCCCAACAGCGCATAGCCACTGTAGCGGTGATACTCCATGTGGTGATGACGTGCGGTCCACCAGGACGCGCCCATCAGCACAACCAATAGCCAGTGGGTGACTCGGGTGAAACCATCCCATACGCGCACCATTGGCCGGACGCCCGGCGGCAGCTCGACGCTGGCCTGACTCTCCCAAACCACACTCATGGCATCATTCCTTCTTCACCCGGTACTTGTCGTGGCAACCCTTGCAACTCTGGCCCAACGAGGCAACGCCCTCCTTCCAGGCCGACGCATCAGTACTGTTGGCGAGCTGAGCCCACTTGTTCGCTTCGCGAACGAACGCCTCGCGTGCAGCGGCGAATCCCGCCGCGTCTGTCCATACCTCGGGTTTCGCCTCAGTCTTCACGCCAGAATCGGGACCGGTACCTGCGGGGAACCATTTATCGATTTCACCGGCAGCGCGGGTGAAGTCGGCAGCAGCACCGCGGATCTTGACCGCATCCGGCGAATCTCCTTTCAGCTCGTCACGAATCGTCTTGAACGCGGCTCCCAGCGTCTTGAGCCCCTTTTGGCGAGCCTTCACGACTTCCGCAGCCGAGGCAGCTTGCTCCTGGCTCGACGCGGGCGACCGGCCCTGCGCCATCGTGATGACACCTGACACAACGGCCGCAACGACGAGCGCTCGCGTGATCTTCATGTCTCTTGTGCTCACAGCCTGCCGCTCGCTACTACTCCGATCCAGCGTTGAGTGGGCGGCGTATAGCTGTTCCAGGACCGGGTGAGGACCGTGCCGTCGTTGAAGAGATTCTTCGCCAGCACTCCGATGTCGAACTTGTTGTCGAGGCGACTGAAGCCTATCTGGAAATCGGTGATGGTCGACGAAGGCACCCAGGCATAGGAGGACAGCGAGACGTCGGAGTTGAAACGGCTGTTGAAGGCCGTATTCGAGCTGACTCGGATGGCATAGCCACGGTAGACCGCCAAACGATAATCCAACCCGAGATTGGCGTACACGCGCGACGCTCCGGCCAACGCCTGCCCCGTCACGTCCTGATACGGTGCGGCGCCTGTATAGCCGTTCTCGACCGGCTGCGCCGAGTTCGGGAAGGACTTATAGAACGCGTCAATGTACGCACCGGAGAACCGCAGTGACAGATTTGGAATTCCAACGTAGTAGGCATCTACCTCGATTCCCTTCGACTGAACCTTGGGAACATTCCCCGTAGTCGACGTATACGCGATAGCCGGTGACACATTGCTTGCAATGTTCAGGTTGGTCGTATACTGATCGACGATGCGCACCGACTGCTGATAATTCTTGATGTTGGTCAGGTAAACGTCCGCATTGAGTGTCAGCGTGCGGTGCAGCAGGGAAGACTTCAGTCCGATCTCGTACGAGTTGTTCTTTTCCGGCGCCACCAGGTCGGAGATGCCATTGACAACCTGCGCGATGCCCGCCTTCTCGCCGTACTGCCAGGAGACGTAGCCTGTTTCGGTGTCGCTGAACTTATAGCTCGGACTGACCACGAAAGCGGGTTGCGTCTTCTTGAACGGCTGCGCATTCGTCGGCCCATAGACCACGCCAAGCTGGGCGAGCCGGATTGCCTTCGCAGCGGCGACCTGGGCGAGCTGTTGGCTCGTGAGCTTGGCGTAAGCCGTGCCGGGAACCGTTGTGACAGCAACGCCGAAGTATCGGTTGGCCACCTGGTCTGCGAGACTCAGCTGCGCAGCCGAATTGGCTCCCGGAGTCAGCGCACCGGTGCCGAGCGATGCAAATCCGCCGAGTTGCACGCCGCTGGGGGTAACCACCGGATTCAACGCTGCTCCATCACCGTTGTTCGTGATCAACGAGTCGGAAGTGGTCTGGCGATCCTCGTGCGTTGCACGCGCGCCGGTAGTCACTGTGAACGCTTTCGTGATGTGCCAGTCGGCCTGCGCGAAGGCAGCGGCACTCTTATTGCGGATGTACTGAAGCCCCGCCGGACTGTTGTAGTCCATCGCCAGCCCGTTCAGGGAGTTCGTCAGCAGGTAGCGACCGCCGCTCACGCTGCCGTCCAGATTGACCGCCTTGTCGAGCACACTGTATTGCGCGGGTGACGCGAACCACGCGCCCGCGTCACTCCCCCACGACCGGCGGTACTCGGAGGTGTTGGTGGCCTTGAAGAAGAAGAGGCCCGTCTGGTAGTCGACAAAACCCCCGGTCTGCGAAGACAACCGCAGCTCCTCGCTGAGCTGCTTGTAGTGATTCAGAAATCCGCCGCCGTTAGTGTAGATATTGAACGGTGTGCCGTCGTCGTTGATCGCGTTGAAATGGTATTCCTCGAAACCAGTGATCGAGGACAGAGTGTAGTTGCCGAGCGTCCAGTCCAGCGCCGCGGACGCGCCGTCGCTGCCGGTGTATAGAGGATGCTGGTAATCCAGGTCGACCGCGTTTTGCCCCGCGCCGTACAGATAGGTGTTCTGGTAGGAAAAGCTCGGATTCTGGGTAAACCAGGGTCGTGCCAGGCGCGTTGACGCATCGGTCGTCAGGGGGTTCGTAGAGCCGTTGGCAAATATTGCCGGCGTCGGGGTGTTGATAGTTCGGGAGTTCGTGGTCTCACCCCCGATGGGCGTCAGGTTGTAGGAGAGGCGGGCTTTGAAGCTGTCGGTTGGCGTGAGCAGGAGCTGTAGCCTTCCGGTGACCCGATCCTTGTTCTGATAGGTATCGTCCGGATTGTTCAGGTTATTGACGTCGCCCTTGCCCCGCTCCGCCGAGAACGAGCCGCGCCAGGCCAATAGATCATCGATCACCGGCCCGCCGCCAGCCGCACGGCCGATCACAGTACCCAGCTGGCCGACAGTAACCGAGTATTGTGCGTCCGGCGTGAAGGACGGACGCCGTGTATTGATACTGAGTATGCCGAGCGTGGCATTCTTGCCCTGCAGGGTCCCTTGCGGGCCACGCGCAAGCTCCACCGTATCAACATCCGTGAAGTCATAGCTCGAAATCAGCGCGTTGTAGGCGTAGTTGATGCCGTCCACCACGACCCCCACGCTCGGATCCTGCGCTTCGGTCTGTCCCTGCTTACCAAAGCCGCGCAGCGCCAGGCTGCTCGTGCGCTGGTTTCCGAAATTCCACTGCAGGTTACCGACCCGCTTGACGATCGCGGTGATGTCGTAAGCGTCCAGGCGATCGAGCTCGGCGCCGGTCACAACCGACACGGAGACCGGTACATCCTGCAGCGGCTCGAGGCGGTTACGAGTATGGACAACGATCTTGCTCAGATCGGTTACGGGAGCAGCCGACTGATCGGCCGGGACATCAGCACTCGCAGCGGTACTCGCCGCGCCACCACTGAGCAGCAGGACACCTCCAAGAAAAACCGCCGGGCTCCTATGCGAGCAGATACGGCTGGACACGAAACTGGAAACGGACATCGAGACTCTCCGGATGATGAAAGCAACGTCTTATGGAGCGCTTTAACGAACGCTCGCTTTTGTTCGCAAGAACTTGGACACCGGCGCGAACGATGCGTCGGGTCAGCCCGATGGGCAGACGCTCCGCCGGGCGCGCTGAGGCTATTGCGTGTCGGTCAGTATCGACACACGTGAGACCCCGGCATGTTCGATGGCCCCCATCACTTTCGCGACGGGACCGTAGGGCACCCTCTCGTCAGCACGCAGGTGCAGGGACAGATCAGGGTTCGCGTTCTCGAGTCCTACCAACTGCCGCTCGAGGTCCCCCCGCGCAACCTCCGTGCTGTTCAAAAACACCCTACCCTCTGCGTCCACCGTTACCGTGACCGCCTTCTGCTCGTCCGGCGGTGTCGTCGTCACAGTCTTCGGCAGATTGACGTGTATCGCGTTCGTCAGAACTGGAATGGTGATGACGAATGCGACGAGCAGCACGAGCATGACGTCCACCAGCGGCGTGATGTTGATATCGCTCAGTTCGTTGTCATCTTCTTGCGTTACAAAAGCCATGAAGCTGCTCCGGTCTGTCTGCCTGAATCAGGCCGCTTTGTACGGATTGGGTACCGAGCGCACTGTGCGTTCGATTCGGAAGGTGGCCCGCTGCGCAAGGTTGAGAAAATCGTGCGCGAAATCCTCGTACCCGCCCAATGTGGATTTGAGCCGGCGCAGGAAGAAGTTGTAAGCGAGCACGGCAGGGATTGCCACGGCGATGCCGATTCCAGTAGCAATCAACGCCTCGCCGATGGGCCCGGCCACAACATCGATCGATGCATTGCCGTTCTTACTGATGTCGTGCATCGCGCTCATGATTCCCCACACTGTGCCAAATAGGCCCACGAAGGGAGCCGTGCTGCCGATACTGGCAAGTACCGCGAGACCCGCATCCAGCCTGCGTCTCTCGCGCTTGAGTTGCTGGGCGAGATTCCGTTGCAACTGCTCATGCCGATCCCAGCTGTGCTGCAAATCGTGCTCTTCGTGGTGAGTCGCGGTGTTGAGCGCGCCGAAGGCGGCGATTGCAATACGGCCCAGAGCGCTGGAACCCACGGCCTCGGCCGCCGAGAGCTCGGCCGCCGCCTGTAGATTCGGAGCGCTCCAGAACTGCTTGCCGAACCGGCCGTTGGAGTGTGCGTTTCTTACGAGCTGTGCGCTTTTGAGAAGAATCAAACCCCAGGTGGCGACCGAGAACGCGCCAAGCGTCCACAAGGTGACGGCGACAGCCGGAAACGCAGTAGTGTTGATCATGATTTGCAGCTCGCGATCGTTGGATGGCAATGATGTCGAGATCAGGTATCGAGCTTGAACTCGATGGGTACGGTGGCCCAACCGTCTATGGGTGTTGAACCGCGCTTCGATGGGCTGAACCGCCAGGTTCGCACAGTAGCTTTCGCCTCTTCATCGAGCAGCTTGAACCCGCTCGACTTCTCCACCTCGACCGTGTCGACCCCACCGGTACTCAACACACGCACTTTCAGCAACACAATGCCCTGCCAGCCGTTACGCGCGGCCAGGTTGGGATATTGAGGCGGGGGGTTGTTCAGGTAACCGGCACGGCCAAACGGCGCTGTGATCGGTTCAGGCTCTGGCGGGGAGACTTGCACAGCCGGCGCAACCGCAATGGGCGCCTCCGCTGTCGTGTTATCGACGACCGATGTATCCGCGACCGCTGTTTGAATCTGCGGAAGTGCCCGTACCTGCTGCCTCTTCACCTGCTGCCTGGGTGGCAGTGGCTTCGGCGGCTCAACTTTCGGCGGCGGCGGCTCGGGCGGCTTCACCAATTCAATCTGGACTGCGTGCTTGCGTGGCGGCACAGCATGCGCCGCCGTACGATGTGAGGCGTACCACACGAGCCCGCCGTGGACGGAAATGGCCATTGCCGCCACGAGTGCGATCAACACCCAGCGCGAGGGCCCTCCGTCCGCGAACGGCACTTCGACCCGAGCGAGCGGGACCTCTCTCCAAGGCACCGTGACGATCGTCAGCTTGCGGCGGTGCGCCGCAGCCCAGCGATCGCTGGTGGTGAAGTCGTAGGCAAGTGCGAAGTTATTCATGTTTCCCGCAAGACAACGAAAGCGCCGCGGCAGACTAATGAGCCGGGCGGTAACAATGCAGTCACGGCTGATGGCATTTGTTCATGAGACCATGTCAGGGAACGCCGTCAGCTGCAGTTACATCCAAACGTCGGATCGACATTCCAGAAGGCACTGAGACCATATTAATAATTCATTGGCTGCAGGCCGCCGCGGCTGTCTAGCATCCAACCCGATCATTGGATCAACACACACGAAGGTGAGAGTTGTGAGGAAGACGTTCATTGCCATCCTGTTGTTGTTCTGTACGGCAACCGCTTTAGCTCAAGAGAACGGCCATCCCCGGCAGAGTGCCGCGGCGAATGCTCCAGCCTTTCAGGCTCACGTGCTCACGCATGCGCAGTTGGATAAACTGCTCGCGCACCCCGGCGACCTTCTCATCATCGACGTGCGACGGCCTGACGAGATCAGCAGGATCGGCGGCTTGCCGGTCTATCTGAACGTACAGCCCGGCGATTTGCACAAGAGCCTCGAATGGATTCCCAAGGGGCGCACCATCGTGACCGTATCAAACCACGCCAGGCGAGCGGGCAGCGCCGCCGATTTCCTGGCGAGTAAGGGCTTCAAGGTCGCCGGCGCCGCCGGTGTACAGACCTACGAGGAAGAAGGTGGAAAGCTCACCAAGGTCATTCCCCCAACTGCCAACGCCGGCGCGGCGCCAGGCACCGCCGGCAAAAGCAATCCCTGATCGGGGTTGTTATCGGATGGGTAGCTCGATACCGGAGAACAAGGAATTCACCTCATCCTGTGATTCGCATATTGCAGCGCGATCCACCAGCTTGCGGGTCAGATGCGGTGCCATCGAATGCATGAAGTCGTACATATAGCGGCGCAGCAACCCACCGCGGGGGAATCCGATCCATGTCGTATGCACCGGAAACAGATGAGCAGCATCGATCGATACCAGATCAGCGTCGGTTTTTGGATCCAATGCGATTTCTGCGACAATACCCACACCGAGGCCCAGGCGTACGTACGTCTTGATGACATCTGAATCCCTGGCAGTCAGTGCAACCTTGGGTCGCAAGCCGGCTTCCGCGAACGTCTCTTGCAGTGACGACGGGCCAGTGAAGCTGAACACATAGGTAACGAGCGGGTACGCAGCCAGCTCCGCTACTCCCGGCCTGGTCACGCGTGCCAACGGGTGATTTGCCGGCACGATGATGCGACGGCGCCATTGGTAACAAGGCAGCAGCACATGTTTGCGAAACAAATTGTGCGAGCCGGTTGCAATGGCGAAATCGATCCGATCGAGCTCCGCCATCTCGGCAAGATGCTCGGACGTGCCCTGGTGCAGATGAAATTCCACATTCGGATACTTTTCGCGGAATTGTCCGATCACGGCCGGCAACACATACCGCGCCTGAGTGTGGGTTGTGCCGATCGAAAGCGCACCTTGACCTTCGTCCTTGAATTCCTGGGACACGCCCTTGATATTTTGCGCTTCACGCAGCAGTCGCAGTGCATACACGACGACACGTTCCCCGGCCGGCGTGATCTTGGTGAACGCGCGCCCATTGCGCATGAAGATCTTCACGCCCAACTCCTCCTCCAGCAGCTTGAGTTGCTTGCTGACAGCCGGCTGCGTTGTGTGCAGCTTTGCTGCAGCAGCGGTGAGGTTCAGATCGTTCTGGGCGACCGCGGCCAGAAAGCGCAACTGTTGGAGTTTCATGCCGGGATCGGGCCCAATCGGGATGCGCCGGCGGCGTGCGGCCGCTCAGCCCGCGTGGAACGCCTTCTCGGGCCGAAGGCTGCGGGGAACGCTGTTGGGCGCGCACAAGGGGCAAAGCACCACCCGTAGCCAACGCGAAGTCCTGACATGCATCGTGCCTCCCATGTTCATTCATCTCCTTGTTGATCGGATGTTACCGGCTGTCAGGCGGCTGCAGGATTCCTTTTACGCATGTCGTTATGACATTGGCTCGCAGTTCGTGGACCGCGCGGCAACATTCGCAGTGACAAACCGGTAACAACGTACTGTCAACACCTTGGTTGGAATCGCAATCCTTGCAGCAGCGGCTGCACGACCGCTCGTCCGGCGGGTTGGCGACCGCGGATCATTGGTATCGATAAAAGTTCGTTGCCGCCTCAGGAAGCTATCGCATCAGGGGAAACTCCCCGGTATCTGCTATCGGCTCGACTGTCTGCGCAGACTCCCCGAGAGCATGCCGGATGGCCGCCAGGAGATCGACGTTGTCCACGGGCTTTTGCAGAAAGGCCTTCGCCCCCGCCTTGAGCGCGCGCTCCTGATTGGCTCTAACATCGCGCGCAGAGACGACAATGATGGGGATCTGCGCAACCGCGGGAATCCTGCGGAGCCTCTCGATCACGACAAACCCGTCGCCACCCGGCAGGCCAAGGTCGAGGATAATCAAATCTGGCGCGTGCTTGCGCGCCTCGGCGATGGCGCTGAGTGCATCCGCCGCAAAGACGGTGTTGTAGTGGTTAGCTTTGAGACGCACATGTAAGCCTTCACGTACGTCCGGGTCATCTTCCACGATGAGAATTGTCTTAGTCTGCATGGGTTACCTTTCTGGAAGTGAGCTCGGAGTCGATGAGCTTTTGAATCTGGACAGTCATTGCGGCGACCGACTCATCTATCGTTTCAGCCGCGTTTGCGTCGATCAACCGGCAGAACGTCGATACGGTCAAGCCAGCCTGTTGGAAATATTCACTGCGCTCCACGCGTCTGCGAATCCGCTTGACGATCGCCTCGCCGCCGGTCTGATCGGTGACCGCTAAGATGAAGGAGACCTCTGTCGCTCCCACACCACCGATTTTCGGCAGCAAAACATCCAGATCTGAATGCAGACACCCGAGCAGCAGATCGCGGACGCTTTGTGAATTCTCTGCGCGCACCTCGCCAGACAGCAGCCCGACCGGTAAAGCGACCTGTACAACTACAAACGAGACGGGGCTGGCCGTGCGTCCTGCTCGTCGGACGACCGAGTCGACCATGTCAGGTAGAGAAAAGATGGGCAACGTGACACAGAAAACGGCCCCGGGTGCGGTCGCCTTCTCAACCCAGACGCGTCCGCCCTGGCGGGTGACCAGCTCCTTGCAGATATGAAGGCCCAGCCCCAGGCCTTTGCGGCCCGCCGTAGCCGGATCATCTGCCTGGTACAGCCGCTCAAAAATGCGCTCAGTCAGGTGGGGGCTGACTCCGCATCCGCTGTCGGAAACCTCCAGCAGTAACAGGCTCGGATCTGCCTCAAAGATTCGCGCCTGAACGCGCACAGCGCTGTTTGCCGGCGAATACTTGATCGCGTTGTCCACGAGAATGAGGAGAATCTGTCGCACGCGCATCGGGTCGGCCCAAACCTCGGGTAGCGGTTGCGACGCGCAACCGGCCTCCGAAGTCAGCTCGATTCCCTTGGCGTGCGCCGCACCCTGAAGCGTGTTGACGGCGTAGCCGATCGCGTCTGCAATGGAAGTGGCCTGCGGGTCGATGGTCAATTTACCCGACTGCATGCGCGTGACTTCGAGCAGGTCATTGATCATTGCTTGCAGCTGCTTGACATTCCTCAGCACGGTCTCCAGGTATTGGTGCTGCTTGGGCGCCAACTCTCCGGCCAGCCGGTCCAGCAGAATGGTCACGAACTGATAGATTGCCGTCAGGGGCGAGCGAAGCTCGTGCGACACATTTGACAGGAACTCATCCTTGAACTGCATCTGATTGGTCCGCAGCTGCTCGGTCTCTCTTTGCATGCGATAACGCTCGATGGCATGGCGCAGCGCCCGGGGAAGCGCTCGACTTTCGATCTGCCCCTTGATCAGATAATCCTGTGCACCTTCCGCCATGGCTGCGGCTGCCAGTGCCTCGTCGTCCAATCCCGTCAGCACGATCACCGGAACGTCCGGGGCAACGGCGTGCGCCCGGCGCACGGTATCGAGCCCGTGGCCGTCAGGTAATCCAAGATCCAGCAGCACGACGTCCACGCCGCCCTTCGCAAGGTGCAAAACTGCCTCACTCATGCGTAACAGGTGCGTCAGTTCGAAGCTGCCCGCCGTTTCCTTGGTAAACATCTCACGGAGCAATCTCGCATCTCCGGCATTGTCCTCCACCAGAAGGACTTGGAGTGTCTCGCTCACGGGTGCACGGTCAGGCGGTGTGGTAACTTGACGACCGACAGCCAGAAACTGTCGATGCTCTTCACGACTCTCAGGAACCCCTCGAGGTCCACGGGCTTGGTGATATAACAGTTCGCGTGAAGTTGATAGGTTCGAAGAATATCCGCCTCGGAGGCGGACGTCGTGAGGATGACGACAGGGATGACTCCCAACTCCGGACTCTCCTTGATTTCCTTCAGAACCTCGCGCCCGTCCTTTTTTGGCAGATTCAAATCGAGCAGGATCAGGTCCGGGCGAGGCGCATTGACATGCGGACCGTCGCGCCTCAGGAACGCCATTGCATCAACCCCATCCGTGGCTACGTGCAAATTGATGTGCACCTTGGCGTCGTTGAAAGCTTCGCGCGTGAGACGGACGTCGCCAACACTATCCTCGATCAAAAGCACTTCGATCGGTTCGGCGCGGCCGTACATCGTTTCAGTCATTGCCTGCTTCCTTTTGGGAGCGTGAAATAGAAGGTCGACCCCTGTTGCGGTTGCGACTCCACCCAGATTCTTCCACCGAGCCGCTCGAGCATCTTCTTGCAGATAGCCAGTCCGATTCCCGTGCCCGCAAACTCCTGTCTGCCGTGCAACCGTTGGAACAGCACAAAAATCCTCTCGAAGTATTGAGGCTCGATACCCATGCCGTTGTCGCTCACGGAAAATGTCCATTCATCGGTGCCGCGATCCGCGACGCCGACGTGCACGAGAGGCGTCGAGGCGCCGCGATATTTGATGGCGTTGCCGATGAGATTCTGAAAAACCTGGGCCAGTTGTGTAGCGTCGCTCGTGATAACTGGTAGCTCGTCGTGCGTGACAATCGCACCGCTCTGCGCGATGGTTGCCTGCAAGCTCGTCAAGGCATGTTGCAGTGCGGCCTCGCTGGAAATCTCGCGCAGCTCCCTGCCGCTGCTCCCGGCACGCGAATAGGCAAGCAAGTCCTGGATCAGCGCCTGCATGCGCTCGGAGCCGTCTACCGCAAAGGCGATGAACTCATCCGCGTCCGAGTCCAGTCGCCCCTTGTAACGTTTGGCCAGCAGCTGCGTATAACTCGCCACCATGCGCAACGGCTCCTGCAGGTCGTGAGATGCCACGTACGCAAAGTGCTCTAGCTCATCGTTGGAGCGCTTCAGTTCCTCCATAGTCTTCACGAGGTTGGTCTCAGAGTTTTTGCGCTCGGTGATATTCCGGATAGCCGCCGTGACCAGAATTCCCTCCCGGCTGTTGAGCGGGCTCAGCATGATCTCGATGGGAAACTCGGTACCATCCTTGCGACGGCCGGTAAGCTCGATTCCCGTACCGATCTGCTGCGCCAGGGCATCTGCCGCGGAGCGCAGCCCGTCCGCCTGCAGGCGTTCGGCGAACCCCGCCGGAATGATATCGGTGACCTTCTGATCCAGAAGCTCGTCCCGGTGATAGCCGAACTGTTTCTGTGCCTGCAGATTCAACAGGACAATCTTTCCAAGTTGGTTCACAACGACTATGGCATCCGGAGCGGCCTCGAGCAGTCCGCGATACCGGCTCTCCAACTGAGCCAGGTGTTGCTCCGCGTCTTTTCGCACACTGATGTTACGGATCGCCGCTGTCACCAGAATTCCTGTCACACTGTCCAGCGGGCTCAACATGATCTCAATGGGAAACTCGGTACCATTCTTGCGGCGGCCGGTAAGCTCGATTCCCGTGCCGATCTGCTGCGCCAGGGCATCGGCCGCGGAGCGCAGTCCGTCCGCCTGCAGGCGTTCAGCGAAACCCGCCGGAATGAGATTCTTCAACGGCTGGCCTACCAGCTCATCCCGGGTGTAGCCAAACTGATTCTCCGCCTGCAGATTCAGCAGGACAATCTTCTCATTCTCGTCCACCACAACCATCGCATCCGGGGCCGCTTCCAACAAGCCGCGGTACTTGGCCGCCGATGCCTCGATCGCGCTCAAATCGTGGCTGGACTCCGAAAATCCCTGCAGATTGCCGTGCCGATCTCGCACGGCAGTCATCGTACTACTGGCCAGAAAGCGCGATCCGTCTTTGCGGATGCGCGTGCCCTGTTCACTGTAACGGCCGAGGTCCGCGGCGACACGCAGCATTTCCTGCGGCCGTCCCTGACGGACCTCTTCTGCGCAAAAAAAGCACGAGAAGTGGCGGCCGATGATCTCGTGCGCTTTGTATCCCTTGATTCGCTGCGCGCCGGCATTCCAACTCAACACCTTACCCTGGATGTCGATCATGAAGATAGCGTAGTCCTCGATGCCATCCACGAGCAGCCGATATCTTTCGTCGCTGGTTCGCAGCGCCTCCTCGATCAGCAGGCGTCGCACGCTCTGCCGCTGAACTTCGGCACTGTCGAGCGCAATGCGGCGAGAATTCCTGATTCCGACGTGGATGAACGCAGTCAGGGTAAGCAGGCTCGCGACCAGCAGTCCACGGCTCAACGCGATATTTTCGACAGTTGTAAACCCAAAGCGATCCATTCCCCAAAAGTTCGCCATCACGGTCACGACAGCTGCCGCAGTCGACGTGAACCAGAGCAGCCGCGCGGAAGGTTGCCGGGCACATATCGCCAACGGAAGTGCAAACAGAATGGATCCGATGAGCTGTGCCGAGGTCGAGAAGTCGAACATCGCAATCAGCACACTACTGATGACGATGATTCCCACGAGGGCGTTGCGGCTGATTCTCGGTTGCAGCCTCGGTTTCTCACTATTTGCGAGCGGGGCGCCTGTTTGCTCGATTGTGTCAAAGCTCATTCATCGAGCATAAACCTGTGCAGCGCACCAACTTTGCGGAATCGCACAGTCCCGGCATGCAATTGTCCCCTTGTTGGCAGCGGCCCCTGTTACTCTGACTCGATGTCAGCGCCCTGTTACCCGACCGCATTGAGGTTTCAGCCGGAGCAGGCCTATGGATGAGGACGATGTGCGTCTGCGCTTGGCACAGCTTGCGGAGAGGTTTTTACAGCGCGCCAGGGTTGAGGCTGCAACTCTCCATGCAATGATTGAGAGCGCGCACTCGAGTGATGCAGTCATGACCGGCGAACTGGAACAGTTGGCGCACAAGATCCACGGAAGTGGCATGACGTTCGGTTTCAGCGCAGTGGGCAAGTGCGCCGCGGAAATTGAGCACTCGATCGAGGAGCTCAAATTGCGTACCCCTTCCACCGGGGCGGTCCTGGAACCCGAGCTGCGGCAGCGTCTGTTGGAATGTTCGCGACAGCTGGCGAGGGAAATCGAAGTGGCGGCCGGGCACTAGACGGCGGTTCGCGGTCGAGGTGGCCGTCCCACTGCCGCGCGGCACCCGATTCGCCGCCGCCCTGCAGCACTCGTCACGCAGCAAATTCGGCCCGGAGACGAGCGTATGGTGATCCCACCTGATTAAAGTCGACGCGATGCCTCATCGCACGGGGAGGGTTGTGATGGTCACGCCATCGATTGAACAGCTCCAAAAAGCCAACATGGACCTGGCGCGCGAGGTCGTGGAGAGAACCAACGCGGAGGAACGTCTCCGGCTCGCGAATACGACGCTCGAAGAACGCGTCGCTGAGCGCCTGGCGGAGCTCAAAACGCTCAACGAGACGTTGATGCGGGATCAGGCGCGGTCTGAGATTGCGGCAGATGCGGCGCGCCTGGGCTTCTGGACGCTCGTGATAGAGCCAGAGTCGCTGCAATGGGACAAGCGGATGTTTGCGCTTTACGGCCTCACGCCGGTGGCTGGAGTGCAGCCCTTCTCCCTGTGGACCCGGTGCCTGCATCCCGAAGACCGGGAGAGATGCGAACGGGAGGTGCGAGATGCGTTGTTCGAAGGACCTGAGTATGACACGGAGTTCCGTATCGTTCGTCCGGACGGCGAGATGCGGTACTTGCGGGCATCAGGACGTATCTCGCGCGACGCCGAAGGGCGAATTACTCGCATGTTCGGCATCAATCTCGATATTACGGAGAGTCGGCGCGCCGATGAGCGGTTCCGGCTCGCCATCGACGCGGCACCAACGGGGATGCTGCTGATGAATCTCACCGGGGCGATCGTAATGGTGAATTCGGAGATCGAGCATCTTTTTGGGTACTCGCGCGTGGAGCTGATCGGTAAGCAGGTTGAGTTGCTGGTGCCGGAACGTTTCCGTCTGCATCACCCGAAGTTTCGCCAGGAATTCTTCGTCGCCCCGCGCGCTCGGGCGATGGGCGCGGGCAGGGATCTCTACGGACTTCGGAAGGATGGCTCGCAGATGCCCGTTGAAATCGGGCTCAACCCGTTAACCACGTCGGAAGGTGAGTTTGTCCTGAGCTCAATCGTCGATCTGTCGCAGCGCCAGGAAGTGGAACGCCTGCGTGCCGACTTCGTTTCGACGGTCAGTCATGAGCTCAGAACGCCACTGACCTCGATCAGCGGCTCCCTGGGGCTGCTGCAATCCGGAGCCCTGGGCGCTCTGCCCGAGAAGGCAGCTGCGATGGTGGGGATTGCATCCAAGAACAGCAAACGCCTGGTACGGATCATCAACGATATTCTCGACATCGGAAAGCTCGATGCCGGCCAATTGACGCTTCAGACCGTGAGCATACCGCTGGTGGATCTGTTGCATCAGGCGATCGAGGCCAACGCGAGCTTCGCCGAGAAATGCGAAGTTCGATTGCGATTCGAGGGAGCCTCCGCCGACGATCGGGTATCAGTCGATCCGGATCGCCTCGTGCAGGTGCTCACTAATCTTCTCTCGAACGCTGCCAAGTTTTCCGCCCCGGGCGCCGAGGTTCGGGTTCGCATGATCCCCCATCCCAACCACGTGCGGGTCGAGGTGGCAGATTCAGGTCCGGGGATTGCGGTGGAATTTCAAAAACGCATTTTTGAGAAGTTTGCACAGGCGGAGTCTTCGGCGACCCGCCGATTTGAAGGAACGGGCCTGGGATTGAGTATTGCCCGCAACCTCATCGATTCGATGGGCGGCACCATCGGCTACACGACCTCAATCGGCGTGGGCACGATTTTTTATCTCGAGCTGCCGCGAACCGAACAGGCCGCGAATGCAAAACGTATGTCGCGAATCTCAGAGAGCGCCGCGCATCGATTGTTGAGCAGCACGGCGCCGGCGCTTACGGGCGGTCCACAACTCGTACCCAAACTGTTGTACGTGGAAGACGACGAAAATTTGATCACCGTAATCCGCGCAACCCTGGCCGGCAGGGCGGACATCGTCGCCGCCAGAGGGCTGCGCGACGCCGAGAAACTGCTGCGCGACCAACAATTTGACATGGTCATTCTCGACCAATCGCTGCCGGATGGAAACGGGCTGGTGCTGGTGGACCGGATCCCGGGACTCATCGGCCACGCGGTACCGATCATCCTGCTGGCCACCGATGTCCCCAGTAATATTCATGAGAAAGTCAACGCCGTGCTGATCAAGTCGCAGACCTCTGCCACACAAGCCGCGGCTACCATCTTGTCGCATCTGCCGGCAGATCGGTCCTAAGCCACACGAGCTCTCTTCAGGTTGCTGGCGGCAGCGGCTTCAACCTCCTGGGCGAGCCGCTCTGTACATTGCCGCAGTTGCAGATCGAAAGGTGCAGCCGCCTGGTTGGGCACATTCCCACGCGACATCAGCTCTTCGACCAGCCGCTCGATATCCCCGCCCGCCGCACTGACCGATGGAAACCCGAATATTGCGCCCGCTCCATGAACGGAATGAGCCATCCGCTCGATTTCATCGAGCACCGACCGATCGCCTTGCCGGGCGCTGGCAGTCAGGTCTCGTAATCGAATGACCTCGCCTCTGACGCGGTCGAGAAAACTCAATGCGAGCGATTCGACTTGTGCCTGTACCTGGGCCTCCCCAGCGCGCACTCCCGATATCGTGCGCGCCGCGACTGCCTGGTTCCACAGTGCTAGCACTTCATCGCCGAGTCCCATGGGATCAAATGGCTTTCCGATCACACCAATCGCCCCCAAGCGCAGAAAATGAGCGATTTCCGTAGGTAGCACCTTTGCGGTCATGAAAATGACCGGAATATCAGCCAGCAACGCGCTTGCGCGCATGCGTTTGTACGTAGACGGCCCGTCGAGCCCCGGCATCATCACATCGAGGATGACGAGATCGGGCCGCAGCTCGTATGCGAGGTCAATCGCCCTTGCGCCCGAATGTGCGGTCTGCACATCGAGACCCGCAAGCAGACAAAGCGTCGCCTGGACGACTTCGCAGATATCCGGGTCGTCGTCAACGTATAGAACCGACTGGCATTTTCTCATTGACGAGTCTCGACCATTGATGAGTCGCAGCGCCGGCCACCTGGGTCTGAGGTTGCGAGTTCGGTGAAGTAACACGATTGCGCCCGCCGGATTTGCTCGCATACAGGGACGTATCGGCGAGTTCCAACAACGTCTGTACGGTCGCCGCGTCCCGGTCCGCGACTCCCCCCAATGCGCTCACGCCAACACTGATAGTGATGCGAATGGGGCCGGCAGAAGTGTCAATCGAGCTATTGTCAATCGCCTGACGGACTTTCTCCGCACAAACGCGGGCCCCCTCCAGACTCGTTCCCTCGAGCACTATGGCAAATTCGTCGCCACCCAGGCGCGCGCACCAGTCCGTCGCGCGCTGCAGGCATTTTGTGACTACCTGGGTGAGGTTCTGCAGAACCTGGTCACCGACAACATGGCCGCACGTATCGTTGATCTGTTTGAAGTGATCTACATCGAGCAGCAGCAGCGAGACGTCACCGCCGAAGCGCTGCGCGCGCTTTAATTCACGACCGAGGTGCCGCAGGAGATAACGCCGGTTATAAATGCCTGTCAATGGGTCGGTCATTGCGAGCTGGCGCTTGATCTCCAACGCGCTTTTCAGCGAATACTCCAATGCCAGCACGCGTTTGGCGGTTCGCAGTCGCGCCGTGAATTGGACGGCGGGGGTGCGCTTACTCAGGAAGTCGTCCGCCCCGGCGTCGAGGCCGGCGAGAACGTGCTTTTCGTCGTCCCGGCCCGTGAGGAAGACGATGTATACGTACCCGGGCCACACGTTTTGGCGGATGCGACGGCATAACTGCAGGCCGTCCATACCGGGCATATTCAGATCCGTGATCACGATGGAGGCGGCCGACGCTTCGAGCTGCTGCAGCGCTTGAATCCCATTGGTCGCTGTGCAGACTGGGTAACCGGCCGCGACCACCAATTCCTGCAAGCGCGCGAGCACCAATTCATCGTCGTCGACAATCAATACAGACGGCGCCGCTGGCAAGTCCAACTTCAAAAGCTGCCTGGCATCGTCCAGGTCGTCTGTGCTGTCGTTCATGTCATATCTGCGCAGTTTCGGTCGTGAACCAGCGGCGTGCCCTGCTGCTTCCGTCGAGACGAGATGCAGTCACTTTCGGGCGCGTGTTCAGTTTCCGCCTTACGCAGACGAGTAGTGTGATGCATTCCGGGTTACTGGAACACGTCTCTCAAATGTTGCAGCCTTCCGTCAATTGAGCCCATTCGTTCTGGCGTAATCCCCGCTGTGCAGCTGATTGAGGTACGACAGGCGCTGCGCTACGCGCAACAAGGAGCTTATTTGCAGCGCAGTGTGCGCGCCATGTTGCGCCGTGACTGCAGTTACTTCGATATTGGCCGCAAGGCTGCCCGGCCCGGCAGATGTGGAAATGGGATTGAGCGAGAAGAGTCGGGTCAGTTTCTTCGCCACACACTGCGCTCCTTTGGCGGTCGTCTCCGGCAGGACGACCATGAATAGGTTGTGACCGGTTCTGGCCACCCAGTCAGCCTTGCGAATACAGCCTTTGACGCCGGTAACGAAGCTGCGCAATGCGTCGTCGCCCGGGGCGCTGCCAAATGGTTCGTTGTGTGGTGCAAACCCATTGATGTTACAGGTGAGAACCGCCATTGGGTGGCCGCCGCGCCGCGAACGTTCTAACTCTCGCGGCAAGTGATGCAAAAGGTAACCTAAGCTGTGCGCATCGGTAATTGAATCGGAATCGGTCAACCCGAGAGTCTCGTGCTGGGTCGCCCTGAATTGCGATCGCCGGGTGATGCGTCGCCCGACCTCCAGACGCGCGAGAATCTGTTCGACCGGCGTGCCTTTGACGACATAATCGTCAGCTCCGGCGGCCAGCCCCGTCAGCATATCGCTGTCGGTATTGCGAACCGTGAGCATCACAACATATACGTAGCTCTCCTGCAGCTCGAGCCGGACTCGACGACAAAGTGCCAAGCCGTCCATGTCGGGCATCTGCCAATCGGTCAGTACGATCTGGCATTGAGTCGCGTTCAAAACGCGCAGTGCGTCCTCGCCGGTTGCGGCCACTTCGACTTCGTATTGCGCCGCTTCGAGGAGTGCCGCGAGGCTCGCACGCACCAATTCATCATCATCGACCACGAGTACCCGGCAAAAGCGCCGGGCGGACGATTGGTGACTCTGGAAGGGCTCATCTTGCCCAACGAAAAGCGGGGTTGATAATGCAGTGTTGTTTTCAATGCGCATCGCAGTCTCCCATAGCAACGCTGGCCATCGCGGCAGCAGCGCGGGGCGATATCCCCACGTGAATCTGCAAGAACCTTACTAGGGTGCAGGTGGCGCCGATGTCGGGAAAAACACGATATTCTCAGACGGCGGGCAATTCCCATTCCAGATTCAGGCGAATCAATGCCGCGCGGTTGGAGACTCCCAGCTTCACCATCAATCGACCGCGGTAGGTCTCGACCGTCTTGGGAGACAATGAGAGGCACTTGGCGATGTCGGCGCTCGTAGAGCCTGCCGCAATCCGCCGCAGCACGTCACGTTCGCGAGCGCTCAAGCCCTCGAACGGACCCTGATTTCCCGTGGCGGTGTTGAATTCACCAGATGCCAAAGGGGCGATTGCCGGGCTGAAGAACACGCCACCGGCAATTACTGACTTGACGGCCAGGACGATCTCTTCACCCGCTGCGTTCTTCAGGACGTAGCCGCTCGCGCCAGCGCTGAGCGCGCGACAGACGTGCCCCGGCTTTTGGGAGGCGGACAGCGCGATGACACGCATCTGCGGAAATTCGCGGCGTATGAGCCTCGTGGCATCGATGCCGTTCAGTGTCGGTAATGCCAGGTCCATGATGATCAGGTCCGGCCTGAGGCGCCGCGCCGCCTGAACCGCTTCCTCTCCGGTCGTGGCGGATCCCACAACTTTCAGGTCATGCTCCCGATCGAGCAGAACAACGAGCGCCGCCCGCACAATGTCGTGGTCGTCGACCACCAGAATTCGCGCAAATTTCTGTGTTGAGTCGCCTTTTCCACATGAATGCGCGGGCACGGCGTCTGTGGCTTCGGCCACATCGACTGGGCATCGCTTGATTTCGTTGCGCATTGTTTTCACGAGCGCTCGCGATTGCGAGCTCGTGAGACTCTCGCACGCTGAGCTCCCACGCCAGTGTCTTTTAGTTGAAAGGTGCGACACGCGTCGTCAGCCCGTCAGATTCGCAGCACAGCAAATTTGTGACGCGGCGCGCGTTTCATGCGTGTCCGCAACAACTGTCAAAGATTTCCCTACAGCGTGGAAGCCTGCGCATCCGTACTCTTTCTCGCACACCAGCAACGTCTCCTCATTCGAGACATGGAACATGTGATGAACGATGTGCGCCAAATCAGAAAGTATCCCAACCGACGCTTGTACGACACCACTGAGAGCCGCTACATGACGATCGCAGATATCCGCAAGCTCGTTGTCGACGGAGTTGAATTTGCGATCATCGATAAGAAGAATCACCAGGACATCACAGATCGCATCCTGATGCAGGTCGTGTCCGAACAAGAGCAGTCCGGGGAGCCCATGTTCGGCAGGGAGTTCCTGCTGCAGACGATCCGCTTGTACGGCACCCCCCTCCAGGGCGCAGTCGGTGAATGCCTGCGGCAAAGCGTCAGCTCGCTCGTCTTGCAGTCTCGGGATACCCTTCTGCGATCGGGCGTCACAGTGATGTCACCTCAACCCGAGCGGAGCGAGATCGTCGCAGCGGCGGTTTTGAAAGCGCACTAGCCGCGCTTTCATCAGCCACACGGACCCGCGGCAGTCAGTCCGCGGGCGGCGACTGCTCAGCTTTGAGCCACTGCTCGAGGTTCGCTGCCAACAGCGGCCTGCTGAAGCTTTTCCATCTCCCGCCGGGCAGGTGCCGGCCCGGCGGGCAGTCATTCCGCGATCGTCAGCCGATCTTGGTCGAGACGACAGCCGAGTCGACGCTTTCCGTTCCATCGGTGGCATAGCTGGTGATGGAGAAGTACCACGTACCGGGTGAGAGATCTTCTACGACGTAAGCGGTCAGGCCGGGATTCGTCACCTTGATCATCTGCGTCAGCTGGTCAGGGTTGTTGCCGTAATGAAGCTTGTAACCGGCCAGGTTGGTGAGGACAGATCCGTCGGTGTTCTCGGTCGGCGCAGTCCAGTCCAAAGTGGCGTTGCCGGCCGACATCTGGTTAACGGCAACCGTGAATGCCGGCAAGGCGACGCGCAGGTGGCCGTCACTGACCGAAATCTGGATATTTGCGTAAGAGCCGACGTCGGCGGCGCCTGGGGTTCCGGACACCCTGCCGGAAGCGGAGTTGAATGACGCCCAAACCGGCAGGTTGCGGATGCTGAAGGAGAGCGAATCGTCATTCGCAACGGCCGCCGTGGGGGTGAAGGTGAATGCCGATCCGGCATTGACTGCCGTAGGAGCATGACCTGAGATTGTCGGGGGCTTGTTGGCCGGGACTACCACCACCGGCGGCGCGCTGACTACGGTGATGGAGAACGCGCGTGTGCTGACGAATCCATACCAGTCCGTGAGGCGGATTGAGATATTGCTGTAGGTGCCGACTTGGCGGCGGTTCGGGCTACCGTAAAGGTGGCCGGTCGTGCCGTCAAAGCTGGCCCAGGCGGGCTTGTTGTAGATGTCGAATTTGATCCGGCTTCTGACCGTATCTTTGGCGGTGGGCTGAAACGAATATTTGCCGGCCACCATCACGGTGGATGCGGGTGTCCCACTGATTGACAATGTTTTGCTGGCTGCGTTGGCGGGTGCCGCTGCGATCAGCGCGCTGCCAACGGCGCAAAGCAGGGAGACGTGGGCGAAATTGCGAGCCGAAACTGAATGCTTCATGAAAACCACCTCGAGCTGTCGTAAGACCGCACAAGGTGGCGATGAGCCATGTGACGACGGCGCTAGATCTGAGTGCGCCTGCCGGCAACCCCGCTATCTCTTACTGTTATGTTTGAGACCGGAGGCTTTGCGTCCCCGCCTTGCGGCGGGTTTGCCCTTGCGATGAGGCGCCAGTAGAACCGCTCGGCCCGAATGCCGCAACTGTCTGCGCCGCCCGACAAAAGCGTGCGAAAACACGAAAAGTTGAAGTTGGCACTCGGTTAGTGCGCGGCGTTGTGTGACTCGTGGTGCATTGAGGGTCGGTTGCAATGCGATCCGGGGCGCGCCTTGCGGCACGGTTGGGTGACTGCAGTGTGGCAAAGGTGGCGACCTGCGCAACTCTTCCGCTACCGACCAGGCTACTTACCGGCCCATTCGCTACACCGTCAGGAGTAGAGTCTCACTCCATGCATACTCGCCGGTGTAATTGCAGGTCGGTTTCATTCACGCGGGCTTCAGCTGGTGTCTCAGCGAGGGATGGTATATGGATGGCTCCGCGGGTCGATGGCCCTCCTCCACCGGGTTGATGCCCCATGGCATGTGCTATCTGTGCCAACCGGACATTCTTGCACTGCACATCATTTCCGACAAAGCAGTACGGCCGCAAACTCCCGTTGTCTTGTTGACGGGATGGGGTTACCGGATGCTCGCGGAAAGTGACACCCCGAGAAATGTGGACCGCGTGCTGGGCAAACCGCCGAAGCTGCTCATACTGAGATCCGTGCTTGCGGAATTGACCGACGGGATGCCGACATGAGCACTGTGCCGCTCGCTCGAATTCTCGTCGTCGACGATGAAAGTAATCTGGTCACGGCGTTGTGTCGTACCTTGGAAGCGCAAGGCTATTCGACGACCGGAGCCGCAAGTGGGCCGCAAGCCCTCGACACATTGCGTGCCGCGGCAGCAGTTGATGCTACCCGCTTCGACGTTCTCATCACTGATCTGATGATGCCCGCCATGGATGGCATTACGCTGCTGCGCGCGGCGTTGGAAATCGACGCCAACTTGGCGAGTATCATCATGACCGGACACGGCACGATCGACACAGCGGTGGAGGCTCTGAAAAATGGTGCTCTCGATTACATTCTCAAGCCATTCAATCTCCGTGTTGCTCTGCCCGTGCTATCGCGGGCACTGGCTTTGAGACGGTTGCGTCTCGATAACGCCGTACTGCTTGGGCAGGTGGCCAATCGTACTCTCGAGCTGGAGGAATCCAATCGCCAGCTGCAAGCCGCGAACGAGGACCTCGAGGCGTATAACTCATCGGTATCACACGACATACGGGGGCATCTCAATAGAATAATAGGTTTCTCGCAGCTCCTGATCGACGGCAGAGCCGGAGCGCTGAGTGCGGGGCAAAGCGAGCTTCTGGACTACGTCTGCGTCGGCGGAAAGCAACTTCTTCGCCTGACGGACGACTTGCTGCACTTTGCACGACTCGGACGGCAATCGGTCAGGAAGGAACGAGTCGTAGTCGGGACTCTGGTTCACGTGATTTGCCGTGAAATTCAAAGTGGGGCACCCGAGCGAAGCGTCGAGGTGCGAGTGGGCGCGCTTCCAGATGCGTCTGCAGATCCGTCGCTGCTCAAACAGGTGCTGGTGAACCTCCTTTCCAATGCTTTCAAATTCACTCGACGCGTGCCGCAAGCGATCATTGAAGTCACAGGCCAACTTCGCCCTGGCGAGGTGACTTACTCCGTCCGCGACAACGGCGCCGGTTTTGACATGCTCCACGCCGAGCGGTTGTTCTCGAGCTTTCAACGCTTGCACACTGAGAGCGAATTTGAAGGCACAGGTCTGGGCCTCGCGATCGCGCAACGCATCCTCAAGCGTCATGGTGGAACAATTTCGGCACAGGCAACAGTCGGTAAGGGAGCGACGTTTAACTTTACGTTGCCGACGTGAGATTCGGGATGACTCGGGACGCTTCCAGTAAGGATCGCACCTGCGAGCCGAACGTCTTTACGTCGATCGGTTTGGCCAGAGACCCGTCACATCCGGCGGTGCGCAATTTCGCCTCGTCGCCATGTCCTGCGAAGGCAGTGAACGCGATGACGAGGATGTGGCGCGTGGTCGGATCCCGCTTCAGGGTTTGGGTCAGCTCGAGTCCGTCCGAGCCGGGGATCTGGATGTCCATCAGGATCAGTTCCGGCCTGAACGACGCCACCTTCTGCATCGCTTGCAGGCCGTCGGCCGCGGCCTCGACTTCGAAGTTCTCGCCTTCCAGCACGATTCGGGCGAGGGCAATGTTCATCGCGTTGTCGTCGACGATCAGGACTCGGGCTGTGGTCAGACCCGCGCGTTTCGCTTCGTGTGCAAGCGGTGCGTTCGGTTCAGACGGCGGTGTCCCCAACACTGCGCCCCAGTAACCGGGTGAATGCTTCGGCCTCCACCGGCTGATTGAGATAATACCCTTGTGCCTCAGGGCAGCTCTGTTGCTTGAGGAATGCGAGCTGTTCCTGGGTTTCCACACCTTCCGCCACTACACGCATATGCAGACTTCTTCCCATGCTGATCACTGCTCTAACGATACTGGCGTCGTCAACATCCGTAGTGATATCGCGAACGAACGCCCGATCGATCTTCAAGGTGTCGATCGGATAGCGATTCAGATAGCTCAAGCTCGAATAACCGGTCCCGAAGTCATCGAGCGCGAGCCCCACACCCAGGTCTTTGAGGGCTCGGAGCACCAGCGAGGTGGAATTCGAATCCTGCAGCAGGAAGGTTTCGGTCAGCTCGAATTCCACGTAGCGCGGTTCGAGGCCCGTCTCCGTGAGAATGGAGCGCACGGTCGCAACAAAATCCTTGTCATGCAATTCCACCGCGGAGATGTTGATCGCAACGCGGATCGGCATGAGCCCCGCATCCTGCCAGGCACGGGCCTGGCGGCAGGCTTCGCGAATGA
Organism: Gammaproteobacteria bacterium; assembly: GCA_034668025.1. Lineage (GTDB taxonomy): Bacteria > Pseudomonadota > Gammaproteobacteria > Steroidobacterales > Steroidobacteraceae > 13-2-20CM-66-19. Next base: position 58,555 of record JAXDQF010000173.1, on the reverse strand, counting down.
CCCACCGGCCGATCGGCACAATGAGGCCACACTGTTCCGCGACTGGAATGAATTGCGCTGGCGGAACGAGTCCGCGCTGCGGGTGGCGCCACCGGATGAGCGCTTCGACACCGACGATCGCATTGGTCAGTAGATTCATCTTCGGTTGGTAATACAACACAAATTCCTGCCGCCCCACGGCTTTTCGAAGCCCGTTTTCCACGGACTGACGTTCGACCGCGCGCACGTTCATTTCTGCCTGAAAGAACTGGTAGTTGTTGCGCCCGTTGTCTTTGGCGTGATACATCGCAAGGTCGGCATTCTTCATCAAGGCTTCCGCCTCCGCCCCGTCTTCGGGATAGCTGGCAATACCGATACTCACGGTCAGATGCAGATCGTGGTCGTCGATGCGGTAGGGTGTCTTCAGCGCGTTGAGTATTTTCTCCGCGATGACCCCCGCATCCTCGACGTGCGTCACTTCGGACAGCAGGATCACGAATTCATCGCCCCCCTGCCGGCTCACCGTGTCCGAGCTGCGCACGCACGCATACAACCGGACCGCGATGGCCTGCAGCAAGCGGTCGCCGACATCGTGACCCAAAGAGTCGTTTATATGCTTGAAGCGGTCCACATCCATGTACAGCACCGCGAGATTTCGCCGGTAACGCTGCGCCATCGCAATCGCCTCGGTCAGTCGGTCGCTGAATAATGTTCTGTTCGGTAAATCGGTGAGACTGTCGTGCTGCGCCAGATATGACATTCTGACCGTTAGAGCCCGCGCCGCGCTGACGTCGCGAAACACGATGACCGCGCCGGTCACCTGTCCGCGGCGATCGTGGATGGGGGCGGCGGAATCTTCGATGGCGGTTTCGGCCCCATCGCGCCGGATCAGAACGCAGTTGGGCGTGAGTCCCACGGTTTTGTTTTCCCGCATCGCCAGCTTCATGGGATTCTCCATGGTTGCGCGTGTGGCGGCATCGATGATTCGGAATACGTCCTCGAGTGGACGACCTGCGGCCTCCTTGCCGGACCATCCCGTCAGGTGTTCGGCCACCACGTTCAGATAGGTTATGTTCCCCCAGACATCCGTGCTCATCACGGCATCGCCAATGGAGTTGAGCGTGACTTGGGCACGCTCTTTCTCATCGAACAACGCCTCGGCGTTCGCAGCTCGCTCTACCATGCTGTCGAGAGTCTTCGGCAACGAGTAACTGTCGAGGCGGGATTTCAGTAGATAATCCTGAGCTCCGCGTTGTACCGCCAGTTTGGCGACGTCCTCATCCTTCTCGGCACTGAGGATCAACATGGGAATCTCCGGCAAGGCGCGAAAGATCTGATCGAAGGTTTCGATTCCCTGGCTGTCGGGCAGGAAAAGGTCGACCAACACCGCGCCGAAAGCGTCCGCCGCTGGTCTTCCATTTTGTCGTTCCAAGGCCAGTCGCTGCAGGCCCTCGGAGCAGGTCCTCACCCAGTCAACCTGGAAGGACCCATTTAGCGCTTCCCGAACGGCCTTGGCATCCTTAGGGTCAGACTGAATCAGCAGTATATCTTTGCGAGACAAGGCGATCCTTTGCGGGTCAAAATTCCCGGTCACGTTATTCAGACAGGCGCGCGCCGCAGCGAACCGTGCGATAGCGCACATAGGCAATTGCCGCTCGGAGCGGCCACTCAGGCGGCGGGTGCGGCGCATCAACTCGCCGGCAGCGTGATGCTGCTCTTCAGGAACGAGCGCTGGACTGAAGCGCTCCGGCCGCCCATCATGGCATCCTCTTTGTCGACGACGAAGGGCCTGTCCTGGACGGGCTTCGATCACGCCTGCATTGACTGCACAACATGTGGCGCATGGATTTCGTCGAGACCGGCGCTCGGGCATTGGAGCAATTGCAACAACACTAAACGAGCATCGCATTGCGGCGATGGCAGCATCAGCTCAATGCATTTGCGTCGCGGAATATCCGGATAGGTCACGAATGAGTTCTCATCCAAAGATGACCGTTCAGGTCCGAGAGTGGCGACGAGATTGCGTCGTCGTCGGGCCGCCGACGGCGTTCCTGCTGATCAGCGCATTGTTGTTTTCAGCGGGCCGCGGTGAATCTCCACAGCTGCACATAGCCCTCGACACTGGCGCATGCCTGCTATCCGGCATGCTCGGGATCTCGCTGTGGGAATTGGGGGCGCGTACCAACCAATCGCTACTAACCTGGCTCGCGGCAAGCTTCGCCACTGCAGCGCTGCTGGAGCTCGTGCACGTCGCGGTCATTGTGGAGTGGACCGGGAGGATCGCGCACTTCGTGCAACTCCACGATTGGCTGCGGTACGGAACCTGGGCCCCAGCGGCGCACATACTCCCAATTGGAGTTCTCTGTGCCATCTGGTTGGCCCGAGGCACGCTGAGGCAAGCTATGGAGATGGCATCGGCCCTGCTACTCCTTGGCGCCGCCCTTCTAACGCTTTTCTATTTTTTGCCTCGGTATTCGACACCGAGTTTGTACGACCTCTCGCGCCCGACACTCCTACTCGTGCCACCACTGTGGGCGGTGGTGGGGCTCGTCTGCTGGCGCAGGCGGGACGCGAATCGGATCTACCCCGCCGTGACACGGATGGCCACTCTAATGTGCCTCGGGCACATTGCGATGCTCTACTCGCGCAGCCCTCACGACGTGTCGGCAATGGTGGCGCACGTCGGGAAGCTATGCGGATATTTGACACTACAATTGACGATGATGCGGATGGCCTCTTCTGATGCATTCGACCGTGCCCACTCGGAGGCGGAACTGATCCACAGCAACTCGACGCTCGAAGAGCGGGTACGTCAGCGCACTGCCGAACTTCAGGCTACGAACACGAACCTGCAGGTCGAAGTCGCAACGAGGCACCAGGCCGAACTCGCCCTCGCCGACAGCGAATTGCGTACACGATCCATCGTCGAGACCGCGCTCGATGGCGTCATCACGATGGATCACTTGGGGCGGATCACGGAATTCAGTCCAGGGGCCGAACGAATATTCGGATACCCACGCAATTCCGTCATTGGGCAACAACTCGAAGAGAAGATCATCCCGGTCGCTCAACGTGAGGCCCACCAGCGCGGCTTGGCACGGTACCTTGCATCAAGGGAGACTGTAGTTCTAGGCAGACGCATCGAGCTGACCGGCCTGCGCAGCGATGGCTCGACCGTCCCCATCGAATTGAGCATCAATCGAATGCCCGGCGCCGGGCCGCCGCTGTTCGCCGCCTATGTTCGTGACATAACTGAGCGACGCACCGCAATTGCGAACCTCGAGCGCACCGAGGTGAAGCTCCGCACACAGTTGGGGCGGATGAATCTACTCGATCAGACGACGCGCGCCATCGGCAATCGGCAGGACCTGCCGAGCATCTTCCGGGTGGTGCTGAGCAGCCTCGAGGATCACTTACCCATCGATTTTGGATGCATGTGCCTGTGCGAGCCGCACCAAACGGCACTCAGCGTGACTTGTGTGGGCCCGCGCAGCCAGGCACTGCAGGCCAGCATGAATATGGCCGAACAGGATCGAATTGAGATTGACGAAAATGGGCTCGGACGCTGCATGCGCGGTGAGCTCGTGTATGAATCCGATATCGGCGCCTCAGCCTTCGACTTTCCAGCACGGCTCGCACTTGGCGGCTTGCGCTCGGTCGTCATCGCACCTTTGATCGTCGAGAGCCGTGTTTTCGGGCTCATGGTCGCAGCACGGTGCGGGGTAGGTGCTTTCGGCAGCGCAGAATGTGAATTCCTTCGACAACTGACTGAACACGTGGCGTTGGCGACACACCAGGCCCAGCTCTATGCTTCGCTTCAGAGTGCCTTCGAAGAATTGCGTCAGACCCAGCATGTGGTCATGCAACACGAGCGATTGAGGGCGGTGGGTGAAATGGCAAGCGGCATTGCTCACGACATCAACAACGCACTGTCACCCGCCGCGCTGTACGTACAATCACTTCTCGAGCAGGAGACGAGCCCGGAAGCTCGCAACGATCTCGCGGTAATTCAACGCTCCATTGATGATGTGGCACGCACTATCGCACGCATGAGGGAATTCTCCCGCCCGCGCGAGCGTGAGCTGGTGCCGGCCCCAGTCAACTTGAACGAAGTGCTCCAGCAGGTCGCAGACGTGACCCGCGCACGCTGGAGTGACATGCCCCGGAAGCACGGGATCGTCGTGAGGATGGACACGGATTTTACCGCAACGCCTCCCATTGTCATGGGCGCGGAAAACGAAATTCGCGATGCCTTCACCAACCTGGTTCTGAATGCGGTCGATGCACTACCCACAGGCGGTACCGTTACCTTGCGTTCGCGAATCGTGCCCGGCGCGACCCCGCCCGGACGCGGGCGCGCGCCCGATCAGGTTCAGATCGAAGTCTGCGATACGGGCGTTGGCATGAGTGAGGCTACCCGAAGCAGATGCCTCGAGCCCTTCTTCACCACCAAGGGCGAACGTGGGACGGGGCTCGGGCTAGCCATGGTGTATGGAATGGCGCAACGTCACGGCGCGACCCTCGAGGTTCGGAGCGAGCTCGACGAGGGCACGACGATGAGCCTCACGTTTCCGTCGAGACAAATCACCTCGACCTTGCCTCGGGGGATACCACACGCCCTGCAACCACTGCGTATTCTGTTTGTGGACGACGATCCGGTGCTCTTGAGATCGCTACAGGTAGCGTTCGAACGGGACGGACACGCAGTTTCGGTAGCCGATGGTGGTCAGACCGGCATCGATACCTTTGTAGCTGCGCAACAGCGCGGCGAGGGTTTCGCCGTCGTGGTGACCGACCTGGGGATGGCCTATGTCGATGGTCGGACAGTCGCGGCCGCAATCAAGGAGCACGCGCCCATAACTCCCGTGATATTGCTTACCGGTTGGGGCCATCGCATGAATGCCGAGAACGAATTTCCCGAGCATGTGGACCGGGTCTTGAGCAAGCCGCCAAACCTCGGTGACCTGCGGACAGCGATTGCGCAGCTGACCCATAGTCCCGTGCCCCGCTCCTCTGAGCTGTTGGAATCATGAGCAATCCGCACTCCCAGTTGCGGGCACACCCGTCCCCCTGCTCATACGGATTTGTTTATGGCGAAAGTGCGAGGTCGCGGCCTGCGCCGCAGCCACAGCAGGAATATATTGAATCGCGACAGGACTCGCGCAACGCAGCGCAACCGCGTCCCGCGCGCCGATCAACCGCGCAACCTGGAATAGCTTTGAATCATGAAAGACCTCAACAACAGCAAACTGTCCGTGATCGAGGCTGACAACGGTCGTACAGCAGCCAATGAGTTGGTCGTGCTGCGCAAGTACAGCGCGGCTCTGGCAAACAAGCTCGAAACGCGCGGCGCCGAGTTGACTGAGGTGGTGGCGGAGCTGCAGCACGCTCACGAGCAGATTCTGGAGCTCAATCGGACCGTCGAGAGCCGGGTGGCGCAGCGAACCGCCGCTCTCGAGGCGGCCAACCAGGAGCTGGAAGCCTTCTCGAGCTCCATCGCGCACGACCTGCGGACGCCGCTGCTGAACATCACTGGATTTGCAGGCCTTCTGGAGGAATTGTCCGCTGACCGGCTCGATGCCGGTGGCCGCGATTCGCTGGCCCGCATCATCGCCAGCGCCGCACGCATGAACGAGCTCATCGAAGCGCTCCTGGTATTCGCCCACCTGGGTCGGGAGCAACTGAAGCCAACGCAGATTGACCTGGAGGACGTGCTCGAGGAGGCGCTGCACGCTCTGCGGCCGGACTGTCAGGGGCGCAACATTCAGTGGCAGCGCAAACGCCTGCCGAGGGCACTCGCCGATCCCATTCTGCTGCGCCAGGTGTTTGTCAATCTGATCGGCAACGCGATCAAGTACACAGGCACCCGGGACCCGGCTGTCATCGAGATCGGGTGGCGCGCAGGTCGTGCCGACGAAGTGGTCATCTTCGTGCGCGATAATGGGGTTGGATTCGATATGCAACATGTCACGACCCTGTTCGGCGTCTTCAAGCGAATCGCGGGTGTCGAAGCATTCGAAGGTATCGGGATCGGCTTGGCGAACGCGCACCGAATCATCACTCGCCACGGAGGCCGCATCTGGGCCGAGGCTCAAATTGGTCGTGGCGCGACATTCAGTTTCACCCTGCTTCGGGCGGCACACGCGAAACACGATCGCCTCTAGCATGCACGAGCTGACGACGGGACCCGGAAACCCGGCGAAGGCGAACGGCGCGGGTTGGTGGCATGACGGAGCTTCGCCGCTCAGATTCGGGTGGCTGCTGCCGGGTTGCCGCGCATGACATCGAGCAAAGCCAGAATATCCACACGCGCAAGACACAGCGCCTCGGCCGCCTTCGGGTTGGTCACTTGCTCGACCCCGTTTTGAATCTCACCCATCCAGACCTGACCTTGTGCAGGGGGCTCTATGGTGCTCGAAAATATGTTCATCAGTTGATCGACGCGGCGCGCAGCAGGCTCCAGCTTGTCGCGATCGTATCGGTCATCCTGAAAATGCATGAGCGCACTGCGCGCCTGCGCGAGGTTCGTGCGAAGCGTTCGCAGATGATCCAGAATTTCCCATCGGTCCGATCGGGCAGGGGCGGAATAGGTCGACATAACTCTTTCCTGAGCACGGGAAACTGATAGCGGAAATTATACTCCCTTACGGCAGATCTCGATGCCGACCGACTGCGTCGCATCCTTGGAGTCAGGTCGTCGGCCAGGCAGCCCAGCTACAGCCTTGCTGCGGCGAATCCAGGCATCGCCGCTCCACGGTCCAGGTTGAGTTCACCGCGCAGCGCGCCTCCAGTACAGCAGGCGTCCATCGGGCGCCGTTGCCAGTATCGCATCAGGAGTCTCGTCCCACAATTCGCACTCGAACTCAATCCACTGATCCCATGTCCCCCTTGAATTGCTGCGCCCACCTCAATGTTGGGTTGCACCGCGGCAAGCGACGCGAGGATTTTCCGATTTCATCGTAGACCAGTTGTCGACAGGTCGCCCGGTGACGAACCAGCCTCGTCAGGGCAAACCCGTCGCAAGGCGGGGACGCAAAGCCTCCGGTCTCGAACATAACAGTGAGAGATAGCGGGGAAGTCGGTACCTACAGCAACATTTCGCTCCGGCTCACGTAACTGGTATGGATTCGTCACCACCAGGACGTTCTCAATTACTGTAACCAGCCCGCCCGCGGTGGCTGCAGTTCCGGCCAACCAGCCCCCGTCGATCTCGGGCCGTGCGGCGACGGCGGTCAATGCGGGATCGGCGTTCACCTTCACCCCCACGACGGCCGATGCGAATCACGATTCGCTAACCTGCAGCGCTTCGAAAGATGGGCACCTGGCCCCCCAATCCGAAGCGCCTGCGCTCTGCTAAGGTCAAAAATACAATTCAAGGGGCTCCCAAACCCCCAGTTCGGGCATAAATCGGTACCGCCTGCCGGTATTTTTGTCTTTTTGTTCTTGAAAAAACATCTCGCTTCGACAATACTTTATCCAAAGGTTCGCATGCTCGTGCTGCTGGCGATGGGGCCGCCTGCAGCAGGTCTGATGTGATTGGAACGGCGCCGATCGTCGCCGGCGATTCATCACACCAAAGACTTCGATTCGACTTCGATTAACGAGGCGGGGGAGAGAATTAAGTGATCACGTCATTGAACGAACGTTTTGTATTGTCTGCCGCAGGAACGCTGTTGGTGGGTCTCATTGCGGCGACACCTGCGTTTGCTGAAACGCCCGCCCCCGCTGACGTCCCGGATGGCGGCGCGGAAAGAGCAGAACCGGGGTACGCTCCGGAAGTCGTGGTGACCGCGACTCGTACGGCAAGAGCTATCGACCACATTCCCGGTTCGGTCGTCTCCATAGGCGGCCAGGACCTGGAGAATATCCAGCTCTCATCCTTGGACTCCAACGAGGTGCTCGCACAGGCGATTCCCGGCTATACAGCGTCATTTGACGATCTGACAACGTCGGGTGAGCTGTTGCGGGGCAAACGACCCCAGTTCTTCCTGGACGGGGTGTTGATATCCACCCCACTGCGGGACATCGGGCGCATGTCGTCCGCCGCGGTCGACCCGCTGCTGATCGAGCGCATCGAAGTAGTCAACGGTGCTTCGGCCATCGAGGGCCTGGGCGGCTCCGGCGGCATGATCAATTACATCACCAAGACACCCAAAACGGAGGGGGTCATCAACACGGTGCAGACCGCAATGGAGACCCAGCTGCGCTCGGACTACATTGGTTGGAAGGCCACCGGCCTCACCATGCTCAAGAAGCAGAACCTGGATTTCCTGCTGTCGCTGGGCACTCAGTCGCGGCCGATGTTTTTCGACGCCCGGGGCAATCTCGAATACCTCAACAGCAACGGCTCTTACATGGATTCCAAGGCCGATTCGATCACGGCCAAGCTCGGGTACAATTTCGGTGCGGACCTGGCGCAACGCGTCCAGCTGTATTTCAACAATTACGACCTCAATGGCAACAACAACTACAACAGCCTGCAGCCCGGAAATCGCTCGAAGGGCATCGTGCAGAGCTCCCAGCGCGGGCCCAACCCAGGACCTGCGTTCGCGAATCACATACGCGAGAGCACGGCTGAATACACTAACTCCGCCGTGTTTGGCGGCACCTTCACGGCGCTCGGCTACCTCTCGAAGGAGGCCCTCCCCAACACCGGTTCCATAGACCCGGGCAAGCAGGATCCGCGCCTCGCGCCCATCGGGACACTCATCGATGCCGCCTCGGTCACGAGCCAGAAGTCAGGGGTAAAGGCTTACTGGGTCAAATCCGACTTCCTCGTGGATGGATTTACCTTCAACGCGGGCTACGACTACAACAAGGACGATACGCAGCAATATCTCGTCGTGACGAACCGCGTCTGGCTGCCGGACATGCATTTCACCGCGAATTCGGGCTACACCCAGATGAGCTACGATCGCGGGCCGCTGACTTTGAGCGCAGGCGCCCGCTATCAGGCGGGCAAGATCACCGTCCCGACCTTCCAGACACTCTATGTGACCGCCCCCGCCACCAACGGGGTCACTTTCGGCGGCGGCGAGAAGACCTATACCACCACGGTAGAGAACTATGGTGCCGTTTACCGGCTCCCCGCCGGATGGTCCACCTTCGTCGGTTACTCGCAAGGCTACGATCTTCCCGATATCGGCACAGTCATTCGCAACACCAACAAGCCGGGACAATCGATCAATACGGTCGCCGCAGTCGATCCCATCAAAACCACGAACTACGAGGGCGGCGTGAACTGGCGTGGCAGTCACGGCAGCGTCGGCGCCGATATTTATTACGCGCGCTCGCCGGCGAGTACCCTGGTCGTCACCGATCCCAACACCCTGCTGCAGTCGGTGTCGCGCAATCCTCAGGAACGCAGGGGTCTCGAGCTCACGGGTGAATGGAAATTCAACCACGAATGGCGAGTGAGCGGCTCCTATTCGCACATGCAGGCGTTTACCTCGACGGCGCCCGGACTGCCGGTGAATATCAACATTACTCCCGCCTCCACGGTCGGCCAGGACCCGGACAAGGGGGTCATCCGGCTCGACTGGAGCCCGCTGAGCTTCCTGTCGGTGGACCTGGTGGAAAGTCACTTCTGGTCCATGAACCTGAACGAGGACCAGGTACCGGCCCTGCGCTGGCGCACTACTGCCTACGACCTGGTCAGTGGCGACATCAGCTACAAGACCCCCTCGTACGGGACCATTTCACTCGGCTGCTCGAACCTCACCAATACGTTCCAGATCGTAAATGAGGTCGGCACGAGCAACACGACCTACTATGCGATCCAGGGCCGCAAGTACACAGTTACTTATCTAGTGTCCTTCTGAAGGGTACGCATGTCATCGCAGCGGCCGTGAGGCCGCTTGCGAAGCTGGCCGGGCGCACCTACAGTCGCTGCTCAGTCCACACTTGGCATGCACTCTTTGGACGCCCTGGATCACACCCTGCTCGGTCTATTGCGAATCGATGCTCGAATGAGCGTGGCCGACCTCGCCAAAAAACTGGAGGTCTCACGCGCGACCGTTGGCAATCGCATCAAGCGACTCGAGCAGAGTGGCGTCATCGTCGGCTACACGGTCCGAGTTCGACCGGACGCGGTACCTCAGGAAATCAAAGCCTGGATGAGCATCGCGGTCGAAGGAGACCGAACGCCGGAGGTCGTACGAGCGTTGTTAGGTGAGCCGGCCGTAACCTCGTTACACGATACCAACGGGCGGTGGGATCTGCTCGCCGAAGTTCACGCGGCATCCATCACCGAGCTGTCCGATATTCTGGAACGGGTACGCAAGATCAAAGGCATCGAGACTACGGAGACCAGCATTCATCTGCAGACATTCTGCCTGGGGTGAGAGCCGTGTCAGCGATCACGCTCCACTAGGCAGCACGCTGCATGCGGACGCGCCCTGCTCCGCCCAACGCGCCGCCGAAAAGGTCTTTCGGATCATCGAGGTCGGGGATGAGATCGATCTGCCGGCACCACTGTGGACGGTCGTCCACCAGATCGTGCAAGAACCGCAGGGCGGTGAAGTCCTCGAGCGCGAAACCCACCGAGTCGAAGATCGTCACCTCCGCCGGATGGGCGCGTCCGGGGCGGTTGTGCCTGATCACGTCCGCGAATTCGATCACCGGAAAGTCGCCGGGGAGCTGTTGGATCTCGCCTTCGATCCGTGACTGGGGAGCGTATTCCACGAAGACCCGTGAGTCGGGGCGCAGGAGGATATCCCGGTGTAGCTCGGTCTTACCGGGGCAATCACCGCCCACGGCATTGAGGTGAACCCCGGGTGCGATCATTGGCGGAGTCAGGATCACCGCGTTTCGCTTGTCGGCCGTCACTGTGGTCACGATGTCGGCACCGCGGACCGCATCCGGTGTGCTGGCCGCGCGCACGATTTTCAGGTCGCCGAGATCGGGTAACGAGCGAAGGTTGCGTTCCAACTTTGCGCAGGCAAGAGGATCGATGTCGTAGATTCGCAGTTCGCGAATTCCCAACAGGCGGTGGAAGGCGATGGCTTGGAATTCGCTTTGCGCCCCGTTGCCGATGAGAGCCATGACGCGTGAGTCGGCACGCGCCAGCCACCTCGCCGCAAGTGCAGACATGGCAGCGGTGCGCAGGGCCGTGGTGACTGTCAACTCGGAAAGCAACAGGGGGTACCCGGTGGAGACGTCGGACAGTACGCCGAAGGCCGTCACGGTCAGTAAACCGGCGGCCGTATTCTGCGGGTGTCCATTGACATATTTGAAAGAATAGAAGGTGCCGTCACTGATGGGCATCAACTCGATGACGCCACCATCGGAGTGGCTCGCGAGCCGCGGGGATTTCTCGAATTCGGCCCAGCGTTCGAAGTCACCCTGGATCTGCTCGGCGAGATGAGCGATGAAGGTGCCGGTGCCGATCTCCTGGACGATTCGTTGAATATCGGCCACGCCGATGTACTTGATCACGACGAGATCCTCGGGAAGCTTAGCTCGTGGACGAGCGGTATCCGGTGTGAACATCCTAATGAAACGCGGTGTCAGGGAGAAGTTGCAGTTATGTGCGGAAAATGAGCCTATTTTGGCGAAATGACAGGGTAAAGTGACGAATCGGCACTCAATCGACCACTGCTGCCGGGCTTTCTCATGAAAGACGGACAGCCCGTGATGTCTTTCGGTCTCATGGGCGGCGCCCAACAGGCGCAGGGACACGCGCAGGTGCTGGTCGACATGATCGACCTGGGGGCCAATCCCCAGGCGGCCAGCGACGCAGCCCGCTTCAACCACGTGCAGGCAACCAACACGCTCAACCTCGAGTCCAACCTCTACAACCTGGTTGGCGCCAGCCTGCAGGCGAAGGGACACAAGGTGCAGTCAGCCAACGGGGAGCACATGGGCGGACTCCAGGGGATCTGGTTTCTACCCGCAGTCAACGATTCCGCACCAAGTGTCTCAGCGACTGCAACCGAGCAGCCTGTTGCAGGCGTGTATCGAGGCGCCTCGGATCACCGCAAGGATGGTGAGGCCGTTGGGTGGTGAAACCCTGCGGCCGTGACTATTTTCCGCTCCCACCAGACATGCTGCCTGCGAAATGCGCAGCCAAAGAGTCGTTGTCATGAGATTGTTCCTACGAGGTAGCGGCCTGTCCGCGACTGAGGTCGTCGCCAAACACCTGCATTATTCCACGAGCGCCCGCTGATCCGTCACCTGAAACTGACCGGATACCGACGGCGCCGCCGTGTCGGGCTGACCACCTCCGACCGACAAACCGTACTTGCCCTGCGCAACGATGATCTGACCCTCGTCGGTGACCATGCTGAGATCCCGGCCCTGGAGGCGGAATTCGACATCCTGACTGGCGCCCGGCTCCAGGTGGATGCGTTTGAAGCCCCGTAGTGCCCGGATCGGTGCACCCGAAATGTCCGGAAATTTCAGGTACAGCTGCGCAACTTCGTCTCCCGCGACCTTACCTGCATTCGTGATGGTCACGCGTACAATCAGAGGGTCGCTGGCCCCGATTGGCGTTGTTGGCAGCATCAACCGGCTGTAGTTGAAAGTCGTATAGCTCAGTCCATAGCCGAATGGCCACAGGGGCTCCTTCTGGAAGTACCGATAGGTCCGGCCCTTCATGCTGTAATCTTCAAAATGCGGTAATTGGCGCACGTCCTGATAGAACGTGACCGGCAGGCGACCGGCGGGATTGTTCCTGCCGCTCAGTGTCTTTGCGATCGCGGCACCACCCTCTTCGCCTGGATACCAGGCTTCGAGGATGGCATTCGCGTGTGTTTTTTCCCATTGGGCGCTGAGTGCGCTGCCATTCAGTAGTACCACTACGAGAGGTTTGTGTGCACTTGCTACTGCATGCACCAACTCCTCTTCAGCTGCCGGCATATCGAGCGCTGTGCGATCCCCGCCAGAGAAGCCGGGCTCGTCGACGGGCATCTCTTCACCCTCGAGACGGCTGCTGATTCCAACAACCGCAATCACTACGTCTGCATCTTTTGCAGCCGCCAACGCGGCGGGATCGGGTACATTCATGGCCGGAGCCCAGATGAGTTGGACCTGCGGTTGTTGTTGAGAGGCTGATCTTCCGTACTCCAATTCAATCGACAGGGGCTGTCCTTTTTCGAGGTGTACCCGCCGCAGATTGCCCTCCAATCCCGACGCCTGGACAAACACGTGCCCCTCGAGCGACAGCCGCGCGAAGCCGCCCGCCCTGACTCCCAACAGGTAATCCCCTGTCACAGCGGGGTTGAAGTAGCCGGTCCAATGGACACTGAATGCACGATTGGACTGCAGCTCATGGGGGAGACCGTTGCGCGCAAGATTGATTTCGGGCTCCACCCGCGAGACCACCGGAGTGGCCTCGGATCCGATGCCGGTCCCCGTGGCATATACGGCGGTGAGGCCCGGCTTCCCCGCTCGCGTGGTAAACAACTCAGCAGGAATGGCGTCACCGCGAGTTGACAGAAACTGTGTGCCCGGAACAAACGTTATCTGGGCGTTCGGAAACTCCGCCTTCAGCCCTTCCAACACACTGACAGTGTGACTCGGGTTGCCGTTGTAGTTCCCGAGCAGAACCCCCGTCTGCTCAGCCAATGATCCCACCACCGCAATCCGCTGGACCGACCGCAGCGGAAGCACTCCATCGTTCGCGAGCAGCACCATCGACTCCTCAGCGAGGTGCCGTGCAAGTTCCCGATGCGCGGGGCTGTCGAGTCGGCTCACTTCGATTTTCGAATACGGGACGCGCGCCGGCGGATCGAACATGCCCAGCCGCATTCGGGCAACGAACAAGCGATTCAGGGCCTGATCGATGGTCCGTTCGCAGAGGTAGCCGCCCTGTACCGCGTCAATGTAGGGTCGATAGTCGTGGTCGTCGCGAACCGGGTCGAGAAAGTCCACGCACTCATTGTCCATGCCCCGTTGAAGAGAGATTGCTGAGGATTGAGCCTGGGTTGGCCGGAAATGGTGTCCGCTGAAGATGTCACGAACAGCCCCACAATCAGAGACCACGTAGCCTTGGAATTGCCATGCGTCCCGCAAAGTGTGCTGGAGCAGGAATTGGCTGGCACAGGCAGGCTCACCATTGCCGGAGTTATAAGCGCACATTACGGAGCCAGCGCGACCTTCAACGACCGCCGCGCGGAATGCCGGCAAATAGGTGTCTTCCTGGTCGTGGCGGCTCACATCAACGTCTGCAAAATGCCGGGTGGGTTCCGGCCCACTGTGGACGGCGAAGTGCTTCGGGGTTGCGATGGCCAGATAATACCGGGGATCATCGCCCTGCAGGCCCGTCACGAAGGCTACAGCCAACCGGCCGCTCAGATACGGATCCTCCCCGTACGTTTCCTGTCCGCGACCCCAGCGCGGATCGCGGAAAATGTTGACGTTGGGCGCCCAGAAATCCAGCCCTTCAAAAATATTTGAATGGCCTTCCGCTTCTGCTTTCGCGTGCTTGATACGACCCTCTATGCCGATGACGCCTGCCATCTCGTGAATGGCGGCGCTATCAAATGTAGCTGCTAACCCAACAGGCTCCGGAAACTCCGTCGTGCCGTCACGGGCGACTCCGTGCAAAGCCTCGCTCCACCAGTCATAGGCCGGTACGCCGAGCCGTTGAATCGCTCGTGCCTGGTTGACGAGTTGTGACGCTTTCTCCGGCAGCGTCATCCTGTGCACGAGATCCGAGGCACGCTCTTCAAATGAAAGCCCGGTATTCAGGTACGCGGCGCTGTTTGCATTTTGCGCATCAGCACCGTTCAGACAAGCGACCACCGCCCACGCGCCCAGGATCCCCGCTGCAGCCCGCTTCATTACACGTCCCCCTCGATGTCTATACTATCTGGTAGCGCTACCTCAAGAGCAGTAGTATTGTCTGAGTAATACCACCAGTCAACGAGGGGCGCACACGCACTTACAGGCCGTAGTGCCGTTGCGGCAGGCCGAGCCCATTGCGGTCAGGAGGAATTCAAATCTCGGGCCCGCATCCCGGACAACGCGCAGCGCTCGCTTCTACCGCGTTTGCCCCGCAATATGTTGGTAGATCCGCTTCACCGCATCCTCCAGGGGCTGCAGATCCTTTTTGCACGTATCCCACAGAACTGTGGGATAGGTCTGATGATATTCATGCCGCAGAATGTTGCCGATGCCGGCGATCGCTCGCCATGGAATGGCAGCCTCCAGATCCTTTAATTCCTGGGGAAGGCGCCGGCTTGCTTCCGACAGAATCTCGAGGTTGCGCTCCACGAGTTGGCGCGCACGTCGGTCGCTACGAAATCTTTCGAAGTCGTATCCGTCTGTGTCGGCAGCGATGTTGGCAATAGCCTCACGCATGTGACCCAGGTACAGATGAGGATCCTTATCCACTAGAAAATGCCTTCTGCCTCGCGCAGCACACGGTCTCGAATCAGGGGGTCGAGTCCCGCCTTCGTTACAACATCGACCTCGTGTCCGAGACGATCCTGAAGAAAGTCCTGCAAATCGACCAGATCGACCAGGCTGAAGCGCGAATCTGCAGCCACGTCGATCAGCAGGTCGATATCGCTATCCGGGCCTGCTTTGCCGTGGAGGGCAGAACCGAAGAGTGCCAACGAGTTGACTCCCCGCTCTCGCAATGGCTTTTCCAGTGAAGCAAGCCGGCTGAGAATGTTGGATTTACGAAAAGTCTTGCGGACCGGCTTGGGTGACGCATTATTTTCACGCTCGAGCAAAACACGTAGTGCTTCTCGGATCACTTCGCTAGCGTTGTTATAGAGGCCCGATGTGACCTTCTCCTTGATATACGTTTCGAGCTTGGGGGTCAGCGAAATGTTCATTCAGGCTACCTCTTATGTAGTCGCCGCACCGTAGAATAGCAAAGATTGCTATTTATTGCCACTGAGCCCGCTTTGCGCTCACGGGAATTTAACTCGCAATATCAATGCATTATGCGTTAGAAGACGCAATATTATCAGCGTTGACGAGGCCCCTGTTCCCACGGAGGAACCAATGCATGCGCACCCGCCCGCAGGAACTGGTTTGCTTTCGTGGGCTGTTGCCAGGGAGCGAGCATGGGATCCCGCAGCGCGCCACGGCCAATCCGTGTAGGAGGCGTTCCCGTTGGATATTCCAATCAACGATCCGCAAGCTCTCGCGCAATCTGCGACGCGATCTGCCTCGAATCGCCAGTGGGGACCGTCGTGTAGGTGCCGGTGTCGCGGTTCCATCGCTCCCCGAAGGCAAACCAATCGATGGGCGCAGCCGGGGTGCCGGTGCGAAGCTGCTCCTGCAGCGCATTGAAGTAAGCGTGCCAACGAGCTTTGTAGTAGTCCCCGGTGAGCCCCGACCAGTCTTTGTTGCCATAGTCATGCAAGCTCGCCCCCTCGCTCGCATTGCGGTCGCCCCAGGTTGTCAGCAGTGACCGGGCGTCGAAGCGTAGTCGCCCCAACTCATCAGGTGTTGAAGCCCACGGCTGCACATAATTGAGCCAGGTTCCCACCATGAAGGCGGGATGTGTGCCCAGCAGTTGCTCCTGAAGATCCATGAGATGCAGCCAGCGATGGGTGAGATGTTCAAACTGTTCGGAATCCCCGTTCTTGAACGCCGCCGCAATTTCGGGCAGCAGCAAGCGGCTTTCATTCGCGACGGTCTGCCGCGCGACATCGACCAGATCGTATGTAACATTCTTCGATGTTGGCGCGGCGGCGAGCAGCTGCGGAAGCGCCTGCTCGAAGAGTTGCACGTCGTAGCGGATCGCCTCCGGTGACCAGTTGGAAGCACGATTTGCCGTGAGACTGGGTTGTGCGTTGAAGAGCGATTCCTGCGCAGCATCCCGCTCGCTATTGAACGACACGAGATCTATGCGGATGTCGTAGGCGGTACGGATCAGGATCTGCCACGCAGCGAGCGCGTGCGGATCCGCAGCGCCGTATCTTCTACGGATGTAGTCGGACGTCCAGGTTGAAATATCGACCGTTGAGCCGCGCCAGGCCATCTCGGTGAACAAATCATAGGCAAACGGATTGGTACCCATGCCTTCCGTGAAGAGCGCCGTTCCGACCATGTTCGGGTTCGTTCGAGCCAGCCGCTGCAGACGCTCAGTAATGTTACTGATGTTGGCTCCCAGCGTGGTTCGGCCGCCGAATTCCCAAATGCCCCCAAACAGAAACGGCGCGCCTTGAAAATCAACCTGCCGATGATCGCGCGGCTCGCGGTCATGATCGATATCGACGATCAGCAAGCGGCTGCGGTCGACGCCTGAGAGCAGGTCCTGGCGGGGGTTGCCCTGCCAAGCCATCATCATCCAGAGCGCTCCGGGATTTGCGGTCTCCAGCGCGCTCTGCACCGCCTTCGCGGCCGCGGCGACCGGGATCCCCCCTGAATCACCCCCCTCCTGGAACACCTCCATGTCATACACGTCTGAGCGTCCGAAGAGCTCTCGCTGATGGGCGTAGAACGCGGCAGCAATCCTGGCGAACATCGGATCTCGCGGATCGAGCCAGTCCGGGCGCTCGAAGCCGGCCCATTTGCCCTGTGGCTGGACATGTGACCGAGGAAACTTGATCTTGAAGCTTTGCGGCACGATGCCGAAAAATCCGGGTAGTACCGGGGTAATCCCCAGCTCACGCAGCCGGGTAATGATCTGCCGGGCCGAAGCGCGCCGCCGCTGCAACAGCTCCCGGCTGATTGGCCCGTTATAACAGCAGAGGTTTCCCATGAGCTGCCAGTTCTGGTGCGCCGGCAGCGTGATCCAGTTGCGCAGCTCCGCGTCGGTATAGCCAAAATCGCGGAAAGTCCGGTACAACACGCTGTCCGTGCCGCGTTCGACCAGGATTGCATTGATTCCCGACAACGCCAGGACATCGATTTCCCGCTCCCAACGGCCCCAATCCCAGTAGGCAGCCGTATATCCATCGACATTCTCATTCAGCGCGTATCGATATCGGTACGGCGTCTGTGCCTCGATCACTCGATCCGGAAGAGGTAGATTGCCAGCGGGCAACTGATCGCCGTTGGGGGAAATTTGCGCCTGCGCGATGTACTTCAGATACCAGTTGATCCCGAAGAGCAGCGCGCTGCTGCTGCTGCCGGCCACGCTTATGTGAGAATTTGCGGACGAGATGCGAAATCGATCGGCAGTGCCTGCCCGGGGCAACGCGCTCAGCTCGAACTGCGCCGCCTGCAGCGGCAGAAGACGTTTCAACACCCCTTGCGCAGGGCGCAGATCGAAGTTGGATGCGGATTCAGCCTGGCACGGCACGCACACGAGGCATGCAACCAGTGAAACGAGGCGCCGCGCAGTGATCCTCGGCAGCAACATTATGAAACTAGTCTGCACCCGGCTCACCGCCACTGCAAGTGCAGCCCCTCAAACCCTCGCTCGTGAACGAGCCCGCGCGTGATGAGCTGGGCAGGGCTGCTGACCGGGGTCGCATTGATCCTGACACGCAACATTCACGGCACGGCGATTATTTTGGGGGCGGTCTCGGCAATTCCGTAACACCCGCTACTTCACAATTGGACGCGACCCAGTTGCAGCCGCAGTGGGCGGTTGTCTCAACAGCCGTTGGGTGACGGTTGGGTCGCCCCCGGGTCGGATGCCGGGGGGTGTGGATTCTTTGGATCCTGGTAACCGTCGGTCAGTGTGGCCAGAAAGGCCATGACATCGTCGAGCTGCTTTTTCGGCAGCGGTCCACGACCCGTGGACTCCTCTCCGAACGGACTCTCTGTGTTGACATTGTTGTGATACTGAGCCGGCAGGTCATCGAATTTATTCACCTGCCCGTCCTTGCTCTTCGGGTAGAACTTCTCCGGATGGCTGTCGCGCTCCACGTAAAAATCCACCACCTCACGAAGATCGTGATAAACGCCGTTATGGAAGAAAGTATGTCGCAGCGTCACATTACGCAGTGACGGCGCTTTGAACAGGCCGCAGTATTCCGCCTTGTCCTTCAGGTCGGTGCGCTGCGGGCCACACAATCCGAGATCGAAGTAGGAGGCGTCTTTGTTGGCCGCCAGCGCTGGGTCGCGCGGCACACCCAACGCGATCAAACCGAAATCGGTGAACTGCGGGAAGCTGCCGTTACGAATCTGGCTGGGGTGGCAGTTGGCGCAATTGCCACCGTGTGGGTCGTTGAACCACTTCAGGCCGCGGGTCTCCGCCTCGCTGAGTTGAGCTTTGCCGCGAAGCCAGCTGTCGTACTTGCTGTCGTACGGATAAAACTCCCGGGGACTTTGCTGGAAGACTTCGAGCGCCATCAACACCGCCTTGAATGCTTTCTCGTTGTCGTCGAATACGTCGTCGCCGAAAGTTGATTTCACGCACTGCGCATACGCACCCCGCCGTACCCCGGCAACGATCTGCTCGGCGCTGGTGTTTGCCATCTCGGATGCGGAAAACAGGGGCAGCCGCGCCTGATCGTGGAGTGTGTCAGCTCGACCATCCCACATGTGTCCGCCGGTGGGGCCCTGGTCGACGCTCTCGTCTACAGCCTCATCGTAGTGGTGCTCGCCAAAAGGCGGCACGATTTGCAGGTATTTGAGGGAAGGAATGGCTCTTGCAATGACGAGCGGCACCGATTTGCCATCGACGTGGGTCGTCACGCCCTTGGGCGGCGGTCCGTAGGCGAATTTCGGGTCGTGGCACGTTGCGCAGGCCAACTGACCCGACGCCGACAGTGACGGATCGAAGAACAGCGAACGCCCCAACCGAGTCATTTCGGGAACGGTCGGCCGTTTGCTGAAACTGTCGGCGTAGAACGCGGACTGTTGGGCGGTGGAGTGCGATTTGGCCGCCGTCGCAGGTGGCGGTGCTACGGCCATCGCTGGGGGTGCGCCTTCTTTGGGTCCGCAGCCCGCAAGAAAAAGGAGCAAGGCGGCGACAGCCGACGGGGAGGCCGTGTGGCCCTTCTGATACAAAAATGTCATCTCGAAGAGCCTATCAGGCGGGCGGCCTGGATCAAAAGTCGCAAAAAGTCATCGTTCTGTCATACAGCTTTCTCACAATTCGACGCTTTCATCCCGCTTTCCTTCCCCAGTGGGGCAATTCGGAGAATTACAGTTGAACACGCGAATGGGCCGTCAACGCGCCACTTTAGCTATCGGCATCACAGTCGCCGTCATTCTGGCCGCATGCGGCGATGATCACGACGATGGCACCCCGGATTCGTTTTCCTTCACCGCCGTCACTGATGCACGGCTGTCGAGCACACAGACCAGCGACTATGTGAAGGTCAATGGCGTCAACAAGACGGTGCCGATTGCGGTCAGCGGAGGCAGCTACAACATCAACGGCGGCGCCTTTACGACTGCCCCTGGCACGGTCAATAACGGCGATAAGGTGAGCGTGCAGGAAGTAGCCTCTGGCACACCCTCCACTGCTTCCTCCGCAACACTTACCGTGGGTGGCGTCAGCGGGACGTTCTCGGTGACCACCGTAGATCAGACGACTGCGACCACTCAGGGGCTGCAGTCCAACGTCAAGAATATTGTCGTGATCTACGCCGAAAACCGGAGCTTCGACAACCTGTACGGCAACTTTCCCGGCGCCAACGGCCTGCCGGCT
Source organism: Gammaproteobacteria bacterium (assembly GCA_034668025.1). Classification (GTDB taxonomy): domain Bacteria; phylum Pseudomonadota; class Gammaproteobacteria; order Steroidobacterales; family Steroidobacteraceae; genus 13-2-20CM-66-19. Next base: position 38,064 of record JAXDQF010000173.1, on the reverse strand, counting down.
GCCGACCAGATTTCGCCCCAGACCGATCGCGACGGCACCGTGCTGACCAAGTTGCCCCAGACCTGGACCGGAGTGACCGCTGCGGGTCAGGGCGCAACAGTGACCCAGGCGCAAAGCGACAACCTGCCCAACGCGCCGTTCTCGATTGAAACTGCATTCCAGGCTGCCAGCGGACAGACGCTGAGCCTGTCAACGGTGACTCGCGACCTCTATCACCGCTTCTTCGAGCACCAGATGCAGATGAACGGCGGCAAGAACGACCAGTTCACCGCCTGGGCCGATTCGGGCGGACTGGTTATGGGCCATTTCGATGGTTCCTCCACCGCTCTTTACACGTTGGCCAAGCAGTATGTCCTGGCTGACAACTTCTACCAGGCGGCCTTCGGCGGCTCGTTCCTCAACCACCAGTACCTGGTCTGCGCCTGCGCCCCGCAATACCCGAATGCGGACACGGCCGGCGCCCACCCGACCATCGCGCAGGTCAACACCAACGCTGACGGTTCGTACACATACAAACTGACGACCACTGCTGGATCGCCCGCCTCGGCAATCAGCGGTCCACCGATATTCACGCTCTCCGGCAACATCGCTCCGAAGGATTACTTCGGCGCCGGCGATGGCTACCGTGCTGTGAACACCATGCAGCCGCCGTATCAGCCCAGCGGCAACGCACCGCCGGCCTCGGATGCCACACACCTGTTCTCCGATCCGAACGCGGCCACAACGCTACCGCCGCAGACACAAAAGCACATAGGTGACATGTTGGACGCCAAGACCGTCACCTGGGCCTGGTACTCGGGTGCCTGGAATCAGGCTCTAGCGGCGACTACGGGTGCGACCTACTCGCAGCCGCCAGCCAACAATGCGAGCAACCCGCCGCCTGTGGCGCCGAGCTTCCAATTCCATCATCAGCCGTTGAACTTCTATGCGGAGTTCGACCCAACAGCGCACGCCGATTACCGTGCTGCTCACTTGAAGGACTACACGGACCTCGTGTCACAGGCTGCCGATGGCACGCTGCCTCAGGTTGTGTTCTATAAGCCTGAAGGTGATCTCAATCAGCATCCGGGTTACGCCAACGTCAGCGACGGCGACGCCCACATTGCCGACCTGGTTGCCAAGCTGCAGGCGAGCAGCCAGTGGTCCAACATGGTCATCATCATCACCTATGACGAGTTCGGCGGTCAGTGGGACCACGTGGCGCCACCTAAGGGCGATCTCATCGGACCCGGCACCCGCGTTCCGGCAATCATCATCTCGCCCTTTGCCAACAAGGGTACGGTGGACCATACGCAGTACGACACCGGTTCCGTTCTACGTTTGATCACCCGCACCTTCGGCCTCGATCCGTTGCCAGGGGTCACCCAGCGTGACCAGGCGCTGACCGCCAACGGCGGCAAGGCCATGGGCGACGTGACACCCGCGCTGAAGTTGTTCTAATCGCTCTAAAGGGCAGCCTTCTTGCGAAGGCTGCCCTTGACACGGTGACGATGCCCGCTTTGCGGGTGTGGCGACCTGAATGGTTCGGCCTCAAAGATCCATTACGCGGACGTAGCCCGCAGTTCCATAGTCGAGAATATCTTCGTCACGTGTAGCAAGCACAAATCCCTTCGTGCGCGCGGCGGCGATCAAGAAGCGATCTGCCGGGTCACCGTGTGGCTCGCCCGGTAGCATGGTGCTCTCCGCAGCGATTTCGGCATCGAGCGGAACGAGGGTGATGCCAGATGGACTCAAGGCCTGCTCCACCCAGTCGCGCAGCGGAGCCGACAGTTGAATCCTTCGCTTGGAATGTAGCACTCCGATCTCCCATACCGAGATCGACAATATACGCAATCCATCGGCTTCACGAGCGTCATCCAACTTCCTCACGCTCTTCGAGGACAGGCGCGTGGAGTTGCCTTCCGCGTACCACAGCCAGAGGTGCGTATCGAGCAGTAACGCACTCATTTTTTCTTGCGTGGCCGCTTTCGAAGCGATTGCTCGTATAAATGGTCCTCATCACCTGATAGCGCACTCCACTGGACATCCGAGGGTGTGGACACGTCGCCCTCGATCTTGATCGAGCCCTTCATGTAACCAAACAAGGAACCCGATTCGGAAGACACCGGCGACAACTGTGCGACCGGACGACCGTGCTTGGTGATCACGATCGGCTCCCGTGTTTTTTCGACCTGATCCATGAGCTTCAGGCACTCGGCTTTGAACTGCGCGGCAGAGATATCCACTGATTCACCTATGACCACATTTTGTGGTCATATTATCCGGCAGGCAACCCGTTTACAACACGCGAATATGGTCTCTTTTGCGAAAACTACCGCAGCAGCGCGACGGACGGGCGTCGGGCGCGGTGATCCCATAAAAATCAATAGCTTATTCTTCGAAAAGGCTGGCAGCTCCCACTCTCCAACGTACTCGGCGTCGATCAACTGAACCCGACGCGACCATGGAGTGATATCAAACCCGCCGGACTCACCGAAGTTGAGTAGCACCGGCCGGGCATCGACGAGGTTCTGGAGCGCTACGCCTTAGGTAACACCGAGTGCGTGCCGTCCAGCTGAACCCATTGGCTCCGCCAGGCCGGCGCCTCGAAGGGATCGGCGAAATACTGGGTCTCGTGCACGACCTTGCCGTCGCGAAACTCCATGATGCTGACCGTGTAGGCTGACTGGCCCTGGTAGATGATTGAGTATTCCGTGATCCACAGGTCGCCGTTGCCGAGAATTCGCCTGACCTGGAAGCCTGACGGCTTGCCGGGGTGATGACTTCGCAGGGCCTGTAAGTTCTTGCGCCCGAGAATCCGCTCGCCTGACTGCGGATAGTCACAAATGGCATCGTCTGCGTAAATGTCGTGTTCCGCATTCGCGTCCCCGGCTGCTGAGGCGCGCCAGTGTTCATTCAATTTTTCCTGGATCGAGTCCCCGGACCCCGGGTCGGTTTTCATGTGGATCCTCCTCGCTGAATGAAACCAGGGATGCCGGTCTTCACCACCGCATTGAGCCTCTAAGGCCCGCGCAGCGCAATTGCACGATGGTATCCATTCTGGACTTCACGAGTTGAGAGGAGTGGCTCTTTAGCGAGGCTGTAGGGCAGCAGACACTCGGGAACAGGTCATTCGTCGCGAGCTCAGGCACCCATGAATACAGAATCGAGTGTCGTACCCCACTTCCTCGCCTCTGCAACGCTCTTCTTGGCGCTGACCCTCGCCGGCAGTGCGCAAGCCGGCCCGAGTACACAGGCCCACGATGGCCAGCACGACTTTGATTTCCATATCGGCGACTGGAAGACTCACGTCTCACGGTTGCAGCATCCGCTGACGGGCTCAACCACGTGGGTGCAATACGACGGCACCACTACCGTTCGTAAAATCTGGGATGGGCGTGCCAACCTCGTCGAACTGGAGGTGGACGGGTCCGCCGGCCATCTCGAACTTCTTTCTCTACGCCTCTACGATCCACAATCGCATCAGTGGAGCCTGAATGTCGCCAGCAGCCGGGCCGGCGTGTTGGGCGTGCCGACAATCGGCCAATTCAAGAATGGCCGGGGTGAGTTCTTTGACCAGGAAACACTCGAGGGACGTACCATCCTCGTCCGCTTTGTCATTTCCAATATCACGGCTCGTTCGTGTCACTTCGAACAGGCTTCTTCCGCTGATGGAGGCAAGACCTGGGAAGTCAACTGGATTGCGGACGACACTCACCGCCAGTGACGCTCTCAGCGGTTGAGTTTGAACTCGACCTGCGGCGGCCAGCGCGCATCTGCTGCGTCCACCGTCGAGTCCAGCAGGCCGCCATGCGGCGAGTCGGCCGCTTCAATGACCCGGGACGACGGCGCCGGCAAGCCGAAAAGCGGACCTTGCGCGCAATGACAGCCGAGCGACTGCAGAATCCCCACCTGGGTTTCGTTCTCAACGCCATCCGCAACACTGACCATGTCCAGATTGCGGATCAATGTCAGCGTCGCACTGATCACCGCCAGGCCTGCGTGGTTGCCGTGCAATTCCGCAAGGTACGAGCTATCAATTTTGACCATGTCCACGGGAATGCCGCGCAGTACGGCCAGAGAGCTGTGGCCCGCGCCGAATTCATTCAACGCCAGCTTGACGCCGAGCCGGCGTAACTCGCCAAAAAGCTTGCCGGCCTCGTCCCTGTCACGCATCACGTCGCGCTCCGACAACTCCAGCTGCAGATACTGTGGCGCCAACTTGCACCGCTCCAATGTACGGCGTACGTGCTCGACAAACCGGTCACCCAGGGATATGTCGGATCTGGAGATGTTGACGCTGACCGTATCCGGCGACCCGCGTGCATTTTGCGCACGCCACCCGGCCATTGCCTTACAGGCTTCCAGGATGGTCCACTGCCCGAGGGCAACGAGCAGACCGCACTCCTCCGCTATAGGAACAAACTCGCTCGCGGCAATCGAGCCCAATGTCGGATGCTTCCACCGGGGAGAGGCTGCAACGCTGAGCCGGCGAGCAGTCTCGAGATCGACAGTGGGCTGATATTCCAGCAGCAGCTGATCCGTGCCGATGGCGCGCCGCAAAGACGTTTCAATCGCCAGGTGCCGTGTCAGGCGGGCATGCATCGCCTCACTGAATACTACGGAACAGCCGCGTCCCGCGCGCTTCGCCTCATACATGGCAACGTCAGCGTTACGAACGAACTCCTCAGCGCTTCCCTGGCAGTGATCGGTAGTCACGATTCCAACACTTGCGGTTGAGTGTATCTCGTGGCCTAGAACGTGGTAGCAGGGTGTCAAGGAGTTCAGCAATCGCTCCGCCACCCGCACCGACTCGTCACATGTGCGCAGATCGTTGACCAGCACCAGGAATTCATCTCCGCCAAAACGGCTGAGCATGTCGCCATCAAATTCAGCGGCGCCCCGCTCACCTCCGCGCAGGGCCGTCTGTAGTCGACCCGCGATCTGCCGAAGCAACTCGTCACCCGCCTCGTGACCCAGGGTGTCATTGACCTGTTTGAATCTGTCAAAGTCGAAAAACAGCACGGCACACGCCGGCTGCCGCCGCTCACGCACCCGCGCCAGCGAACGTTCGAGGATCTCCATGAAAACCGTTCTGTTGGGAAGTCCGGTCAGCTTGTCCCGTTGGGCGGAGTCGATGACCGCCTCGGCATCCGACAGGCCGCGGCGCCGAATCCTGAAAAATAACACGCCCACGATGGCGATGAGCACGCCGGCTGGAATCAAACCTAACAGTGCGCGCTGGCGGGAGTTCTCCAACCGTGCGAGCATCTTGCTGGCATCTACATCGACGCCGATCGCCCCGAACTGCCGCCCATGTTCGTCCAACAGCGGGGCCAGCCCGCTCATGTATGTTCCCCACTCGTCTGTGGCAGGCGCATCGTCCGCAACGGGCACCCCCGGCCGGCCATCGCTGCCCAGCACCAGATCGAGATTTCTCGACTGGTGAGGGTAGACCTCCCACACGCCCGACTGCTCGGCGCGGCCGGAGGCATTGACGCTCCCGGGGTCGGCAGCGTCGAGAACGAAGTGGACCTCACCGCCGCTTCGCACGATTGTGTAGAGGTACCAGATGTCAGGTACAGCCTTGCGTATGCGGCGCAAGGGTGCCACAGCTCGCTGATAGTCCGGATCGTTGAGCTGTTCAGGTCTGCGGATGCGCTCGTGGAGTTCGGGATCCACAGCGACGGACGCCTCCCGCGCCAGGTTCAGCAGGTGCTGTCGGAATCCGGTGAAGGCGGATTTTTGAGACGTCACCCACAAACCGAAAATACCCGCGGCCACAACAACCCACATGACCAGGGACACTGTCAGTGCCTCCCAGAGCGCGCGTCGTGAGTATTTTGCTGTCAAGCTCGAACCTCCGCTGGGTACTCAACAGGTTGGAGGCGCCGCGCTTCGTGTAAGCCCACGGCTGGCCAGCCGCATATGTTGCCCTTTACGGCCCAAGCGGGCGCGGTAGAAATCCCGTTATTGGCGACTGGTTCTACATTCTGCGGAAAACGTCACATCACGCGTGAAAGCACTGGCCCCAAATTGAGCCCGTATGGCTGCGCAGCGTCCGGTCCGACTGTCGATTTCGTCCCGCACTGTTGTGGAGGCCGCCAGGTCATTGCGCCTGCTCGGCGCGGCAGCCGGCTCTGCAGCAAAGCTCGTTGCCCATTTGTGCAACAGCGGCATGAGCGCCGACGACCTGTCGTTGCGAATCGAGTCAGATCCGGTGCTGTGCGCGCGAGTGCTGAGGGTGGCCAATGCCGCCTACTACGGCCAACAAAGATCCGTGACCACGATCCGGCGCGCGCTGCTGGTGTTGGGCCTCAACACGGTACGGGGGGTGGCGGCGGCCGCCTGCATCGAGCAGGCGATTCCGTCCCGCCTCGCCGCGCTGCCTGACCCCGCCGCGCTGGGGCGCCACGGACTGGCGACCGCGTTGGCGGCGGAAATGTTAGCCATGGGTGAGATTCCAGAGATGGCCACAGAGGCGTTCATCGCCGGTCTGCTTCACAACCTGGGAGTTGTCATCCAATCGCAGGTTGACCCGGACGGAATGGCGCAGATGATCGCCGCCCGCCGCGCAGGCGATACCCGCGACATCCGAACGCTCGAGGAGGAACATGCCGCAATCAGTCACGGGCAGGCCGCCTCGATAGTCTTCGAGGAGTGGAAGCTGCCGGCGGCATTCATAGCGGCCGCCGAGCATCACCATGACTCATCCGCGGCACCGGAGTCGGCGCGGCCACTCACTGACATCGTGAGTCGCGCCGCCAGGCTCGCACTGGCCTGTGGACAGGTCTACTCTCTCGAGCCCACCTGTCCGGTCACAGGGCCAGACGGTCCACTCGAAAGTACCCAACTCGGGCCCGCAGCGTTTCGTGACGAGTTGTCACGGCGCCTGGAGCATCTGACAACGGCGCTTGCCTAGTTCAGAGCCTGTTCGAACGCCGCCCGGCCTGAGATAAATCGGGCCATCGACACAGATACATGATAACTATAGAAATCTAAAGATCGCGTAGTCGCGTCTCGTTCGGCTACCGATGTGCTGTTCCGTGATCTGCCGGGAGAGGATTCATGCGCGACGGTGTCTTCATCGCGGCGACATTGTGGCTCGCCCCTGTTATTGCAGTGGGCCTGATAGGTGTTGGACTGACGCCCGTCGCCGCCATCGCACTTGGCCTCGTGGCCGCTGCCGCCATGGGTTGGTGGGTTTCGGGTCCGCTCGCCGCGACGTTATCAGCAGGCTTTGCGGGTCGTCGCGCACTGACGATCACTGCAGTGCTCATGTCAGCAGTCGCGATCGCTCAGATCGCACGCGAGAGCGTGTACATGGCCGACAGCACCCAGCCCGCATACTCCGTGATTCCGGGCGATCCCTGGCGAGTTGAACACTCCTGCATGAGCGCCTATTTCGAGGCCGCGCGGTTTGCGCAGATGGGTGCCGAAAACGTGTACGACGCAACGCTCTACCAACCCCGGCACATTGGCGCGCTCAAAGTCGATTCCTACCATTATCCGCCGCCATTTCTACTCCTACCCCGGGCGCTGCGTCTCATCACAACCGACTTTTTCCAATTTCGCGCGCTTTGGTTCGCGATGCAAACGCTGGTTTTTGCGGGTGCCATGGCGGGCATCGCCGTTTGGATTGGAGAGACGATCGGCGCCTTCGCGTTGCTCGGCGGCCTCGCTGTCCTGACGACGCCAACCGTTCTCTACTCGCTCCAGATGGGCAACTTCCAAACAACTGCCGTGGCGCTGGGAGCCATCGCCCTGGTGCTCCTGGTAACGCAGAGGTTCAGAGCAGGCGCCCCGATTCTCGCGTATGTTGCCCTCTCCAAAATATTTCCGGGACTGCTCGTGGTGTACCTGCTGCTGGGGAGACGATGGCGTGCAGTGGCCTGGACTGCGGCAGCCGGCGTAGCATTGGTGGCTCTCACGTTCGCAATCTTCGGGACCGAACCCTTCTCGGACTTCGTGCACTCCGAGTTGCCGGCGATTTCAAACGGCCACGCGTTTCCGCAGAGCGAGCGCCCTAACGTTGCGGCAAGCAACCAGTCGATTTACGGGTTGACTGTCCGATTGCGACTCCTTGGCGCTGGCTGGCTCGACCAGCCCATTGGCCTGAAGATCGCTTCGCTCTACGGACTGATCGTCGTCGCACTGACGGCGCTCGCAGGCTGGAAAGACAGGATTGATCTATCGAGCCCGGCCGGCAGAGCGATGCTGGTACAAACGGGCCTCGCATTAATATCACTCGCATCGTTCCGCAGTCCATTTGTTGGAGGCGGCTATGGGCTCGTCTCGACGCTCTGGCTGCTGACACTACTGGCAGCAGGCTCCCGCAGCCGCCAGTCCATGGTGCTGTGGTCGATGACATTCGTCGCATGTGCTGTTGTAAATCGGCTGACACCATCCCCTTACTTTGCGCCGACGACGTTCTGGTTAGCCGCATCGGCTGGCATCCTGGTAGTCGCTCTGGGGGTGAACTCCTGGACTGTGTTGCGCTTGATACTGGCGCGCCCATCGCGTTCACCACTGCCGGCAAAGCTGCAAGCACCCGGAACCTGACGCCTGCTTGACCCGGACCTTGGGTCATACCGTAGGCTGACCCCACTGAATGGCGAAGCCGAAGAAATCCGAGTCAATGGGAGCTGCCGAATGCGCACAGCGCACGGGTCTCACCGTTCGCGCACTGCGCGTTTACGAACGACACGGACTCATCGCACCGGCACGATCTGCAACCGGTTGGCGATGCTACGGCCCAAAGGAACTGGCACGGATCAATGTCATCGTCACCCTGAAAGCCTTCGGGCTGACATTGGCACAGATCCGCAGTGTGCTGACGACCACGCCTCCCCCGCTGGCACAGGTGCTCCAAATGCAACTCGACGCCTTGCGTACGAGAAAGGCGGCAGCAGAGAGGGGCCTTGCGCTCGTTCAGACCGCATTGGCGCGGATTCAATCGGGACACCGCCTGCCTGTCGAGGAGCTTTGCAACCTTGCGAGGGCTATTGATATGAGCGATCACCAACGGATGACTCGTGAGCTGATCAACCAGTCGATCACACCGGATGAAGAGCGAGCCTCCATGAACTGGTGGGCAAGCCGGCCACCGGAACAGGGCGCGGCAATGCGAGACTACGGCGCGGCGGTACGTGTGATATTTCAATCGCTCCAGCAGTTGTACGAGAAGAATGTTGACCCGGGAGCGACCGAGGTGCAGGCGCTGATTGATCAATGGAAGGACGTTGCACTTCGCTACCAGCTTCGCGACATCATGTTGGCGATGCTGGAGTGGAACGCCGACATCGCCCGGAAATGGCTCAATGTCGGTGAGCACTCTCTGTCACGAACTGTGTCTGCGGGAAAGAACACACCAGAGCGTGGAGTCTGGGGCTTTTTCGCCGCGGCGATTGATGCATCCTCGTGGCACGAGGCCTTGATGCTCACCGTTGACGAGGCCGCGTTACTCGTCGAAAAGAAAGCAACAGCGTCCTCAGCACCCGCGAAAGCGCTGGCAAAACGGTTAGAGCAGATATGCGCGGATAGTTTGCTTGGAGATCCCCTGGTCTACGCTCGCTGGAGCGCCGCGATGCAGCGCCCTGACGAGTCGGCCGAATCTCAGGCAGCAAGGCGCAGTGGCTGGGTGCTGTTGGCAAGCGTCCTTCAGGCGGGTTAGCCGGCGGGGGCTGGATCGCGGCGCTCTTTGACATCCTCCCACGCCTGGAGCATAGGTCCCCGAGCTGATAACGCTTGTTAAGTTACGTTTTGCGCCATGATGGAACGCGGTCCTGGTAGCAACTAGCGCGGCTGCTTGCGCTGGCGGCTGCGAAACGCGGCGACCTTGGCGCGGTTGCCACACCCGCTGGTGCTGCAGAAGCGCCTGTGGCCCGCCTTTGTACTGTCGAGGAACCAGAGAATACAGCCGGGTCCTTCGCAGGCATGCAGACGAGTCAGATCTTCCTCGACGATGAGCCGACCGATCGCCTTTGCAATCGGGACCAGCAGCTGACCTGGCTTCTCCAGCCGCTCATGATCCGCCAACTGCGGCTCAGCGTCGTTCCTGCGCAGCAACTGAAAGCTGCTGCCGCGGGCCATCACTTCATTCACGGCCTGCCAGATCCCGGTATCTGTGCGCAGATGCTTCGGCCGGCCAAGTTGCCCGCGCAGCAGCTCTCTCAACTCCCGTGCCTCAGTGGCTACGTCGTCGAGACGCCGGGCGGGGGCGTTTCGCTGCAGATCCTGCAAGTCTGCCGCCGGCAATAACGATAAAGAGCTCATCCACCCGACCAGTGCCTGGCCGTCGTGTAACCAGTCCACGGGCAGGCCATTGGGCATGGCGCGCGAATTGACAAAGTCGATGGCGAGGTGACCCGCGATCACCAACGGCGACGGAAGTGCTGGAGAGATCATGAGAAATACGCAATTCGCACGAACATTCTAGAAGGTCGCAATTGTAACTATATAAAATCCGATTGACCAGTTACAGAGATTCAATACGCCCACCTGTCGCTACCCGGTCAACACGATCCAGTCCGCTTTGTTATACGACTACCGGACAAACGTGGCTTCGTATCCCCAGTGGCAGGCCTGGCTGCGGGAACGAAAAGAATGACGAGACTGCGCGCCTGGTTCTGCAGTTCATGGCCCGGCACTCCGACTGAGGTCAAGGAAATATCCTTGATTTGATCCGTGATTGGAGGGACAATCCCCTCATGACGCGAGTGACCGGAAAATTTCAAATCACTTTGCCCAAGCGCCTCGTCGACGCATTCGGTATCTGCGTGGGCGATGAAGTGGAGCTCGTCGCGGCTGGAGACGCTATTCGTATCGTGCCCGCGAATGCGATTCGATCGAGCCTGTCAACGCAGGAGAAGCTGCGGCTGTTTGATGAAGCAACGCAACGCATGAAGGCAAGCGCACTGGAGAAGGAACTCCCTGTGACGACCGACCGTGGTTGGACCCGAGATGAGCTCTACGATCGTGGCCGCTCTCGTTGACACCAACGTACTGGTCTATCGCTTTGATCCACGATTCCCACTGAAGCAGGAGCAGGCGACCGAGCTCCTGCGACGCGGCATCGTCGATCAATCCATCGTGCTTCCCTACCAGGCATTGATCGAATTTGTGGCCGCCACCACCAGACCGATTTCAGGACGGGCATCCCTGCTGACGAAACAGGAAGCTCACCGCGAAGTCGAAGACTTGCTAGCGCAGTTTCCAGTGGCCTATCCCACTGACAACACCCTGCGCACCGCACTACGCGGAGCCGCTCTGTATCAGATGTCCTGGTTTGATTCACTCATCTGGGCGTATGCCGACGAACGGGGCCTCGATCCGTTATGGTCAGAAGACTTCCAGGACGGTCGCCTGTACGGCCGAGTTAGTGTTCGAAATCCCTTTCAAACGGGCGTCCATGAACCTTCGGCACCTTCCGGACGCTAGAATCAACCGTACCGCAGTGCCGCCGGGCTCGGAATTGTCTGACTGCGCGTTCCGCCGTGCACATCGCCGCAAGCTCGATATAGGGTGTTGAATCCACTTCGCGCACCAGCAGTCCGAGATGGATAGCCTCCGCCAGCAGATCGGCCAAACGAGCCAGTTCGGCATCCGACAGCCTTGCGAGCCGTTCGTCCATACGAGCCTGCCCTCGATATTAGTCGTTTGCGACCGCAAAAATCGTTTATACCTGAAGTTATTGGAGTTGAGGAATCCCCCAATCGTAGGAGGCCTGAGTATGTTATGTTGCAGCGCGATAATACCCCGCATGCTGCACCGCAGTGGCGCAGCAGCTCATTTCGGTCGATATCGTGCTCGGTACCCGATGGGCAGCAACAGCCAGCTCGCGAGGCAAAGGGCCGCCATGAGCGTTCCAGCTACCACGCCGGCGAGTGCATTGTCGAGGATGAGGTTGGCAACAACACCGACATCCAACGCGAGACCGCCGAGCAGCGCCATCATCCCCGCTGTCAAATAGTTTGAAGTCAGATCAATCAACCGTCGCGACACCCAGCCGCGCTCGGCGATCCGATGGAACGCTGCCGGTGCCATCACCAGGGCAATGGCAAGCGCAACACAGCCGAGCGCCGCCAAGTGGACTGACCGGGCGGTGAGCTGCATTTGCTGGAACCGATCATTGAAAACCGCAATCATCTGGAAGCCGAACAAAGCCTGGATCCCGGGCAGAACCATTCTGACTTCCTCAATCGCGGTCCGGGTCTCATCCTTGAGGGACTCTCGCTCGCGCTCGTCAGGCCTCATGCGCGCCCCACTCCGACGTCACTGGCTGGCTGACTTTACATCGACCAATGGAGGCTCTCGCGGCACTGCCGGGCGTGCGGCGGCCTGTCGCAGAGTCGGCCGCCGTTTTTTCTCCCGGGCCTGCAGCTTTACCCATCGGCCCGTCTCGATCGATTTCTGCATTGCCTCAATGACCCGAACATCCAGTGTCCCCTCGGCGCCCGATGGCTCGGGCTGGCGATCGTGGCTGATGCAATCGGAAAAATAGAGCAACTCGGCTGCAAATTGATCGTGCTTGCCGAAGTCTTTGCTCCTTCGACGGTTGCCTACGTTGAGTTGGTACGAAAGTCCTTCGGCATATTCATAAGCGGGATCCAGCGTGATGCTCCCACGGGTCCCGACTATCGTGTAGGTTGAGCGATCAGCCGCGCCGAAGCTGCAAGTGAAAGTGGCCACGCGCTCGTCCTTGAAGCGCATGGTCGCCGTCACTGTCTCGTCGATTTCGCGAAACCGCGGGTCGCGGCTCCGGGTCGCGGTCGCGCACACCTGGGTCGGTTCCTCAGACAAAGTGTAGCGAGCCGCGTTGATGCAATATATACCGATATCGTAAAGAGGACCGCCGCCCTTCGCGCGCTTCAATCGAACGTTATCGGGGCTCACCTGCATGGAGAAGTCGGAACTGAAAAAGCGCAGCGCTCCCAACTTTCCGCTCCGGGCAAGCTGCGCTGCCTGCAGATTGGCCCGTTCAAAATGCAGCCGGTAGGCAATCATCAATTTCACGTCTGCGTCTGCCGTGGCCCGGACCATCTGCTCGCAGTCGCGCGCGGTAACTGCCATAGGCTTCTCGCATAGAACGTGAAGTCCGGCGCGTGCCGCCCGTATTGTCCACTCCTTGTGTTGGTCATTCGGCAGAGCGACGTAGATGGCATCGACCTCGCCCCCGGCCAGTAGCCCGTCCGCTTCTTCATAACTGCAGAGTCGCTCGACTCCATGACGTTTGCCCAAGGTCCGAAGCTTCTTTGGACTGCCTGATACGAGCGCGGTTAGAACACTATTTCGGCGCGCGTGCTCGAAGGCCGGCAGCACAGCTGCCTGGGCAATGTGCCCCAAACCCACAACCGCGTATCGGACGCGCTTTTCGGACGTAGATCGCGTGCGACCTGTGCTCACCTGGTGACCCTCTATGCGATACACGATTGATTGTCGTCAGCAATATTCGCACCGTCGTCCACGAGGCTCACCGCCAACACAGATGTTGGTTGGTTGAACATACTGTGCAAGAAGCGATCTTTGTCTTTGACTCAGCAGTTCGAACTGCGAACACCCAGCCAGCGATTGAGGACGCCCGGATTTTGCAGGCACACGGTTTGATACCCGATGCCATTTCATGGTTAATGGAATTTCCGATTCCCTGGACGACCAAGGCAGCACGCAATGTCGGCGCCCCTCAATCTGTACGAGCTTCTCGTGGACACGGTCCGGGACTATGCCGTATTCGTGCTCGACCCGACCGGAGTAGTCCAAACCTGGAATGCCGGCGCGCGAATTCTCAAGGGCTACACCTCTGAGGAAATCATCGGCCAACACTTCTCCAGATTCTACACTGAAGATGCCAGGGCCACGCGCTGGCCGGACCATGAGATCGCAGTCGCCACCATCGAAGGCCGCTTTGAGGACGAGGGGTGGCGCCTCCGTAAAGATGGTTCACGATTCTGGGCCAACGTCGTCATCACCGCGATGCGGGACCCTTTTGGAAAGCTCGTGGGCTTCTCGAAGATTACCCGGGATCTAACGAGCCGCCGTGCGTCGGAGGAATTGCTCCGTCAGAGCGAGGAGCGCTTCCGGCTGCTGATTGAGGGAGTGATCGATTACGCGGTGTACATGCTCGATACGGACGGAAGAGTGACGAGTTGGAATACAGGGGCGCAGAAGATCAAGGGCTATACGCGAGAGGAGATCCTGGGGAAGCACTTCTCACAATTCTACCTGCCAAAGGAAATTGCCGCAGGCGAGCCCTGGTCAGAGCTCGCGGCCGCGCGCCAACATGGCCACTTAGAAAATGAAGGGTGGCGCGTCCGCAAGGATGGTTCCCAATTCTATGCCCGAATCGTAGTAACAGCCCTGTATGACTCAGAGGGCCGCTTACACGGCTATGCCAAAGTAACGCAGGATTTGAGCACTCGTGAGCGTGCACAGGATCTCGAGCGCACGTCCCAAAACATCACCGAGTTCATCGCAATCCTGGCTCACGAACTACGCAATCCGCTGGCGCCGATTCGCAACGCGTTGTCAGTAATGGAACGCGTCGATAACCCTGTGACCCAATCGGCCATGCGCCAAACGATTGGCCGGCAAACCGCCCATCTGTCCAAAATTGTGGACGACATGTTGGATGTGAGTCGTGTGACACGCGGCACGTTGGCCATTGAGCCGCAGCATGTCGACCTGGTAGACGTCGTGGCAAGGGCGATTGAGATGATCCGTCCGGAGGCCGATCGTTTTCAGCAGACACTAATGGTCGATGTTCCGATAACGCTTGCCACTCGCGGAGATCCTGATCGGCTCCTGCAACTACTGTCGAACCTGCTGACCAACGCAGTCCGATTCACGCCGAGCGGCGGTCGCATTACCGTGCGCGGCAGAGAAGCGAAAGAAGTGGAGATATCCGTCGCAGACACGGGCCGCGGGATTGCGCCCGATGATCTTCAGGGGATCTTTTCCATGTTTGTTCAGGGCAAAGAAGCAGTACACCGCGTGGGTGGCGGTCTCGGGGTTGGACTCGCGCTCGCACGTCGGATTACCGAGTTACACGCGGGGACAATTGAAGCGCGAAGTGCCGGGCCCGGCAGAGGAAGTGAATTTATCGTACGACTGCCCATCTACAACGTGCCGCCGGCCCCAGCTCCGACGCTGCCGACAGAGTTTTCCACCATTTCAAAACGCGTCCTGGTAGTAGATGACAATGCGGATGCCGCCAACACCCTGCAACTGCTACTGCAATCTCTCGGTCACGACACCCGTGTCGCCTATGATGGACCAAGCGCACTCGCAATTGCAGATGAATTCAGACCTGACGTGGTGCTCTTGGACATCGGCATGCCAGGAATGAATGGACTGGAAGTCGCGCGACACCTTCGATCACGCAAGGAGCATAGAGTTAAGATTGTCGCTATCAGCGGTTGGGGTGCACAGTCGGATCGCAAGCTCTCGGCCGACGCAGGCTTTGACGTGCATTTGGTGAAGCCGGTCGACGAAAGCGAGTTGCGGCGGATATTGGTCAATGGGATCACCAAGCACTGAGGACATGGCATGAAACCACACACCGCCAACAGCCCTTCCACCGCCGCAGAGAATTCCGAACGCCCGCAGTCCTCCCCCACCTACATCACGGTTTACACCTTCGTGGTCTGGGACCATGATCGAATCCAAGCCTTCAAGGTTCCAGCGGTCGCTCGGCGACGTTGCCCCGAACGGCACCCTTACCGTCGCCTTTCAGATTCTCGCGTCCGAGCGTCAGCGAGTAAGTGCCGCCGCACCGCTCCCAGACATCGAGCAGATATTCCAACGAGCAACGCTCCACGCCGTCTTTCACCAGGACGCTGAGTTGGGATGGGCTGATCTCGAGGCGTCGACACAGTGCCTGTTGAGTTCCCGGTTGCAAGGCGATCCACTCGGCGATGCTGCGCTGCACATTCTCACGCGCTGACCTCGCGATCTTGAGTCTATTTCCCGTCATGAACCACTCTTCCACGGGCGCACGACGGCCCTGCAGTACTCCTGCGAGTCAAACATTTCCCCAATGCGATTCTTCTGCGGGCAGTGGTGTGTTTATCTCACCTGGCCCGAAATTCCGCTTTCGAGCTGTGGGATCGCGTGTCAGGAAAAAAGCGCTGGGCAGCCGGATTGGCTGCAGCGCAACAAGATAACGGAAGCGGCGTCGGTGTGTGCTGAGCACCGGGACCTTGGACCGGAGCATGCGCGCTGCGAGGCTTACACGTACCCGGATTCCCACAGTCGATCCTTAGACTGTCGCGCGACGCAACGCTCCGGTCCCTCGGAAAGAGACATTCAACCGGAAAGCTCAGCAAGTTACTCCACGAATTCGCCCATGCCTATCAGGAAAACCCCGGCGCGAAAATGCTGCTCCTGCTCGCGCGGCAAGCTCATTGCAGCGGCTTCACATACCGCAGGTAATCGAGTTGATACGAGCCGCGTTCGTAGAACGCTTTGGCGCGCTCGTTGCCTGCGAAGACATTCAAGGAGAGGTAACGGAAACTATTGGCGCGAGCCCACTCCTCGACAGTTGTGATGAGCGCTCGACCAACACCCAGCCCTTCGGCCTTCTCAGACACCATGAGAATACCCAGGTGTCCATGAAACTCGTTCGTGAAATAGTCTCTCACGCGTTCCGCGTACGCGGCTCCCGCTATCTGCCCGGCTTCAACCTCCGCGACCCACAAACGTTTTCCTTCCGGCGAAGGCGCTGAGTCAAAAAATCGACTCAGGGTGCGATGCTCGCCGGCATCGAGATCCGCGGGCAAACGCAAGGGCACGGGCCCGAAAGCTCGCAATCGAGGCACCAGCGCCAAAACCTGTGTGCGGTCAGCAGCAACGGCCGCCCTGATATGCATGACAACCTCACGGACATCCCGTTTCGCACGGGTTCAAGAAAGCGCATCGAGCGCCTACCCCGACATATTACTATCTGATTCAACATGGAGGCATCCCCGGACACCCGCCTCTGCTACCCCGGTATAGTGAAATCATGAGGTCGCCTCACTACGTCCGCGCATCGGAATTGGTCACGTTCGCCGTGCGCCGGCGGGCCTGGATTCTTCAGCGCCAGACTCAGCCAGCCACCTTGACCCGACACAGGGCAACGACCGCGCTCGTATTTGTGAGCACCCTGTGGGTGTTACTGCGAGTTCCCATGCGAGCACCTGCGAAGCAGCGGGCGAGGTGATGTTCCCCTAATGGAGGACGGTCGCGACCGATTTACGACGGCAAATCAGAAGCGGTACATCACGAACCCACCGTACACCCGCTGTGTCTTGTCAGTGGTTACCGGGCTGTCCGCCGCATCTCCCTGGAGCCTTCCGTAACTCACGTGGGCTGCAACTGACCAATGCTCCGTAATCAGGTAACTGGCATCGACAACCCCTCCCAGCGAGTTGATCCCGCTTCCTGCCCGATACGGCCCAACGCCGGCGATTTCGCTTTGAGCTGCGTCGATCCCGAAGAAGGTCATCGCATATTGAGCGTTGACCCAGGTCAGCTCGGGTCCGATTGATAATGTCAGACGCGGTGTCGCGTGGTACTTCGCCACGACGCCGAGCGATGCCAATACGCCTTCGTGATGGCCGCCCAAGGACACAGCCCCGCGAACTGCCAGCCAGTCCATGTTGTAGCTGGCAAAAAAGCCGCCGCGCACAGTACTGGAGATGTCGCCCCAGCCATGGAGGATCGGGTCGTCGCTGGCACGGCGAGGTTTGCGGGAGTCGCCGCCAACATCGAGACCAACGGCCCAGTGCTCAGTACGCACGAGATAGGCCCCGAGTCCGGCCGGCGCGCCGCCGCCCGGGACCGCCCCGATAAAATAGCGGTCATAGCTGATGCTCACCAGGGGCACGACGCGCGTGAAATCGTAGCGACTGCCTGGATATCGGGCGCTATTGAGAGCGCCACCGCCCAATTGGAAATTCCATTTGTCGCCGAATGGCTCGGCGACTGTGGACCCGTCATCCTCTACCACGGCACCGGATTGAACACCCTTGCGCGGAATTCCTTCTTCCGCTACTGAGGGTCGCGCAGTCGTCGTAAATATAGCCAGTGGCAGGATCAACCCGAAGACGATATTCATCGGTGAGCGCCGACAGTGTGACGCCCCGTGACTCTCAAACCTGGGCAGCCGGAAGTGCTTCATCAGTTCTGTTCCATTTGACAACATTGCATGCTCGCGCGTCTGTGCTCGACGGCCGGCAGATCCTAGGGGAGCCAGTCTTACGGCTCGCTTACGGGGCTCCTTTTTTTGGTAAGTGGCCCGTAAGTCTTCAAATGCTAATATCTTGCACTCTTTAGAAATATCGGCTCGAGCACATGAACCGAATCGCGTTGGTCGAGGACCACGAGCGCTTGTCCGAGCTTTTGGTCAAAGCACTCCTCAACGCCGGCATCGAAACCGACGTCTTCGACCGGATGGAGGCGGCCTCACTTGCTGCCAGTCACAACGCTTATGCCGTACTCGTCGTTGATCGTGGGTTGCCGGACGGCGATGGGCTCGATCTCGTTCGGCAACTTCGTGCGGCCGACATTCGAACGCCCTGTCTGATACTGACAGCCCGCGACGCATTGCGTGACCGTGTGGAAGGACTCGAATCGGGTGCGGACGACTATTTGACGAAGCCGTTTTCGATGGACGAATTTGTGGCACGCGCTCGTGCGTTGATGCGCCGTCCACCAGTGCTACAGAGTTTGACCCCGGAGTTCGGCGACATACACGTTCGCCCGGCCGAGGGATGCATGACATGTGGATTGGAGACGGTGACGCTCGCACCGGCCGAGTTGCAGATCATGATCGTTCTCATCCGGGTCGGCGGTACGACGGTGCGCCGTTCAGCCCTCGAGGTGGCGGCCTGGGGACTCGGCGAAGCCGTTACGCCGAATGCGCTCGATGTCGCGATGCATCGGCTGAAAAGAAAGCTGCTCGCAATCAACTCCACCCTGCAGATCGTCAACGCCAGAGGGTATGGGTATGCGCTTCGTTTCATTCCGCTTGCTACGTAGCCTGACGGCGCGACTGCTGTGCATTTTCCTGGCAGCGTTGATATTAACGGCGTGCGCCATCGCAGGTATCGTATGGTACGACTCTCGTCAGGACGACGGCCAGAGCAGCCAAGTACAGTTGCGGAAGGCCGCCGAGCTGATCCAACGGAATCTGCGGTTCGATTCGGCCAAGGCACCGGGTGTTGCTGCGTCTCTTCCCCCCGATGTGTCGCGGGTGTTTCACGAGTTCACCACCGATGCGAAGTTTCGAATACTCGACCGGTCCGGCAGCGTAATCATCGCCTCAGACAATGACTCGGGCGCACTGGCTCCCCCCGGCCAGACGTTCGATTCGACGTTAGGCTCATTCACAATTGTCTCCGGCGGCCAGACGCTGCGCGTCAGAACGGAACCGATGGTGCATGGTGCGCAGCTCTATTACATCCAAGTCGCGTTCACCAAGCGGTTCTCGGCGCTCGTATGGGCACTCAGTGCCCGCTTGCGATTCGGCAACACCCTGCGCTTCGCTCTCACTTCGGTGATCCTGGTCACCGTCGCCGTTTTTTTCACCGTGCGTAGAGTATTGAAGCCGCTGCGCGAGACATCCGCGGCTGCAGCACGCATCGATGCACATAACATTTCGCAGCGACTGTCGACGCGAAATCTTCCGATCGAATTCCTTCCGGTTGTAGAAGGATTCAATCTCACGCTCGACCGGCTGGAGAAAGGATATATCGTACAACGCGCATTTCTTGCCAGCGCCGCCCATGAACTGAAAACTCCGTTGGCCCTCATTCGCGCGCAGATCGACCTCGACGGTGCAACTCACCGCGAGGTTCTACTACATGACCTGGACATCATGGCGCGGCAGGTCAATCAACTCTTGCATTTGGCCGAGGCGAGCGAGACTCGCAATTACGTATTCGAGCCCGTTGATCTGGCAACAGTTGCGGAAGATGTCGCCGACTACCTGCGACGCCTGGCGGAACGACGCCAGGTCTACGTGGATATTCGAAGCGCTCCAGGGGTCGCAGTCCTGCAGGCGGACCGCGGAGCTTTGTTCATGCTTCTCAAGAACCTGCTGGAAAACGCAGTTCAGCACTCGCCCGTTGGGGCCCCTGTGGTGATGACGATCGATACCAAACATCTGAGCGTCCGGGATGAGGGGCCCGGAATTGCGGCCGATGAGTTGCCAAAACTGTTTACTCGATTCTGGCGAGGACCCTCGAGGCGCAATGAAGGCGCGGGGTTGGGACTTTCAATCTGTAGGGAGATCGCAGTCGCACATGCGTGGCAGCTCACCGCACTCAACACCGGCAATGGTGCGGAGTTTGTAGTCTCGTTCGCGTAAACGGGGGCTCCGGTCTCCGCATCAGCCGTGAGTGAGGGCCCTCGCACATCTGGGTACCTTCGGGCGAACCAATCCAATCTTGCTCCCTGCGGCACCCGTCACCTGCACAAATGCGACATTCGACAGCATAAATTCGTCTTCCGGTCAACATCGCCATCACCGTGCGAAACTTTGGCGAAAAGAGGGGAGCCACGTTGAATCGCTGGTGAGGCGTGGGCGAAGATGTGTGTCCTTTTCACGCGAGGCACTCTCGATGCACAAGAAGAATGTCGTCACCACGCTGGCATATGGACTTGCGGCCTTTGCGCTGAGCTCAGTTGCTGCTGCTGACCCGGCACCCGCTCCGAAGCCCATCGTGCTCAAAGCGGCTCACCTGTTTGATTCGGTGTCGGGCAAGCTGGTGGATCACGGTATGGTCGTGGTGGTGGGCAAGAAAATTCAGGCGGTGGGGGCGGACTCGAAGGTTCCAGACGGCGCGCAGGTGATCGACTTGGGAGACGCAACGCTGTTGCCGGGATTCATCGATGCACACGTCCACTTGAGCGGCGAATCCAGCACCAATTGGTACTCGGATTGGTACTCGACCGTAATGCGATTCCCGGCGGAGCAGTCGTTGTACGGGGCTCACTATGCCAAGGCGACATTGGAGGCGGGGGTCACCACCGTTCGGGATCTGGGATCGACGGACTACATTGCGCTCGGGCTGCGCAACGCCATCAATGCGGGAATGATTCCAGGACCGCGCATGCTGGTTTCCAACTATGCCATTGGTTCGACGGGCGGCCATGCAGACCAGGATCCGGTCCCACCGCAGCGAATTGCGGTCGCAGGTCCTATCCTGGGCGTGTGCAACGGCCCGGACGAATGTCGTGCCGCCGTGCGCTATCAAGTCAAGTATGGCGCGGACGTGATCAAGTTCATGCCGTCCGGTGGAGTGTTGTCATTGTCGGACCCGGTGGACAATGTGCAACTCACACAAGAGGAAATGAATGCCATCGTCAGTGAGGCGCACGCCTGGACGCGGAAAGTAGCGGCGCATTGTCACGGTGATCGCGCGGCGAAGATGGCTATCGCGGCCGGTGTGGACTCCATCGAGCACGGCAGTTTTCTTCAGGACGACACGCTGCAGGAAATGAAGAAGAAGCACGTGTTCCTCGTACCGACATTGTTCGCAGGTTACTGGGCGGGTGGCCATGCGGACATCTTCCCGCCGGCCATTGCGGCAAAAGCCAAAGCGGCTGCGGCACAAGTGGAGCAGATGTTTCGGCATGCGGCGAAGATCGGCGTACCTGTCGCCATGGGCACGGACGCTGGAGTTGAACCGCACGGCTTAAACGCGAAGGAGTTTTCGCTGATGGCGAAGTACGGGATGCCGCCTGCACAGGTACTGATGGCAGGCACTGCTGGCGGCGCGGAATTGTTAGGTGTGTCAGTGCAGACCGGCACGTTGAGCGTGGGCAAGTTCGCCGACATCGTCGCACTACCCGGCAACCCGCTGGTGGATATAGCTGCAACCGAGCATCCGGTGCTGGTTATGAAGGAAGGTAAGATTTACGTGCAGGCGTCCGCGGGGGCGGCGCTGAACTGAGTCTCCACCGCTGCTACGACCTGCGCAATGGCGTACGGTCGTAGCAGTCGAGCGGCATGGGTACGATGGACCGAGCCTCAGTGGAAAAAACGCGGATCCAATCCATCGATGTGGTTCGTGGCCTCATCATCGTCCTCATGGCCCTGGATCACGTCCGCGACTTCTTTGGTGATACCGGAGCACGACCTACCGACCTGTCGACCACAACGGCCGCACTCTTCTTTACGCGGTGGGTTACCAACATCTGTGCACCCGTATTCTTCCTTCTAACAGGCACGAGCGCCTATCTGACCCTCGGGCGTATGTCGAAGCCGGAACTATCGGGCTTTCTCTTCAGCCGCGGACTGTGGCTGATTTTTCTCGAGCTCGTGGTCATGCGGTTCGCCCTGCAGTTCAACCTCGACTATCACGTCACCGCCATCACCGTGCTTTGGGCACTGGGCTGGGCCATGATCGCGCTGGCCGGCCTGATCTGGCTACCCACCTGGGCCATCGCCGCATTCGGGGTCGTTCTGATTGTGGGCCACAATGCGCTCGGTGGGTTCGCGGCCAACCGCTTCGGCAGATTTGCGGCGCTATGGTCGGTTTTGCATCAACCGGGAATTGTCTTCAATAACAGCCGAGCCGTCGTGTTTATAGCCTACCCGCTCATACCCTGGCTCGGGGTGACGGCTCTCGGATATGTATTGGGCACTACCTATCGCTGGGACAGTCAACGGCGGCAGGCGTTTCTGCTAGGGCTCGGCCTGGGGTTGGTAGCAGCTTTCGTGGTATTGCGCCTCCTCAATGTCTACGGCGATCCACAGCCATGGTCTCGAGGTAACGGCGCGCTGTGGTCTGCCATGTCGTTTATAAACACGACGAAATATCCGCCATCCCTGTTATTTCTGTTGATGACGCTCGGACCGGCGCTGCTGCTGTTGCGCGTGTTCGAGAGCGGCATACCGTCCGTCTTCCGCCCTGCCTCGATCATCGGCAGGGTTCCCCTCTTCTTCTACGTTTTGCATTTCTACCTGATCCATCTTCTGGCGACTGCAGCAAGTTATTTGCGCTACGGCAGGGTGAATGAGATGTTCGAGTCGCCCGACCTCGGCCACTTCCCTTTCAGTGCGCCGCCCGACTGGGGAGCGAGCCTGATAGTGGTGTATCTACTCTGGCTCGCCGTCGTCGGCGCCATGTTTCCGTTTTGCCGCGGGTTTGCGGAGCTGAAGCGACGGCGCAGCGATTGGTGGCTCAGTTATCTTTAGCCACCGAGTTCGAGCTTCAGCAGACTTCTGTCAGCGCAGACGGTTCGAAACGAGCCCGGCGAAAGGCCGCCGGCGTCTCGCCGCAGACGCGCCGAAACCAACGGGTCAGGTGCGATTGATCGCTCATTCCGCAACTCAACGCGATGCTGCTCAGCTCCGTCGAGGTATTCAGCATCAGGTACCGGGCCCGTTCGACACGCTTGACCACTACATAGTTGTGCACAGTTGCGCCAAACGTGCGTTTGAAAGCGTGACACAAGTGTCCGGGGCTGATATTTGCGACGGCAGCGAGCGTTTCGAGGTCGAGCCGCTGCGCAAGATTCGTCTCAATATAGAGGCGCAACTTTCTGGCCTGCCACGGCGCAAGGCAGCCGACGAGGATGGGACGCCGCGGAACCAATGCACCACCCACCCCAGGGCGTGGCAACTCATGGCTCGTCTGAAAAACAGTCTCGGATGTCGTGCTCAACTTGCCAGCTCCATTGATGTGATGGACGCATGGCACCAAATTACGGGCGCTACACCTATTGCACGATGGTATTGCCAATACCTTCGTGCCAGGTCAAACCGACCGACACCATGGTCTAATAGAAGCTGATTTGAGCTCGCTCTAATCTGCGGCTTGCCGCACTAGTCGTGCGTTTCGCCTGACAACGGCGTGGCCCGCATGGAAGGCCGATCCTCAAAAGCGGCAAACCAGGTAACGAGCCGAGGTCGGTTGTCCCTGAAACTCGGCAACTCGCGAAACTCGAGCCAGCTCAGGGCAGTCGCCAGTGCAATGTGGCCCACATGGATCGGTAATGCGACATCAAGCTCTCGTTCCAACCAGTCGTAACTCGCGGTGAGTTTGTTCACGTAACCATCCCGCAACGGTGCGTACCGAAGTTGCTCCGGTCGGCGCACTGTCTCCCAACGAATTGCGATACCCGCATCGGCAAGTCCTTGCGCTACCGCCTGTATCCGCAGGGCCTGCCATCGGGATTCGCCGTGCGGGGGGATCAACTTGGGCCCCTCGTGCAGAGTGTCGAGGTACGCACAGATAACGTCGGAATCGAATATGGGCGACAGCCCGGGTCGAATGAGTACGGGAACCTTACCTAGTGGATTCTCGGAGAAGACGAGCGCATTCGGGGATGTCGGACTCGTTTCCTGATGCTCCACTCCTATGCGTTCAACGAGACCCGCTTCGTGAGCGAATACAAGGGTTTTGCGGGCGTACGGCGAGTGCGTTTGGTAGAGGAGCTTCATGTGAACCTTGGATCGACGCGGGAAGCTATAATTCTAGGTGTCGGGGTGCGCTTTTTGGCCGCGATACGGGGCCGGTCTGCGCGTTTTCCCGGCAGATCGGGGCGACTTACGCGGGGTGTCTCATGGAGCTCGATCGATTCGACCGCCAGCTGTTGAAGCTCGTTCAAGAGGATGCGGGACAAACAGCAGAGCGCCTGGCCGACCAGGTCCAGCTCTCACCCTCTGCGATCCAGCGCCGGCTGCGACGCATGCGCGAGGAAGGCGTAATCGTCCGCGAGTGCGCAGTCGTCGATCCCAATGCGCTCGGGCGACCCACCTTTTTCATCGTATCCCTGCAGGTGGAGAGCGAGAGGCCGGAGCTGTTGGCGCAGCTACGGAATTGGCTCGCGGCAGAAGAACACGTCCAGCAAGTCTTCTACGTGACGGGCGAGGCTGATTTCGTCCTGGTCGTCACCGCTGCCGACACCGAAGCCTTCGAGGCACTCATGTCTCGCATGCTGGGCGACAACCCGAACGTGAAGCGATTCACGACCAATGTGGCTATGAGCGTACTCAAACGCGGACTGGCCATTCCTGTGCCTTCTGAAACTGATGCGTGAGTCCAGCGTCATTGGCGCGCGCGGCCGCACATGCACTTTTTTTCCGCAGGGAGTGCACATTTTAGCGGCCGAGCCGCGCGTCGCTCAGTCAGACTGCCCTCTATGACTGAAGCACTGCTGAGCGAGTCCCCATTCAAACCCGCCGATATTTGGGACGACTATCGACCCACAGGACTGATTGAGCTTCCCGGGCTGGCTCGCCAGGCGAATGTCGCGCGAGTGTTCGTGAAGATGGAATGCGAACGCCCGCTCGGCAACTTCAAGGTGCTTGGCGGAATGGTCGCAGGGCTTCGCGCACTCGCACGGGCTGCGGGCGCAGCTACTCTTCGCGACCTGAGCTCAAACCGCATCAGTCGAGAGTCACTGCCCCGGCTGATCTGCGCCAGTGACGGCAACCACGGACTGGCAGTCGCCGCCGCCGCAAGGCGCGCGGGGGCGCAGGCCTCCATCTATCTACCCGCAGGCGTGAGCCGATTTCGCGCCGACCGGATCGAAGCGCTTGGCGGTGAAATCATCGAGGTCCCTGGGACCTACGACGATGCCGTTCTCGAGGCTGCAGCGGCCGGGGCACGTGGGGAAGGGCTTCTGATACCCGACACAACAACCGACCCAAACGATGCCGTCGTGAAGGACGTAATGGCTGGATACGCCCTCCTCACCCAGGAACTCGTCGCGCAATTCCGCGACGACGTGCGGGATCGACCGAGTCACCTATTCGTTCAAGCCGGTGTCGGCGGTTTGGCTGCGGCAATGGCCGAAGGCCTGATGGATCTAATGAAAGAACCCCGACGGACCCTGGTCGTTGAGCCAGCCTCAGCTGCTTGCGTGGCACGAGCCCTGTCCGTCGGACACCCCGTACACATCGACGGCAATCTGCAAACTTCCGCGGAAATGCTGTCGTGTGGTCTCGCCTCGGCGCCAGCACTACAGGTACTTCAGCAGCACGACGCGCGGTCAGTTGTTGTTGATGAGAGCGAACTGCAGGCCGCCGTCACTGTGCTGCGAGAGGCAGGCGGCCCCGACACCACTCAGTCCGGGTCAGCGGGGCTAGCCGGCCTGTTGCATGTCGCAGCAGGCGCCAATCTTCGTGGCGAGCATCAACTCGGGTTGGATAGTAACGTGCTCCTGGTGGTAACCGAGGGCCCGACCTAGCTACCGCCTGCCGGTAGGCCCAACAGACGCCATGCTCTCAAACACCCCATCGCGTCGAATCAACCCATGAAATAGTGCCGCTGCGAGATGGCCCAGGAACGTCGCAAATAGCAGAAAGGCCAAAACCGTGTGCAAGTGGCGCAGCGAGGCGTACAACGCAGCGTTCTGCGGCAAAATTGGCGGAACGTGCACGGTGCCGAACACAACCACCGGGTACGGTGCGGCTGACAACATTCCCCACCCGATCAGGGGCATGAGAATCATCAGAGCGTAGAGAAGATAGTGTGACCCGGTGGCGGCAATCTTTTGCCAACCGGGCAGATCAGCAGGCAGCGGCGGCGGTGGATTCAATTTCCTGTTGATGACGCGAATGATCACCAGCACGAGAATCGCGAATCCCAATGGCTCGTGAGCCGAGACCAACACGTGATATCGGATCGATTCCGAGGTGACCATGCCCACGCCGATGAACAGCATGGCGAGCACCATGATGGCCATCAACCAGTGCAGTAGCCGAGAGAAAGCGGGAAAGTGCACGCTGTTGGCACCAGTGGTCATGATCTGCCCCCGATCTTTGTCGCCTCTACAGTGACAGCGCTAGGTGGCTTTTTCTCCCCCGCCCGCAAGGTAAACGAGCGTGAATACGCCGCGGAGCGCGCACTCAACAAAGGATCGTCTGAGGGCTGGATTCCGGCTGGCAACACGAGCGGATCGAAATTGATGTCCTTGCACGCTCCCCCGTCTTCGCTCGCCACGCTGTCGATGACAATCGTTCCGGCATCGACCTGGCGGCGATCCGCAGGCCAGGCAACAGTGGCGTCATTCGTTGGATCGCTCGATTGGCCGATCGTAATCAACAGGCGCCACTGCAACGGATGCTCGTGCACTCGACTGATCAAATCTTCGAAGAGATAGTCCTCATCCCCGCCGGCTGCCTCAGAAGGCATCTGTGCGACCGAAGACCGCGCGGGCACGGTGGACCAGCGCACGGGCGTAACATTGCCCCCCGGGGCAACGAACAGAAACGCATCGAGGCTGTTGAAACTCGAATCAAAGAAGCCCGAAGAAACCTGGCGAGCCTTGATGAGCGCCAGCGCCCGGGCGCTGTCCGGATGCCGAGCCAGAAACTGTTGCATGGCCGCTGGATCGGGCTTGCCGGTGGCCGGATCCGGCTTCGAGGCGAGCAGTTGCTCGTAGAATCCTTGCGCCGTGCTCACAGGAAACACCGGGATGTTGTTCATTCCCGTCCGCCATTCCTGGCCGCTCGCCGGCAGAAATCGCAATGCCATGCTGCGAACAGTCGCCTTCGCGTCCGACTGCATGGGCATTCCGCCCGCCAGCGCAAATCGTCCCACCACGGGCACGCGACCCGGCTTGAATACATCAGCTTTCGAGAGCGCAGAAGCGTCGCCGTTGCTGTCAAACCAGCCGCCAATACAGACACCTTTGGCGTGATTGCGGCGGAATCCGGGATGAGGTCCATTGACCGCCTGAAACGTGGCCACCAACTTAGCCGGAGTCAATCGCGCTGGAGTCAGCCAGCCTCCCGCATAAGCGAACAACCCCACGAAAATCAATAAAACGAGACCTATAAACGCCAGGCGACTGAGCATCGTACCTTCCGCACAAAGACTGATGCTGCTACTGACCGGCGATTGGACGGTTGTATTGCATCAACCGACTCGCGCTTGAACGCACGCCCCGGCAAGTTCTCGATTGACGGATGGGCTCGAGTGCGTCTTAACAACCGTTAACGGCCAATCGCGGGCAAAATGGATCCTGAGCCAATGAATAGGAATTCGAAGGTGATACTGGATATTGATGCGAAACGGGCCGCCCTCTTCGTCGCCGCGCTTCTGGGGGCCATGGCCACCACAGTGCACGCGCAACAGAGCACAAAAGCCTGGACCGATACGCGCGCAGTCCGTATCGAGGCGCTCGCCATTCTCGAAACCTTGAATGCACAGCTGCTGAGCAACGACAGCGCAACCCTCACTCTCGATCGCTGGTGCGAGGCTCACAAAATGGCTGTTCCAGCCAAGATCGTGGCAGAGCGCGTGCACGGAGCCGACAAAGAGGCGACTGAGGAAATCCGGAAACTACTCAATGTAAGCAGCACCGAGGCGGTGCGATTCAGACACGTGCGATTGCACTGTGGTGACCACGTGCTGTCGGAAGCCGACAATTGGTATGTTCCGGCGCGCCTCACAGCAGACATGAACCAGGTACTCGACACAACGGACACCGCGTTCGGTCGAGCGGTTCAGGCACTCAATTTCCGCCGGCGTACGATATCGGCTCAGCTGCTCTGGTCGCCTCTCCCGGAGGGTTGGGAAATGGAACACTCATGGCCCAAGATCAACAAAGGACCTTTGAGTGTGCCCGCGGAAACGATCCAGCATCGGGCGGTCCTGACACTGCCTGACTCGACACCGTTCAGCGTGGTTGTGGAGACGTACACCAACGAAGTGCTCGGCTTTCCACAGCCACCCGCGCCGTAAGCTCAGGTAGCCTGCAGCAACGCCGTTATCGTCAACCGCCACTCGCTCTGATCCTTGGGCGAGCTGAACTGCTTGCGAATATTTCCGGCGTGCAGCACTCGGCCGGGATAAACGATGGCGCCATTGAACTGCAACTCATTCGAGAAAATCATCTCAAACAGCGCGCTGTCGCCATTCATGTATTCTTTCTTCGGAGCTCCATGCAGGCGCAGGTCGGTATCTAGAGCGAGTTGGTAGTTCCTGCGGTTCGCTTCCGTGATCTCTTCGTAACCCGTTCTTCGATGCCTGTAGAAAGACGTCCCGGAAAACCTCGTGTCGCATAAATAAATGACCGCCGCGAACAGCTTGGGATCCGGCGAGTCATAGTGAGGGATACACTGGATCGGCAACAAATCGGCGCTCGCAGTCGTCACAACAGAGAAGAAGCTCGTGTCACGGTGGATGATCTGGCCAGGCTCCAACATACCGCTGCGCTGGAGGATCGGCGCGAGCCAGGCGCGCAGCGCGGTTGAGAAGCTCTCGGGCATTGGAGCCCGCAAACCTGGGTAGAGATTGCTACGGTCGGCAGCGTAAGGTTGAGCGAAACCCAGGGCGGCGACGCCTTCCGGATCGCGCAAGACGTTGTCGATCATGCACGCTGAGATTCTGCGCCGCCCGATATGCGCCAGCTTCACTTGCGCACTCTCATTGAATGCGAACAGCGACGCAGCGGGCGCGATGTCAACTCGCGTCACTATGCCACGCACGACTGAGGGCAATTCGCCGGTTTTTCAGTCGAATGAGATTGAATATCTGTCCACTGGCGATCAATGCGGCATAAATCAGGTCGAGGCAACCGGTCTGCCTCAGTCGCAGGATTCCTTCCGCAGGCAGTTGCCTGAATTTCTCCTCATCGAGACCGTAAAGTCCCTGGACTTGCAGGGGTGTTCCATCATCCAGCACGATGTCGAGGAAGATTGGAGCCAGCAAATCCAATGACAGCACGGTCGCAATGAACAGCTCCGTCGGCTTTTTTCCTGCGACCAGCTCACCCAGGACAGCCAGTATTTCCTGCAGATAGGCAGAATCACTGCCGTCGGCATTGAGTATCGTTTTCGCGCCCGCGGCGTCCAAACACGGATTGTCGAGATCGATGCACAGAACGTTGGTGGCAGGAGCATTCGGCGCCTCATCCGTTCCCACATAGAATGGCTGTCGCCGCACGTTCAGCGGCACATAAGCCACGTCCAGCTCCGTTCCCGACCAGAACAGATTCTCCTCGACGCCCAATCCGTTCAAAACATAGGGAGCGAAGCGCCCCGTGTCAGTATTCTTCGCAAAGACGATCGGATATTGTGTCGCGGCTTTGCGGAATTCGCTCACGACGATCGGTACCAGGTGTTGACTGGCCGCGGATGCTTCAACCAGCTCGGCGCGGATCCGCAATCCACCGTGCTCGCTGCGCGACAGTTCGACCAGACGCATTTTTCACCTATCCGCGCTATCGATTCCTAGATCTTCTGCAGGCCATGCTCTTTGATCTTGTTGATCAAATCGCGATTTTTCGGCAGAGTTTTGGTCCATTTCACTTTGAGTGCCTGGTTCTGTGCGAACGCCCGCTGCGCGCTGCCCATGTCGCGATCCAGCGGCGCCACGCAGGTATCCATTCTAAAGCCCATGCCAAACAGCACATATTGATAGCTGGCGGCCGGAAACATCTCGTTGTTGCTCGTGAAATCCTGGTCGCCCGGCGCCCGGTAGCGCCACAGTTGCATCTGCTCCTGCAGACTCTCCGGAATGCTGGCGGGATCGCGGTTGTCGATCCAGAATTTCGAATCCGTGCGTTTACTGAGAATGTAGTGAAGTTTTAGAAAATCGATGATCCGGCCCCACCGATATTGAGTCGTCTCGTTGAAGCGTTTGGCAACGATATCCATCGTCTCGCGCGTTGCCGGCATCATGGTACTGATCATGTCGGCAGACAGCTCGATCAGCACCAGGGCGGACGCCTCGAGCGGCTCCAGAAATCCCCCGGCGAGGCCAACAGCCACGCAATTCCCCTTCCAGAATGTCTGACGATGGCCGCAGACAATTTTGATCTCCCGGGGCTGCAAGTCGCCATGCCCGGCCCCAACATAGGCGCGCAGTTCTGTAAGCGCCGCATCGGTGGTCGTATGGTTGCTGGAAAAGACGTAGCCTACGCCGCGCCGGCTTTGCAACCCGATGTCCCAGATCCAGCCATTCTTCTGCGCGGTTGATACGGTATGCGGGACAATGTTGCTTTGTTCGTTGTCATAGGGCACCTGCATGGCCAGCGCGCGATCGATGAACAGCACATCGCTGCGATCGACGAAGGGCACGCCCAGGGCCTGGCCGAGCAACAAGGACCGGAATCCGGAAGCATCGACAAAAAGGTCGCCGCCCAGCCGGCCCGACTTGCTGGTTTCCACATAGTCGATGTCACCCCTGTCGTTTTTGACGACCGCGGTTACTTCATCGACGATGTGACGTATGCCGAGTTTCTTGACGCAATGATCGCGAATGAACGCCGCGAACCGGCCAGCGTCCAGATGATAGGCGTAGTTGGCGACCCCGGCATATTCAGCCGAGGTGATTAACTTGGGCGCCAGGCCCAGCTCGCAGACCGCTTCCTGAAAACACACTGCATCCGAGAACGAGGGGGCATCCCCATGCTCATCCGAATATTTCGTCCAGAAAGGCGCGAGATCCAGACTGGGAAAGCCCTCAGGCAGCACCAGCGGGTGATAGTAGAAATCGGACTCTTCGCCGGTAACCCATCGCGCGAACTTGGCGCCCTGCTTGAACGAGACGTTGCACTCGCGGAAGAAGTCAGTTTCCGAGACTCCCATCTTCTTCAGCGTGGTACGCATCGTCGGCCAGGTGCCCTCACCTACCCCAACGATGCCGATAGTCTCGCTTTCAACCAACGTTATCTGGAGTCCGCGGCCGGATTCGCCAGTGTGGCGCGCAGCGATGATGCCGGCCGTGAGCCATCCGGCCGTGCCGCCGCCGACGATGCAAATCGATCGAACCGGGCTTACCATGGCCTATTTTAACCGGGCGCACGGTAACCCGCACGCCCGGCAAATGAGTCCTAAGGATCAGAAGCTGGCGCGAACGCCGATCTTCCACCTGCGTCCGCTATCCTCCGCAGACAGGAACTGGTTCTGGTAGTAAGCGTACTTCAAAAGATATTGGTTGGTCAGATTGACGCCTTCCACGAAAACCGCGAAGTTCTTGTCAATGTGATAGGTGGCACTCGCGTCCATCTGGTAGCGGGAGCGCACCTGCGTCACCGCCTGACCGGCGCCGTTCAACGGAGGCGGCGCGAGATACTGCAGGAAGTGCTCACGCCAATTGACTGCCGTTCGGGCCTCGAATGAACCCTTGTCATAGAACAACACGCCGTTGGCCGAGTTGGACAGACCGGTCAGTGCGAACTTGTTGTCGAGGTTGCTGGGGTCCAGTTTCTTGTCACTATGCGCCAGCGTGCCGTTGACCTGGACACCGAAGCCGGTGTCCCAGAACGAATGCTGGATCGCCGCTTCCAGTCCGGTCACCACCGCGGTGGGTCCGTTCGCGGGCGCCGTGATGGTGAACTGGGCCGGCAATCCGGTCGCTGGATCGAGCAGTGGGGTGCCGACCGAATTCTTCACCGTACCGGTCGTTTGATTCAGGACGATGAAGTTGCTCACCGTCTTGTAGAACGAACCGACCGAGACGTAGTCGGCCCGGCCATAATAATATTCGAACGACAGATCGAGGTTATTGGATCGGAACGGGCTGAGGTTGGCCGTGCCGCTCGATGCCGCGAAATTACCGGGCCGCAGCGTTACCAGCGTCGTTACCGGAGAGAGTTCCTCGAGCGTCGGACGCGTCATCGTCTGTGATGCGGCAAACCGCGCAATGAAGTTGTCCATCAAGTCCCACTTGAGCGACAGGTTGGGCAGAATGTCGGTGTAGGTGTTAGTGGACGATACCGTGGCGTTGCCCCCGGTCGTAACGCCATATTGCGTGGCGTCAGTGAGCAGCTTGGTCAGCGCAATGAATGGGGTCGACAAACCGCTGATGGTCGATTGCGTATTCTCAACACGCACACCCACTACGGCGGTGATGGGTCGATCGAGCAAGCTGCCGGCGAACACGGATTCCAAATAGCCGCCGTAGACCCGCTCCGTGACCAGGGAATCGTTCCGGAGTGGCGGAGCGAACGTAAATCCGGGGTTGAGGGCCTGTTGCTCCTGGGTGATCGCGTTGAACAATGCCGGTCCGCTGAAGGTCAGCCACTGGGATGGCGTGCGATTCGCGCCACTCACTCCCGACAGGTAGTTGCCGCCGGCATTAAATACGCCGATCGGAATACTCGTCGGCGCTGGGATGGTGTAGCCGCAGGTCGCGCAACCCGCCAGGCCGTCATTCGAATAGAGCGCCGTGTCCTTTTGGTCGCGCGAAAAGTAACCGCCTATACGCAAATCGGCCAATCCCTCGTTCGGATTGTCGCCCTTGATGTCCAGGTCGGCACGAAACTGGTAAATCTTGTCGTCAACACCATAGCCGCGATACAGCATAACGTGTTCGAACAGTGGATGAGTGCCACCCACTACGCCGGCGTTAGGGCCACTCGTCGGGTCCACGAAACCGCTGACATAGGGCACGATCTGCCCATCAGACTGAAAGCGAATCGTCTGCCCGGGGAAGCCGAGCAACGCGAGCTGGCTCTCGGCGCCACCGTCCGGATATTCCTTGGCGCGCGAGTAGCTGCCGTCCAAGCTGAGCGTAATGCGATCGGCGAGCTTCCAGTCGGCATTGAGGCCGGCCGCGGCGGTATCAGTGCTTTTGCTGTACGACTTGTCGTGGAAGTCGGACGCCTGGCCAACACTCTGGGTCATGTCGATCGCCGTTCCATTCGCGTCGGTAATAACGTTGGTCAGGTTGGACGGCGTGAACCAATGACCGTACGAACGAGCGTCGGACTTGTCGGTGAAGCTTGAATAGAGCGTGTCTGCCGTCAGCGTCAGAGCGTCACTCGCCTGATATTGGAGCACCAAGGTGCCGCCTATGCGCTTGCGATCCTCGAAATTCACATTGGGTCCGAAGTCTTGCGGGACGAACAAATTACCCTGCGGATTTGATGGTGTGATCGCTACACCTGCACCCCCGTTGATCTGCGAAGTCGGCGTTCCGCCGTTGATGATCCAGCCGTCCGTCGCAATCTGATTGATCCGGTCCTTGCGGCGCTGATAGCTGCCCGACGCCAGAACACCCAAACTTCCGTCGAGAAAGCGGTCGCTGACCAGAAAGGAGACGTCCGGTGCCGCCTTTTTGGAATTCTCCTCATAATTGGCATCGGCCGTGCCGGAGAACTTGAATCCGGAATAGTCGAACGGGCGCGCGGTCTTGATATTGATGGTCGAGCCCACGCCACCGGACTGTAGGCGCGCCGTCGAAGACTTGTACACCTCCACGCCGGAAACCAGTTCCGATGCGAGCGTGTCGAACGAAAAGGCGCGCCCGCTGGCCTGGCTGGGATCAGTCGGCGTGGCGAGCTGCCGTCCGTTGAGCAGGACGGTGTTGAATTCCGGTCCAAAACCGCGAACCGTGACGAACTCGCCTTCACCACCGGAGCGATCGATCGATACGCCGGTAATGCGCTGCAGTGACTCTGCCAGATTGGTGTCCGGCAGCTTGCCGATATCTTCGGGTGAGATCGCGTCGACGATGCCCAAAGAGTCGCGCTTGATGGTCATGGAGTTGACCAGTGACTGGCGCAGACCGGTTACGACGACTTCCTGCAGGTCGTCGTTTGGCGCAGCTTTTGCCGTGGGCGGCACGTTGGTATCGGCCTGGGCAAGGCGGATGTAGCCCGGATATCCATCCAGTGCGATGGATGAGGTTGGAGGGGAATTGGCCGGAGCAGATTTGTCACCTGCTTTGGTGCCAGAGGTGGGCTTGTCTGCCGTTGAAATGAGGCGAATGGTCGCGGTACTTTCGCCGCTGTAGATCGCCTCCAAGCCCGTACCCTGCAGCATGCGCTGCAGGGCAACGCGCTTCTCGAGCTGACCGGCCACCGGATTGGCCGTCGCGTGACTGACAACGTCGTAGCGGTAAAGCAACTGCATCTTCGCCTGTGCTGCGAAGTTTTTCAGTGCATCCGGTAGTGGTTGAGGGGCTATATCAAAGCGCGCTGGATCCGCGCTCGCCCTCCCTGCTGTGGCCAGAAGCAGCCCCGACGCGCAGGCTAACGCCTGCAATACCGCCAACCTGACCGAGCCGTTGGTCCCTTTCATGCCCCCTCCTCGTGTTGTTCGAGTCCCGTGACTCGTACCGCCCATCTGTTATTACGACACACGAGTGGCGAAAAACCCCCAACTCTTTTTTTATCCGCAATCCCACGAGAAGGTCGGGAAGTCGCAGGACGCTCAGATGCTCGCCGGGATGTCGGTCGAGGCAGCCAGATCCCTCTGAGCCTCTACGGCCGCCAGTCGATCAGCCAAAGCCTTCTGGATGATCCTCCAGGCATCGGTGCCAAGAACGATCCGCTTCAGCGCGGGCTCCTGGTCCAAGCTGTCGACGGTCCATTTTACGGACGGTGCCGGCGACGCGATCGCCTCGTGCGAGGAGCTGCTCCGTCATGAGGCGGCCGAAACCGCTGTTCACGCCGGTAATAAACCATGTGCGCTGTGTCATTTATCATTCCTTCCGGGCCCTGGCGGCCAAACGATAGCGCTAACCGATCAGACTATTAATGCTTGATAGTCTGTGTTTATTGCGCGAAAGTCTGATTATGCGGAATGACCCCTTCTCGGACTTCCTCCATCTCATGAGCGCAAGGTCTGTCATGTCCGGCGGGTTGGTGGCCGGCGGCTCCTGGGCGATCACCATCCCACCGCCAGATAAGATCAAGTTCTGGGGCATGGTGCGGGGCAGATGCTGGCTCTCACTCGACGGCGAGGGAGCACCCATCTGTGTCGAAGCAGGAGACGTGTTTCTCCTCTCGACCCCGCGCGCAGTCGTCATGGCAAGTGATCTTGCTGCGCCTCGCGTTGATCTGGGCGATGTCTTGAAACACCGCGTGGGCGCTATTGTCCAACATGGTTCCGGCGACGATTGCTTCGTGATCGGTGGAAACGTTGAGCTGAGTGCCGAGAACGATCAGCTTCTCCTCGACGCCCTCCCACCATTCATTCACGTCCGAGCGGGGTCGCGACGAGCGCAGACGCTCTACTGGCTCATGGACCAGCTCGTTCAAGAACGCGAAGACGATCCGCCGGGCGCGGGAGTTGCTTCAACTCAGCTTGCCCATTTGATGTTCATCCAGATATTGCGCGCCCATTTCGACACGGCTGAACCGTTGGCTGCCGGTTGGCTACGAGCAGTGACCGACAAGCGTCTTGCCCCGGCTCTGCGGCTGATGCACGGCGATCCTGGCCGATCCTGGCAACTCGAAGAATTAGCGCGAGCGGCGGCAATGTCGCGCGCAACATTCGCCTTGTATTTCAAAACCATCGCAGGGATTGCGCCTATGTCTTACCTGACGGAATGGCGCATGCGGCTTGCTGAGCAAGCCCTTCGCGAAAACGGTGTGCATATTGGTGACGTTGGACGGTCACTTGGCTACACATCGGAGAGCGCATTCAGCAACGCCTTCAAGCGCGTGACGGGACGCTCTCCGTTACATTTCAAGAGCACCGCAGCATCGCGACGCTCGGCGCCAAAGTAACAATGAATATGCACTCGACGCGCGGACTAAAACGGCCAGTAGTTATCTGCGAGCTTGCGCGCGCGACGCACGTATGGCCGATACCGACGAACGACTCCGCGGCCGTAGCGGGCAGCCTGGGAAGCAAAATCGGATTCCGGCAGAAAGCTGGCCGCGCCAGCCGCTGCGATGCAGCCAACGGCAACGCCAACTGCCGTCCCCACTACCACTGCTCCCCATGGGTGGTCGTGAACAACCTCATCCACGGAACCTGCGGTGTCGGCGACCGATTCACGTAGTCGCTCCAACCGCGGCTGGACCGCATCTATGCTGACGGCGATCCGTTCGCGTAAAGCCGTGGTTGCCTCCACGCCCTCCTCATTGAGGGCGTCCAGCAGGGAGCGCATACGCGACAGGAATTCCTGAATTGAAGCGTCAGCGCGGCTCAACCCATTCGCAGTGGTGTTCATCCTCAAAAAACGCTCGCTTGGAGCGGAAGTTCCGTGGATCTTCCGCCTGTGCGATTCGTCAGGAAAAAATCATTGGCGGGATTCATGGCCCTGTGCCAGAAGCCGAAGTCCAAAAAACGCGGCTGATTCAGTTCACGATGAGAAAACGGTACTCGGTCTGCGACTGAAACACCTGCCCCGGCCGCAACACCGTCGACGGAAACTCCGGCTGATTGGGGCTGTTCGGGAAGTGCTGCGTTTCGAGGGCAACTCCCGCGCCCCGCACCAGCGGCTTGCCGTGTGCATCCATGAGCGAGCCATTGAACCCGTTGCCCGTGTACACCTGCAGGCCCGGCTCGGTAGTGCGGACCTCCACGGTCCTGCCGCTCGCCGTATCCGTCATCCGTGCGGCAAGCCGCAGGGCGCGGGGATGCGGCGGCGGGTTCAACACGAAGTTATGATCGAGGCCATGGGCGAGCTGAATCTGGGCATCGCTCGAGTCAATTCGATCACCGATCAGGGTCGGTGATCTCAGGTCCAGCGCGGTACCCGCCACCGAATCGATCCGGCCTGTGGGAACCCGTCGGGCATCGACCGGTGTATACCGGTCTGCGAAGACTTGTAAGGATTGGCCGAGGATGGTGCCGCTGCCGGCCAGGTTGAAATAGAGGTGATGACTCGAGTTCACCACGGTCGGCTTGTCAGTTTGGGCCGTGTACTCGATCCGCAGCGCATTGTCTTCGCTGAGGCTGAATTTGGCAGCCACAGACAGCTTACCCGGATAGCCGTTCTCACCGTCCGCGCTCACGTAAGTCAGGACCACCCCGTCCTTGTAGGGCTCGGCGTGCCAGACTCGTGTACTGAATCCTGTTGGGCCGCCGTGGGAGGACACGCCCTGAGGGTTGCTCGGCAGGTCGTAACGGACCCCGTCCAACATGAAGCCACCGTTGGCAATCCGATTCGCATACCGTCCCAACAGGCTGCTGAAATTGGCCCGCGCCTCGTAGGCCTGCAGATTCGGCAACGACAACGCCACGTTGGCTAACACGCCCTTGCGATCGAGGACGGAGACTTCAGTGATGATGCCTCCATAGGACAAAACGCGAACGCGCATACGCTTTTTGTTCTGGAGCGTAAAAATCTCGACGGGGGCACCGGTCGCGGTGACGCCATAGGGCTCACGAGTGACTTGGGAACTGTGGGCGGTTCCTGCGCTCAACAACGAGCCGATGAGAACAGCGACGCGCCGGGCGGG
>JAXDQF010000172.1:0-26342 GCA_034668025.1 Gammaproteobacteria bacterium | reverse complement strand
CTACCCCCTCGACACCCGATCAATTCGCGTCGTGCGTCACCACGCTGTGACTCTCGAGTGTCACAATGAAATGCAGATTGTCCGGTGACTTCTCGATGCGAACGTCGGGCAGCCGGGCGAGAAATGTCAGGAATGAGCCCGGGTCGTTGGCCTGGAAGACACCCGAGACTTCCTGGCTGCGTAATTCGGCGCTGCGGATGTCGATGCTCTGGCGGTTGTAGCGATTGAACTCTGCCGCCACTTCCCCGAGCTGCCGGTGCGCGAAAATCAGCTTGCGCTGTGTCCACGCAACCGCAGTACCCGTGTCGGCACGGACAGGACGACTCGATACACGCGGTCCCAGAGTCACCTGCTCACCCGCCGCAAGCGGAAGCCGGCTCTCGTGCGCCTGCCGGACGTCGCTGGAGTTCGTAATGACGGCGACTCGACCCTCAACCACGGTCACCGTCGTGGCCCCCGGACGTCGATCAACGTCAAACTGCGTGCCTACGGCACGCACAGTCGTTGCACCCGCGACGACATCAAAAGGCCTTGCCGTGTCATGAGCAACATCAAACAGAGCTTCGCCGGCGAGCAACTGCACCGTCCTGCGATCTCCCAACATGCGAACTTCAATTGAAGATGATGTGTTGAGCGTTACGAGCGACCCATCCGACAGCACCACGGACCGCTGCTCACCGAGGGCTGTCTCAAATCGTTGCGTGCCTGTATAAAAAAACACCCAGGCCACGAACCCGAGAATCGCCGCGGTCGCCACAGATGCCACCAGAGCCAACCATCTCCTGGCGGGCGCTGCTGTCGAATCGTCATCGCGCGCCGCCAAAGGCAGGGTCGCAACCTCATGACGCGAGGTCACGGCAGCGCGTATCAGGTCCGTGGCCGCGGTGTCCGGCCATTGGGTCTCGCTCGACTCGAGCGCCTGGGTCAGCCGCGCCGCCTGGAGAAAAGCTTCCACGCGCTCGGGTGATTTGACCGCCCACTCGGCAAAGGCGCGGTGATCGGCTGCAGTGGGCTCGCCTTCGCTCAGAAGCACCCACCAGTGGGAAGCCTGCTCGGTCACCGCAGTTGTGGGAAGGGGACCGCTCATCGGACCAACGTCCCGCGCAGCTGCTCGTAGGCACGAGTCAGATGACGTCTAACCTGTCGATCGCTGAGCTGAAGCTCTCTGGCGATGTTCTTGCATTGCATGTTGTCCCGGAATCGCAGTAACACCACGGCCCGTGTCTGCGGCAATAGCCCCAACAGCACGCGGTCCAGCTCGGCCTGCGATACGACCGCCTCCAGCTCCAATGAGGGCAGGCGGTCATCTACGAGGGAATTTTCCTCCACCGGCTCGAACAGAGTCGGTG
The DNA here is from genome assembly GCA_034668025.1 of Gammaproteobacteria bacterium. Taxonomy (GTDB): domain Bacteria; phylum Pseudomonadota; class Gammaproteobacteria; order Steroidobacterales; family Steroidobacteraceae; genus 13-2-20CM-66-19. The sequence goes on along the minus strand of JAXDQF010000172.1, from coordinate 24,993 downwards.
GAGGCTGATGGTGACGCCACTCCGACACGACGTTGGCGGCAACTCTCAGCAGATAGGCCTTCGGGTTCCGGACGTGCCCGAGATCACGCGCGCGCAACAGTCGCAAGTAGGTCTCCTGAGCCAGGTCCTCGATGTCCACGCGCGTCCGCACCCGCCGACCGATGAACCGGTGCAAGCTGCGATTCCAGAGCTTCCGCCAACCGAGCAGCAGCGCGTCGTTGGACATTCGTACAGTCCGAAGAAGTAACCCCTGCTTCTAAGAGAGCGGGGTTTGGGTGCCTTTCTACCCCCCTTTTGAGCAAAAAAAACCCGCGAAGCGCTGCCATCGTCCGCAGGCGGGTCTTATTGGCGCCTCAGAAAGTCGCCGCTACCGAGAACTTCACGCTGGCCGGCGCCCCCTGGGACAGAAAGCCGCCTGAAGTGGCCGCGGGAGATTCGCTTATTTTGTGGCGAAGAATCGCTCTATGAATTCGAATGTGTGCTCCAGCGCCAACAGGTTCGCACGGCGTGTGTCATCCGGCGTCTTGCCCAGGAAACCGTGGTCCACATCCGGAATGAACAGCGTCTCGACTGGTGACCCGGCCTCCTCCAGGCGCTTCGCCATCTGCCGCGACTGCTCGGCGGGAACCTGAGTGTCGGCGAGACCGTGAATGAGCAACATGGGTGTGGTTGAGGCGGTTACGTAGCGGATGGGACTCGCGACCTCGAGCGCACTCGCACAGGAAGCGAATGCGCAGCCCAACAGCGACTCGGTGTTCTTCCCCGGCAATGCCTTCAGGTCGAACACTCCGAACCAGATGACAGCCCCCTGCACACAATCCGAACCTTCCGGCAACGTGGCGTTCTGTGCCGCTGAATTCGGCAGCCGCCCGGTCGACGGCAGGGGCGCGAACGCAGCGACACCACAACTGGTCGCCGCCAGGGCCGCCAAATGTCCGCCGGCGGAGCCACCCCACGCCAGGATCCTGGCCGGGTCAATGTGATACTGAGCAGCATTGGCACGCAGGAACCTGATCGCCGCTTTAACGTCCTGGATCTGTGCAGGAAAACGCGCCTCCCCACTCAGCCGATAGTTGACCGATGCAACCACGTAACCTCGTGCCGTCAACATCGCGAGCGTGGCCGGATAGTCTGCAATGGCTCCCCAGGTGCGGGAATCCCCGCGGCTCCAGCCCCCACCGTGAATGACCAACACCAACGGCCGCGGTCCAGTGCTTCCTGGAGGTAGATACAGATCGAGCAACAGAGGTCTGAAGCCCGCGAGATTGGCATACTCCACATCGGGCAACGCCACGACGCCCCCTGCGAACGAAACAGGGGGACGTGGGAAGACATCTTCGCGGACCGTTTTCGGCGCGATTTGAATCTCGTCGGTACGGTGCGTCGCCCACACGCGTAACGAGTCTGCGGACCGTCTGTGGAGGTTGGGGTGAGCTGACAGCACTGCCTGCACCCGATCGCCGGGCGCACCTTTCAGATAGGTATCGAGGAAAGCGCGACTCACTGCATTGATTGCAGTCATTGCGGTCGCAGGGTCGGCATCACCCACATAATTGCTCTTATCGGGTCCCTCCAACAGGGCCAGCAGGTCGGTGAGACCCATGTGCCGCAGCCCGTCAATCCTCAGCCGGAGGATGTGCGGGTTGCGGCCTGCCTGCTGCCACCTTTCGAAGGCCAGATCGGTGACGTTGTACCCGGGGTCTGTTGGTTGACCGGGAACCGGGAAACGCAGCCAATCGCTCGTGAGCATGAGCACCGGCCGGCCGGCATCGGAGTCGATCGTCGATACATCGTAAGGCCAACCGTCCATGTTGATGGCAGCCCGGCAGCTTTCGGCCAAACGGCAGGTGCTCGCCGCAACATCGCCGCCAAAGGACATCCCGGTCAATGCACAGTTGTCGACATCCGCCTGCCGCATGACTTCGGCTATTTCAGCAGGCCAGGATCCCGCCCGGATGTATCTCAATGTCGCCAGCATATTCTCGCGCCACGCTCCAACACTTTGTCCGAGTCGCGTCGGGGCCAGGCGCCGTGCGAATTCTTCAACCGCGGCCGTCCGATCGGCAAACGTGGGGCCGCAGCAGATCCTGTTTTTCGCTTCCAGGTACGATGTTTCCTTTTCCAGCGGCTCAAACGTCGGGACGACCACGCCGCTGCGCAGTTGCAGAGCCACTGAATCCTGTGGATGGGCGATGGTGATCACGATATAGCCGTGGCTGGCGAGATCTTCGAACAAAGCCGTGTTTTGCAGCGGATAGGATCTGAAGCCGTGGCTGAAGACGACGACCGGGAACTTCTGCGCAGTCCGCAGCGGCGGCGCATCCAACACGCTGTGCGCCCTCTCGGTACCCAACCTGCTCAGGTCAGCGACCTGATAGTGGAAGTTTTTGGCCAGGGAAGGGATTTCGACGGTTGCGTCCGCAGCGTCCAGGTAGGCGCGTGCTGCGTTCTTACCAGTCTTTCGCGCGGGATAGAAAACAAACGCGGGCAGTGTCTGACCGCTGCTGCCGTTGATTTCGAACTGTCGCACACCAACCGGGAAGGCACCGGTTGGGGATGGGAGCCCGGCAGTGGCCAATGCAGCACGACAGCAAGAAAGGAGCGCTGCGACGATGCACGCGGCAGGTTTCTTCAATACGTCGACTCCCCCAAAGACGGGCCGGATCCCCCGCCTGCACACTACCCTTGCCACCTTTCACCAGGCTGACACAGAATGCACCATGCGCGTTTTGATTGTAGAAGACGACGCCGCACTCTCACGGGCACTGGCCGGAGCACTGCGTGGCAACGGGTTGCTGGTCGACGAAGTCGAGGAAGGCAGAAGCGCCGTCCGCCTTGCGCTCGGGCAACACTACAACGTGCTGGTTCTGGACCTCGGTCTTCCGGACATTGATGGGCTGGATGTCCTGCGCCAACTACGCCGCGCAAAATGCACGACGCCGGTGCTCATCCTCACCGCGCGAGACGCTCCTTCCGACCGCGTGAAAGGCCTGGATCTCGGCGCCGATGACTATCTTGCGAAGCCGTTCGATCTCGGGGAATTCGAGGCCCGCATCCGCGCATTGAACCGGCGCGGCCAGGGACTGCCCGATCCAACGCTGTCGATGGGCGCCCTCGTCCTGAACCGCTCCAGCGCCGAAGCCTGGGTCAACGGACACCGCATCGACCTGCGACGCCGGGAATTTGCGGTCCTGGAGGCATTGCTCATACGGCAGGGAAAACTGATCCTGCGGGAGCGCCTCATCACCGAGATTTTCGGCGACGATGATCCGGTGACGCCCAACGCCCTGGAAGTGCAGATCACCCGGGTCCGCCAGAAACTGAAGGGCAGCGGTGTGGAGATCCAGTCGGTGCGCAACCTGGGATACCTGTTGAGCACCCGGTGATTCAACTGGTGCGCCCCTTCCAGTCGCTGCGCGGGCGGCTGCTCATAACACTCCTGCTGCCACTGTTGGCCCTGTCGCTGATTTTCGGCGGCCTGGGTGTGTGGACGATCCGCCGGATCGTCGAGAGCTCGAACGACAGGCTGCTGAGCGGATCGCTGCTGTCGATTACCGAAACGCTCGGTATCGAGGGCGGCCAATTCACACTCGACCTGCCCGCCGCAGCACTGGGCATGTTGGAAAACCCGAACGGCGACAGCGTTTATTATCGCGTCACCTACGACGGTCGCCAGATCACCGGCTATCCGTCGCTTCCGGCTCCTGACCTGCGCGACGCCAGGCTCGGCTCAGTTACCTTCCGGTACGCGAGTGTCAACGGCGCCCCGGTGCGCGTTGCCACTGCCGCCCGGATCGTCCCCGGTCTCGGCAGTCCCGTGATAGTCCAGGTTGCTGAAACGCTCAAAAGTCGCGATGCGCTCCAGGGCCGCCTGCTGATCATGTTTGCCGTGGCCTCACTGGCGCTGCTGTCAGTGGTCGCATTGTTGGTGTGGCTCGCCGTTGGCTGGGGATTGCGGCCGTTGCAGACCCTGCGCCAGGAGGTCTCGCAGCGTGGACGGGTAGCCCGCTTTGATTTTCGCCCGCTGCCGCGCGCTGGAGTTCCTACGGAGCTGCAATCTCTCGTGGATGAATTCAACAGTCTGTTTGTGGCGCTCGAGAAGGCGGCGACGACACTCGAGCGCTTCACTTCGGATGCGTCCCATCAGATTCGCACGCCACTGACAATCGTACGCGCCAATCTCGACCGGCTGTTGCGTGACAACCTGAACGCGGCCGCGGGAAAAGCGGTTCTCGCAGATATGAATGACGCCGTGAGAAAGCTGCAGCGCCTCGTGCTGCAGCTGATCTCCATGGCCCGCGCCGAGAGCCCCGGCAACCTTGCCGACACCGCAAACCACTTCGATCTGGCTCAATCCGCGCAGCGTGTGATCCAGGAATACATGGGCGCGGCGCGTGATGCGGAGCTGTCACTGGAATATCGCGCGGCGCAAACGGAAGCGATCGATACACGCGGGGAACCGTTTGTGGCCGATGAGATTATCGGTAACCTGCTGGACAACGCCATCCGCTACAGCCACAGCGGCGGGTGCATATCGATCAGCCTGCGCTCCCGGCCCGCTCCGGCGATCGACATCGAGGACAACGGGCCGGGCATTCCCCCTGCGGAGCGTGACAAAGTGTTTGAACGGTTCTACCGGCTGAAAAACACCCGCGCGCAGCCGGGCAGCGGGCTCGGATTGCCGATTGTCCGTGCACTGGCTGACAGGCTGGGTGCCACTGTCACACTCAACACAGCCGCCGGGTGCCGCGGATTGAAGGTGACGGTGGAGTTCCTGCCGCCGAGCCTCAGCGGGTCTCAATAGCCCGTCGCCAGTCTCTTTGAAAACGCGCCCGCACGAGTCCATCCAGGTCGGATAACAACGTGAGGCCCATCGGAATGGTCTGGGTATGTTTCGGGTCGAGATACAGTTGAATGCCGGCACCCGCCAGATCCGTCCGGACGGGACTCATGCCGTGCGATGCCATGAGCGATTGCGCGTCCCGCGACAGCAGGAAATCCAGAAACACCCGGGCCGCTGCAGGATGCGGCGCCTTCCGCGACACCAACGCAGTACGACTCATCACCAGCACATAGTCGCTGGGAACGACCACACCGATATCCGGAATCTGTTTGCGGATTTCCAACGCGGAAGCGCCCAGCGTGTTGTAGCCGAATACCGCCTCTCCCCGGCCTACCGCACGAATCATCTCACCCGCCACCGCATAGAATCGGGCCTCATTGCGCGCCAGACCCCGGGTAATGTCCCAGGTATCCCGGGTCACCTGCAGGTCCTGCGAAAACAACAACATGCCGGTTTCGGTTGCGAGCGGATCATACGCAACCACTTTGCCCTCGTACGGGCCGGGAGTGGCCAGCCAGCGAGCCAATTCCGTATGTGAATGCGGGACCTGCGCCTGCGACAACAGACGCCTGTTGTAAATGAAGACCACCGGCTCGGTTGTGATCACATACGCCATGCCGTTCCAGATGGCGCGCCTGGACGAGTAAGGCGTTTGGGACGACTCAACCGGCTGCGCGTAGCCGTCGTTGATCAGTTTCATCTGCAGGTTCATGGCCGGGCTCCAAACAACATCGGCGCTCGGCTGGTTGCGCTGGTTTTCCTCCACAAAGCGGCGGAACAGCGGGCCCGTGCTGATGAGCTCATAATGAACGTGGACACCGGGGTGAAGCCTTGCGAACGCGGCAAACAGCTCCGCTGCCTCGCTGGAGTGGAAGGTCGCGTACACCACCAGCGCGTTTTCAGTTGCGGGAATCGCGTTCGCTGCAGCGGCGCGTGATTCAGGCAAACCCGCGGCGAACATGAGGCCGAGCGTTGCAAGGAATACCGCCAGGCTTTGCGCGCGTTGCATGCTTCAACTCTACTACACGCACACGCGCCATCTACGAGAATCCTGTTATATCCTTCGCGCCGGATCGATGCCTACGATTTCACGGCAGGCGACGCGGGTTCCTGCGTGAAGCGCAGGAGAGCGGCGGTGATCAGAGCAACCAGAGTAGCGATCGTAACGGGTGCATCCGGCGGAATCGGCGGGAAGGTGATCAGGAGATTGGCGGCAGACGGATTTGCCACTGTGCTCGGCTACGCAGGGAACAAGGAGGTCGCGGATCAAACCGTTGACGACATTCAGGCTGTTGGCGCCCCCGTCAGGGCCGTTCGAGCCAATGTTACGGTGAACAGCGAAGTCGCCCGCTTGTTCGATCAGGCTCTGGACGCATTCGGTCGCATTGATGCGGTCGTGCATTGCGCGGGAATCACGCCGCTGTCTCTCATCTCAAAAGGCGACCTGGAGTGCTTCGACCGGGTCATTGCGGTGAACCTGCGCGGCGCGTTCATTGTCCTCAGCCAGGCCGCCGAGCACGTTGCCAACGGCGGCCGCATCATTGCGTTTTCCAGCAGCGTTCTCGGTCTGTCGCCGCCCACATACGGTCCCTACATCGCCTCCAAGGCCGGCGTGGAGGGACTGGTGCGCGTGCTCGCCAGGGAGTTGCGAGGGCGCTCGATTTCAGTGAACACCGTTGCGCCCGGGCCCGTTCCCACGGACGCCTATTTCCAGGGAGTGCCCGAAGTCCAGATCGAGTCGCTCCGCAGGCAACCGCCGCTCGAACGGCTCGGCAGACCGGAGGACATCGCGAGCATGGTGTCGTTTCTGTGCAGCGCAGATGGTGCCTGGGTCAATGGCCAACTGCTGCGGGTCAACGGCGGCCTCACCTGACATGGCCCTTTTGGGGGATTCGCGCCATCCTCAGGAGGGAGTAAGCACCGGTTACGTTTTGGAGTCGCGGCGTGAAGTGTCTCGTTCTATGCATCCTGGGTCTGCTGTTTTGTGTTCCCGGACGGACCGCCACCGCTGACCTGCAGATGCCGCCGCTCAATCACCGGGCGTGGACCAAGGCCGACGGAGCCCCCAGCGGCATTCGCAACATTGCACAGTCGGCGGATGGCACGCTGTGGCTGGCGAGCTCGCACGGGCTGTTTCGATTTGATGGTCTGCGCTTCATTCGCTACGACGGACCCGCGAACCAACGGTTTGCTTCCAACAACGTCGCGGCCCTGACCGCCCTGCCGGAGGGCGGCCTGTGGATCGGTTTCACATTCGGCGGTGTCAGCCTGCTCCAGGACGGACACCTCACTCAGTACGCCGAGCCGCAGGGCATACCCAGGGGAACCGTCAAGAACATAGTTCGCGACCAGAGCGGCGTGATGTATGTGGCGAGCACGGGCGGTCTGGCACGCCTGGAAGGTGATCACTGGGTGCGCGTCAACCTCGATACGGTTGATGCCAATACAGCCCTTCTGCAGTTACTGAGTGACCGGGCCGGAACATTCTGGCTGCTGACCGATAAAGCGATTCTGACACGGGCGCCGGGTGCGACGCAGTTTGTCCCGGTGCGCAAAGCAGATCAGCCACAACCACAGATGTCGTTGGCCCCGGATGATTCGGTCTGGGTGGCAGCCCTGGGAGTGGGAGCCGCTCCGCGGTACGGCATCGATCGCCTCACCGCACACGCCGGGTCGCAGATCAACATACAACGACTCCTCTCGGCTGTCGACACGCGCGGCAATATCCCTGTGTTTGATCACGAAGGCAACCTGTGGCTGTTCGCCAACACGATCAGTTTGATTTCCGCCAGTGCCCTGGCCGCCCATTTGAGCGACGCACAGCTGGCGCAACACCTGCAGACTTTTGATGGCTCGAACGGCCTGTCAGGGCTGGTCAACGAGGCGTCGCTCGTGGATCGCGAGGGCAACGTGTGGGTCGCGACTTCAGCCGGCCTGGACCGGTTCAGCCGCAGCAATTTTGCCAGGCTCCTGAATGAGCCCAAAGGCAATGGCGCGATTGTCCCCGGCGAAAACGGTGCCGTGTGGGCCTCGATGTCAGGCACCGCTGTGACCGGCGATCATCCGGTGCTGTTGGAAATCCGTAATGGCAGCATCACACGCCGGCAATCCTCGCCCAGCTACACGGCGGCGTTCCAGGCAAACGATCGCTCCGTCTGGCTCGGTGGCCCGATGGGACTGGCGCACATCGTCAACGGCCATTTGGTGGCACAGCCATTGCCGCCGGAAGCGGCCGATTCAGACGTTCAATCCATCGTCGAGGACCGCGACGGCGCATTGTGGGTCTCTATCGTCCGCAGGGGTGTTTTCCGCGTTGCCAACGGCGAATGGAGCGCCTATGGAGGTCTCGAAAGCCTTCCCCGGATGCCTGCCATCATCGAAACGGTGGATGCGGACGGCCACCTGTGGTTCGGTTATACGAACAATCAAATCGCGAGAGTCAACAACACGGTAGTCAGCCTTTTCGACACCCGGACGAACCTGAAGGTCGGCAATGTCACCGCCTTCGAGGCACGGCGGGGGCGCCTGTGGGTAGGCGGTGAGCTGGGCCTCGAACGTTTCGAAGGCGAGCACTTTGTTGAGATCCACGCCCAGGCGGACGACCCCCTCGTCGGAATTTCCGGGATCGTCGAAACGGCGGCGGGCGATTTGTGGATCAACGGGAGTCGCGGTGTCGTGCGGGTTACCCGCGACGAGCTGACGCGCGCGGAAAAGGATGCGGCCTATCGCGTCCGTTTTGATCTGTTCAACCACCTGGATGGAATCCCGGGAGACGCCATGGAGCTGCGCCCGATCCCGAGCGCTGTTGAGGCGTCGGACGGCCGATTGTGGTTCTCGACAAATGCCGGGTTGGTATCGCTCGATCCCACACACATTCAGCGCAATCCGCTGCCGCCGCCGGTGACCATCTGGAGTATCACCAGCGGTGGCGTGAAATACCCGACCGAATTCGGCGGCCGCATCCACTTACCGATCCATACGACCAATCTGCGGATTGAATTTTCAGCCGGCAGCCTCACGGTTCCGGAACGCGTGCGGTTTCGCTACCAGCTCGAAGGCCTCGACAGTGATTGGCAGGGTCCGGATGGCCGTCACGAAGCGGGCTATACCAACCTGGGCCCCGGCCACTACACGTTTCGAGTCATCGCATCCAACAATGATGGTGTCTGGAACAACACCGGCAGCTCGCTCGACTTTACCATCGCGCCAGCCTTCTATCAGACAATGTGGTTCGACGCGTTGTGTACGTTGGCAGGTCTGGGTCTGCTGCTTGCCGTGTACAGAGTCCGCTTGGCACAGGTCCGTGCCCAAGTGCGCGGTCGCCTGGAGGAGCGCCTGGCCGAGCGCGAGCGTATTGCGCGGGAATTGCACGACACGTTGCTCCAGGGTATCCAGGGGCTGGTGCTACGCTTCCAGGCAGCCGCCAATCGCATCCCCCAACAGGAGCCCGCCCGAGCACTGATGGAACGCGCGCTGGAACGAGCAGATGACGTGTTGCGTGAAGGGCGGGACCGTGTGAAGGATCTGCGCTCGTCCCCAGGGGAGGATCAGGATTTGCCCGCGGCCCTCGCCGCGGCGGGCAAGCATCTCGCGCTCGGCCACACCGCTGTATTCCGTGCCAAAATGATGGGGACCCAGCGGGAACTACACCCGATCGTGCGCGATGAAGCCTTGCTCATCACTCGCGAGGCACTGACCAACGCGTTCCTGCACGCAGATGCGCAAGTGATTGATGTCGAGATCGTTTACTCCCACGCCGAGCTGCGCGTCATCATTCGCGACGATGGCCGCGGTATCGATTCCGAAATCCTGCAGGTTGGCGGCCGACCCGGTCATTGGGGTTTGCTCGGCATGCGGGAACGGGCGCAGAAAATTCGCGCGACGCTCAGGATCTCCAGCTCGCCGCCGGGCGGCACGGAAATCGATTTGCGGATACCGGCCCAGGTGGCGTATCTGGGCACCAGCAGCAAAACGAGGCCTCGGGAATGAACGGCAAGCCAGACGACAATCCGATCCGGATCCTCACGGTCGACGATCACCTGCTGCTGCGAGAAGGAATTGCCGCCGTACTCGAAGACCAGCCCGACATGACATTGGCCGGCGAAGCCGTCGACGGCCGCAGTGCAATCGAGTCGTTCAGACGGCTGCGGCCGGATGTCACCCTCATGGACTTGAAGATGCCCGACATGAGCGGGATCCAGGCGATGTCGGCCATCCGGGCGGAGTTTCCTGCTGCACGGATCATCGTGTTGACAACGTACGTCGGCGACGCGCAGGCGGTCGCCGCCCTCAAGGCAGGCGCCTACGGCTATCTGCTCAAGAACATGCTGCGCAAGGAGATGCTGGATACGATCCGGGCCGTCCATGCAGGCCGGCGCCGCATTCCCCCGGAGATTGCCTCGGACATCGCCCAGCATGCTGCGGATGACGCCCTGACGGCGCGGGAAATCGAGATCCTGAGGTGTGTAGCCGAGGGCAATTCCAACAAGCTCATCGCGGCCGCGTTGGCTATTTCGGAGGGCACTGTAAAGGCGCACATGAAGAGTATTTTGCCCAAGCTCGAGGCCAGCGACCGCACACACGCCGTGATGATCGCCTTGCGGCGTGGAATTCTGGACGTCTGAGCCTACCCCGCGGTGGAGTGCAGCTGCGCACCCATTCTCACCAGGTCGGCGAAGGAGCTTGCGGCCATTTTGCGCATGATCTGGCTGCGATGAATCTGCACGGTCACTTCCGAGATACCCAGCCTGACGGCGGCTTGTTTGTTACGCAAACCCGAGGTCACCAACGGAAACACTTCGCGCTCGCGGGGTGTTAGAAGCGCCAGCCGGCCGCGCAGTTGTTCCAGCGCGGCCCGGCGTCTGCACACCGCACTATCCTGCATCAAGGCCAGCTCGACGGCGCGCACCAGCTCATCAGGATCGACGGGCTTCGCCAGGAACTCCGCGGCCCCCGCCCTGATTGCACGCATGATGCTGGGAACATCGAAAGTGTCCATGTGATCCTCGCGCACTGTCGCAGTATTGCGATTTTCGCACCCGGCAGAGTGTTCGGCTTGCGCCGATAAGGGGGTATTCCCGGAAGCTCCAACGGGAACTACCACTATGGTGGTAGGCCGAAATCCCTGGCCAGCCTCACAATGGGTCGTCATGCAAATCATTGCCTTCGGAAAGTTTCACCTGTCTGTCACCCAACGGGTGCTGATGGAAGGCAACCGCCGGGTGCCTCTCGGGAGCCGGGCGTTGGAAGCCCTGCTCGTGCTGTTGGAGTACGCCGGTGAGGTGGTCACCAAGAGTGACCTCATGGAGCGCATTTGGCCCGGTATCGTCGTTGAGGAAGGCACGCTGCGCGTCCACATCGCGGCGCTGCGCAAGGTCCTCGGCGATGACCGTTCAGGGATCCGTTTCATTGAAAACGTCACGGGTCACGGCTATCGCTTCGTAGCCCCGGTCGTACCATTCGAGCCACCGGTTCCCGCAAGAGATCTCATCGGAAGACAGAACACCGTCGCGAGCCTCGTGAAGCAATTGCCCGAGCGGCGTGTGGTCACGGTCACCGGTCCTGGTGGTATGGGCAAAACCACAGTCGCGCTGGAAGCCGCGCGACGCGTGGGGGCGTCGTTTGCAGACGGCGTGTATTGCGTCGACCTTTCCCGGATCAGCAATCCTGCTTGCGTCAGCAGCACCGTTGCGGCAGCTTTCCAACTGCCTGGCCTTTCAGAAGACCCGTTACCCCAACTCCTGGATCACCTCGCGCCGCAACAGCTGCTCCTGGTGTTGGATAGTTGCGAGCACGTCATTCACGCCGCAACTGAGCTCGTCGAGACAGTTGTGCGCCGCAGTCCCCGCGTGCATGTGCTGGCGACCAGCCGTGAGCCCTTACGGACCGAAGGCGAGTGGGTACATCGACTCGGGCCCCTGGAATTGCCTGAGCGGCACGAGGAGTCGACGTCCCAGGCACTCGGGTACGCGGCCGTCCGGTTGTTCATCGAAAGAGCCCTGGCGGCCTCCAACAGCTTCGAATTGCGCGACGGCGACACCGTGTTGGTTGCACAGATCTGCCGCGAGTTGGACGGCCTGCCCCTGGCGATCGAGCTGGCCGCCGCCTGCACGGATCGAATCGGACTGCGCGCACTGGCCGGTCAGCTCGGCGAGCGCCTGCAGATCCTGAAGAACAGCCGCCGGACCGCCCCGCTCCGCCAGCACACTCTGCGCTCGAACCTCGAGTGGAGCCACGAGATTCTGACGCCGGCGGAGCAACGGCTCCTGCGCCGGCTTGCCGTGTTTACCTGCGCCTTCGACTCGACGTGCGCGGTCGCGGTGGGCACACTTTCGGATCTCGATCCAACCGCGATCCAGGACCATCTGGCGGATCTCGCCAGCAAATCGCTCCTCGTCACCGAAGTACGCCGCGACGAAGTGTTTTATCGATTGCCCGCCACAACACGTGTGTTTGCGTTGGAGAAACTGATCTCCAGCGGCGAGTTACTGCAAGTGCGGCGCCGGCGCGCCGAGCTGCTCGCGCAGCGAATCCTGGCGGATGTCGGCAATGAGGTGCTTTGGCGCGACCGCGACCAGCAGCCGATGCTGGAGCTCATCCAGGCAGTCCCGGTGCTGCCAACCGCGCAGCCAGACAGATGACCAACAGCAGGACAAGCAGACGCTCCTGAAGCGCGCCCAGTTTGACGGCCCATTCCGGCGACGCGGCAAGCTATCATCACCGAATGTTGCTACCTTTCGGCTCCTGAACGCCCACTGAATGTTCTCTCACCGGGGCAGTGCCCCGGCACCGGCATGACTCTTGCTCCACGAGACCTACGGTCCACACGAGGAAAAGAGATGCCTGAGGCCACTGCGGCCAAGCCGCGCCTGCTTTTCGTGGAGGATGAGGCCACAGTGCGTGATCACCTGGCGGAGAAACTGTCCGACCAGTACGTCGTTGACACGGCTGGAAATGGTAACGAGGCCCTGCTGGCGGTGATTCGGGCCAAGCCCGCCCTCGTCGTTTCGGACATCGTCATGCCCGACATGGATGGGGTTGAGTTGCTCAAGACGCTGCGGGAGAGCCCCGGCACGCGCGCCATCCCCGTACTGTTGATTTCCGGGCGAGCCGCGGATGAGTACCGTATCGAAGGATTCAACAAGGGCGCCGATGGCTTTCTGGCAAAACCCTATACGGAGCGGGAGCTGCGGGCCCTGATCGGTTCCATGCTGCGCTCCGCGAAGTTGCGAACCGAAGCCGCCGGGCGCGAGGCTCGCGATCGAGCTGAACAACATGCGCTGTCCGAACGGGTTGCACTTTTCGAACGCATGACGGACTGCTTTTACGCCCTGGATCGGCACTGGCGCTTTACGTATGTCAATCAGCGGGCACTCGATTTTTACGCTACGCCCCGGGCAGACCTGATTGGCAGCGGTTACTGGGAGGTGTTTCCTGCAGCCCGAGGCACCCTGCTGGAAGAACAGTTCCTGCGCGCCGTGCAGGAACCGTGCTCGGTGTCATTCGAGATGATCTCGCCCCCGGCGAACCGCTGGATTGAGGTTCACGCCAATCCCACCACCCGGGGACTGGCAGTCAATTTCCGCGACATCAGCCAGCGCAAGGAGCTGGAGATCGGGCTCCTCACCGATCTGGCACAAGAGCTGCACGACCCGCTCGCACCCATTCGCAGCGGGCTACAGGTTTTGCGGCGGCGACTCCCCGGCGACCAACCAGTGAATCAAACCCTGAATGCGATGGCTGAGCAGTTGTCACATCTGCAAAATCTCGTCGATCAGCTGCATGACCTGCGCCTGATCTCCCAGCGCAGCAGCACTCTCGAGCGCTGACTGAAGCTCGGCGGCTAAAGCCGCTTCAATGGCTTTTGGGCTCCCGAGGCGTACACTTCTTCCCAAGCAGCTGAATTCACTCCTCAGGGTAATCCATCAGGAGTAAGCCATGAGCACTGTCCTTCTCGCCGTGTTCCGGGACTACGAGACCGCTGACCGGGTGCGTGTGATGTTGGTCCAGGACGGATTCCCGACTGACCGCGTCGACCTCACCGCCGCCTGCGATCTGGGCCGGGCCGCCCTCGAGCCGGCAGATTCACCTCACGACAAATGCGTCGAGTACTTCAGCACCTTGCTCGTACGCGAGGACGAGTTACCCCACCGGAAAGCACTCGCACAACGCATCCAGAACGGCGAAGCAACTGTTGTCGTACATCCACGGGGCGCGCTGGAAACGGCGCGTGCAACCGAGCTTCTTCAGGAAGCCCATCCCACACAGATACTCGGACACGATCTGGCCAGTCACGGTTGGGACCACGCGGCCTCCAAGCAGAGCGGCCACTGGATGCGGCATCTGTGGCTCGAGAGCTCACCGGGCGCGGACTGCATCTACTGCCGGATGTTTCCCGTACGCCCGCACACGCACTGACTCGGTCGCCGGCCGATCGCGCGTACGCGGTCGCTCATTTTCGATGCCTTCCGCTGCCAACCTTGTGGTTGAATGAGGCCCGTTCGGCCTACCGGGGGTATCGTGATCCGACGTTTGTTGTTCGTGCTATTGGCCTTCTCGGTATCCGTTACCGCCTACGCGGACGGTTACACAAAGCCGAAGGTCCGGGCAATCACCGCTTTCGTTCGCCTCGATCGAGCCTCCTACGGGGAGCAGATCGCCGCGGCCCTGCAGGTCCTGCGCGATGCCCAGGGCGATTTCCAGAAGCAGGGCTACGAGGTGCAAACCATCCGCATAGTGACTCAACCGCTCCCTGAGCTGGTCGACACCTTGTCGGAAACACAGGCGCTCGCGTTCTTGAAAAACCTCGACGACGCCTCAGCCAAGGAAAACTTCGTCCCCAATGTGGGTCCTGTGATGAGTCGGGACACCGACGATCCACGCAACGTCCGTCTCATGGAGAAGGCGCTCTCGACGCTCCCCCATCTGCAGGCCAGCACGATCATTGCGGGTGAGGATGGGATTCACTGGAAAGTGATCGCGGAGAGCGCGGCGCTGGTGCACTACGTCACCGGGCACAGCCCCAACAGCCAGGGCAATTTCAACTTCACGGCCACCGCGATGGTGAAGCCGTACGGACCTTTCTACCCGGGCACTTATCATACGGGCCCGGGCAAGAGCCTGGCCATCGGGTTTGAAGGTGCCAACATCGTGCAGGAGGTGTTTGCACACACCCACGGGAATTTCCAGGCCTCGGTAGCCGAGCTGACCCAACAACTGACGATTCACTCGAAGCTGGCAGAATCCATCGGCGAGCGGGTTGCCGCTGCCCACGGCTGGACCTTCATGGGTGTCGATCCAACACCGGCACCGCTCGGTGATGTGTCCATAGGCGCGGCGATCGAAACCTACACGGGGGCGAAGTTCGGCTCGAGCGGCACGCTCACCGCAGCCCTTGCGATCACGACCGCGGTCAAAGCCGTGCCCGTAAAGCAGATCGGTTATTCAGGCCTGATGGTTCCGGTCCTGGAAGACAAGAGGTTGGCCCAACGCTGGGCGGAAGGCTCTTTCAACACGGACGATCTGCTGGCTTATTCAGCCGTCTGCGGTACGGGACTCGACGCTGTGCCCTTTCCCGGCGATATCAGCGTCGCGCAGATGGCTCGCATCATGGGTGATGTGGCCTCGCTCGCCTGGAAATGGAAGAAACCGCTATCCGCCAGGTTGCAGCCGGTACAAGGTAAGAAGGCTGGCGAGCAGACACAGTTCACCAGCCAGTATCTGTTCAATACGACGTTACGTGCGGTTCCGTAAGGCTGCTCAGCCAACTCAGCGGCCGCGCCCGCCATTCACCGGCAACCGGTCTTCGAATGTAGCGCGTCCCCCCATCCGATCGCGAATGAGGTCGAGAACCTCAGAGATGCGGGTCGTCCAGCCGGCAGCCTTCAATTCGCGAAACGCCTGCTCGTTCAACCCGCCGGGAGTTGAATGATCGGTGACGAGCTTGGCGAATCCGTCCGCCGCGCGCGCCTGGGCCGTTGATCCCAGTGAGTTGAACGTCGCTGCCACGTACGAGCGAGCCACTGCATCCTCCACGTTCTGATTTCGCAGCCAGGTAACGACCTCATCGAGTAACCCGAAATAACTGCTCATCAACGCGGTGGTCACCCAGAAAGCCTCGAGCTGCGCCTCGCTCTCGAGTTGGACGAGTTGCCCGAGACCCTCGAGAAGGGCCACGACCTGCGGGACGGGTGGATAAATCACGAGCGCCCCCATCCGCCGAGCCACTGCCGGCAGCGGTGCCGCCCGCACAATCACTTGGGCAGGTGCCACCAGAGTACGTAACTTCGCCACCTGGAACGTGGAAATCAGACTGACGACACAGTGATCGGGTCGAAACTTCAACGAGGTAATGACATCGAGTGCCACCTGCGGTGTGACACCAAGGAAGACGATGTCACTCCCGTCGAGTACGGCCTGGTTGTCTGCGGCAACTTTTGCGAAAGGTAATCGCTGTGCGAGGCGATTCGCGATGCGCTCATTACGCGGTGACAGAAGCAGGTTGGCGCGCTGTTCACCTGAGGCGCACAGACCGGTGATCAACGCCTCGACGATAGTACCGACGCCCACGAATCCAACTCTTGGCAGATTGCTCAATGCATCCTCTCTTTGCCCGTCAAAATATCCCACCACAGTCGCCAGTCACCGAGGAAGCTGAACATCGGGTACTGGAACGTTGCAGGCCTGTTGTGCTCGAAGAAAAAGTGCCCGACCCAGGCGAACGCATAGCCGGTAACGAGCGCCGCCAGGATGAGCCACCAGAGTTGGGTGATCAAAGCGGCAGCGAGCAGCACTGCGGCCAGGGAAGTCCCGGCGAAATGCAGCGCGCGGCATACCGGATGCGTGTGCTCGCCGAGGTAAAACGGATAAAAATCACCGAATGTGCGAAAGCGTCGATCGCTCATGAGCCTTCTCCACACGCGAACATGTGCCCTCAGTCTGCCCCGGTGGTCCGGTAAACTCAAATTCCTCCCCCACCCTGGAGGGATGGCTCCAGGTCACGCCCCGAGGCAGGATCTACAGATGAAATACGTGCGTATGCCCATCGAGGTGGAATCACCCGAAGAGTTCGGCTACGGCCGGATCCGCTACAACCTGTCGGAGAGCTCGGTAGCGGATCGAAAGCTGTCAGACCTGGGTCTGTCCATACCCGATCTCACTCTGCTGTATGGGGAGCATCGCGGGAGTGAGCCACTGCGTGCGCTCGTTGCTGGCGAGAGCACCCGGCTCTCGGCGGCCGATGTGCTGATCACCAGCGGAGCGGCCGGCGCTTTGTTCATCATCGCGACGGCGCTGCTGCGGCCACAGGACCATCTGGTGGTGTTGCGACCCAACTACGCAACCAACCTCGAGACGCCGCGGGCCATCGGTTGTGCCGTCACACACATCGATCTGTCTTTCGAGGAAGGCTTCAAAATTGACCTGCAGAAAGTGGTCGCGGCCATCACGCCACAAACCAGGCTCATCAGTATCACCTGCCCTCACAATCCGACCGGCGTTACCTATAGCGAGTCCGACCTGCACTTCCTGGTCGAGTTGGCGAAGAGCCGGAATTGTTATCTGCTCGTTGACGAAACCTATCGCGACCTGTCATACGGAACGCCGCTGCCCATCGCCGCGTCGCTCGCCCCCCACGTGATCAGCGTCGCCTCGTTGTCGAAAGCCTACGGCGTACCCGGTCTGCGACTCGGTTGGCTAATCACGCGCGACCCTCAATTGCAGGAGCTGTTTCTCGCTGCCAAAGAGCAGATGAGTATCTGCGGCAGTGTGATCGAGGAGTGGATTGCGGAGCAGATGCTGACGAGACGCACTCGCCTCCTCGAGCCCATCCGCACGGAAATGCGCCGCAGGCTGGGCATTGTGACTGAGTGGATGGCACGCGAAGAGCTGCTCGAGTGGGTGCCACCGAACGGCGGTGTTGTCTGCTTTCCCCGCATGCGGGCACAACCTGTTGGCGGAACAGACGCCTTCTACAGACGACTCACCGAGACTCATGGCGCGTACGTCGGTCCCGGCCACTGGTTCGAAATGCCTGACACCTACTTCAGGCTGGGCTACGGATGGCCGACCAGCGAGGAGCTCGCGGCCGGCCTCCAGGCAATCTCCGCAGCGTTGCGAGGCTGAGGCGCGTCGCTTTACTTCGTAAAGCAAACTACTGCGCGATCAGGGCACAGTATCAAACATCAGCAGCCGCGCCGACCCCGGCGCCACGCCATATCGCTGGCGGGGATTCGTCGCATTGGGGTCGACCTCGATGCGCTCGCCCGCGAGCATGAAGATGCGGCCGCTCACCGGATCCAGGGTCATCGTCCGAGCCAACAGTTGAGTGGGCTCCTCCCCCAGGAGAGTGTATTTATCGGGCCCATCCGCGCGGATGACGGTGAGATTGCCTGAGCCGTTCGAGCTGAAGATACGGCGCCGTTGGGAGTCATATGCGCTGGCATCGCTGCCCTTGCTGATCGGAAAGCTGGCAACGATGCGACCGTTTACGGCATCGACCACCAGCAGCTTCGAGTTGATACAGGTCGAGAACACCCGTTTCGAGTCAGGATCGATGGACATTCCGTGCGGCGACTCGCATTCGGGAATGGGCCACGTGGCGTCCACCTGTAAGGTGCGCGTATTGATTCGCTGGATCGCCTTCTGGTCGGCGATATTCACAAACAAATGTCCCGACCCGTCCGCCGCCGCGAATTCCGGCTGGCCGGATAAGGCGACTTCGCCGGCGACCGTGTCAGTGGCCGCATCAATCGCGACTGCCTGATGAGGGTCCCCTTCCATTACAAAAACCCGCTTCGAGGCCGGGTCGTAGACAACCGCGTCGCTATCCTCGCCCACCGGCACCGTCTTCAGGATCTTGAAGGTCTTCAGGTCGAAAACAATGACCGCCTGCCTGGCGCGACTGCCGGCGTAACCTTTTCCCCTGTCCGGAATGACCGCCACGCCATTGGCGCCCGGAACGGGCACTTCCCCGAGCTTTGCACCGGTGCCGCCATCCAAAACGTCAATTGACGTGCCATGCGCCGCGTATACCCGGTGCGCGGTGCGCTCGTACAGCAGGTAATCCCACCGCTCAGGCGACCCGATCGGGACCGCCTTCGACAGGTGGTACAGATTTGCAGGGTGATCCGGATCCGCAGCACTACCGCTGAGGGAGAACCCGGACGCAACGGCCAATGCCAGCACAATCATCCCAGCGCGCATTGTGAACCTCGATCGAAAGCAGTGCGTCATTTAGCCGCCCGGTGTACGCAAACGCAAGGCGGGACGAGCCGTACTCTATTTTACAAAGTAACCGGCCGGCCGCGCCGGTTGAAGTGCGGTGCATGTGACGTCTAAGCTGCAAATCCCTCCAATCGGGCGCTGGATGTTCCGCGGTGTACGAATCGGATCGGGCGCTGGTAGCTCGCATGGCCGTGGGTGACCAGGGCGCGTTTGACGAGTTCTTCCGCGCGAGCGCACCGCGGCTGGCCGCCTTTGTGGGGCGCCGTTCCGGCCTGGACCCAGCCACCGTGGAAGACATCGTGCAAAGCACTTTGATCAAGGCCATGCGCAACCTGAGCAGCTACCGCGCGGAAGCGTCCCTGTTCACCTGGCTGACCCAGATCTGCTTGCACGAGCTGGCGGATGTGGCGCGCAAGTCGGCGCGCCGCCCGAGCCACAGCAGTCTCGATGAGCCCACGACGCTGGCACGCCTGGCGCCCCAATTGCACGCCACCCCCTTTTTTGAGCCCGAGGCGACAGTCGAAGCGGAGTTGCACCGTGCTGCGGTCATCCGCGCCTTGAATGCACTACCCAAGCACTATGCGCTGGCGCTGGAGGCGAAATACGGTGACGGACTCTCAGTGGTGCAGATCTCCGAGCTGCTCGGTCTAACACCGACTGCAACTCAATCGGTGCTCGCCCGGGCGCGTGATGCGTTCCGGGAGCGCTGGCTCGAGATCGATCAACACTCCGCCGGCACAGGTCAGCCCCTATGACTGAAAACGCCGGCAACTCCGACGAGCGGTTGGACCGCGACCTGGGTGAAGCACTGCAGACCGCGCCCCTGTCCACCGAGGCGCTGGCCCGAATTGAGGCGGCAGTGCGCCAGGAATGGGAAAGCCGCCAACGTGAGCCGCAGCCAAGGCCCTTCCGTGGACGACTCTGGATAGCCCTCGCGGCCGCAGTTGGCTGCGTTGCACTGATGCTCGCCTGGGTAACGCGGCCACTGCCTACCCCGGCACTTTTCGGCTCGGTGTCCCGTATCGAGAACGGGGCGGCCCTGATCGATTCGAACAGCGTTCAGCATCAGTCCGTCCACGTCGGCGACCCTCTGCGAACCGGTGACGAGCTCACGACGCACGGGGTCGGCCTGATATCTTTGCCGTCAGGCAGCAACCTTCGCATCGCGGCCGGCACGGTGATTCGTGTTCTCGAAGGCACTGATGTGGAGTTGTTGCGCGGTATGATCTATGTCGATCATCCGCCAGCAGCTTCTGCATCCGGTCAGCTGCGAATACACACCCGTGCCGGCACGATCGAGCACGTAGGAACCGCGTTCGAAGTCTTCAGCAATGAGCAGATCGTCCGATTACGCGTGCGGGAAGGTCAGGTACGGTTGCGAAGTACCGGGCACGACATTGTCGCGTCGGCAGGCACGGAGCTCGTTGCCCAGGCGGACGGCAGCGTTTCCCGGGGCTCCTGGCCGCTCAACGGCGAATCGTGGCGTTGGGTGTCATCATTGGCACCCAACTATGAAATCGAAGGCCAACCGCTCCTCGCCTTCCTCGAATTCGAAGCCCGCGAGTTGGGCTATGTGCTCACCTTCGCTGACGCCCACGCACGAGAAGTGGCCCAGCGGACCATCCTCCATGGAACGGTGCGTGGGCGCGAGCCACGTGACGCTATCGCGAGCGTTCTCGCCACGACATCACTCTCTTACTCCATTCGCGGCAATACGCTTCAGGTGCAATCCAGCGGCGGAACCTGATGCAATACGCCGCAGACATCAGACCGGCCTGGAATGACACAGCGCCACCGTGTCAGCTGTCTGAGCGGCGTAGTGCTCGGCTTGCACTTCGGTCTGTGCTTCGGGGGAACACAGACTGTTGTTGAGCTGCTGCGCGCACTGGAGGCTACCGGTGTTGAGATCCTGTACAGCTCGGATCTCGTTCCGCCGGACCTGCCCGCCGTAACGACCCCGGGAACCGCAGCAGATGCCCAGTCACAGGCGGTCGCGGCCCTGGCTGCTTACCATCTGACACTCAAGAACGACGGGCCGCGGCGCTTCATTGTCACTCGCACGGCGGCCCCTGCACTCGCAGCTCCTCCTCCAAAGAACACGACTGACGCGCCCCCGCTGAATGAAGTCGCGGTGTTTGCCAGCCGCTATGCCCTGATCGGCAGTGAGATCGGCGGCCCGCTCAGCCTGGATCGGGATGACCTGCAACGCACGCCCGGGAGCGAAGAAGACAGCCTGCGCGCCATCCGCACGGTTCCCGGGCTTGCCAACAGCCTGTCATCCAGGCCGTTTGTACGCGGCGCCTTTCTCGAGGACGTGTTGGTCCGCTTTGACGGCATCCCGCTCGAAGATCCGTTTCACTTCAAGAATTTCCAGGGCCTGATCAGCGCCTTTGATCCGGCCACGGTCGATCGGATCGATGTCTTCACGGGCGGCTTCCCGGTCAGGTACGGCACGCGCTCGGCAGGTGTCATCGACATCGCGCCACGCTCGCAAACCTCAGGTTATGAGAATCGCGTCGGCGCCAGTCTGTACAGCTACGGTGCCTCAACAGTCGGCCGTGCGGACGAATTGCCCGTTGAATGGCTGGCTTCGATTCGGCACAGCACCCAGATACTCTCGTTGCAGCCCCGGGACGGCGATATAGGCGAGCCCAGCTACCTCGATACGTTGGGCCGGCTGCGCTGGCAGGTGAATCCGGAATTCGCACTCACGCTCGGCTGGATGTTGCTCGATGATCGGGTGCAACTATCCGCCGACCCCAGTAACGAGCAGGCCAATGCACACGATCGCGATGTCTACTCCTGGGTCGCTGCCAATTGGGATCCCGTCGGGGCCTTGCATTCACGAACCTCCATTGCGGTGACGAGCTCGGAACGGGGGTTACTGGGCGGCATTGCCGCCGGAACGGCGGCCAACGGCCAATTGCAGCAACGCACGGACATCTCGACGGTGGATGTGCGGACGGAATGGACGTATTTGCAGGCCAGCGCCCTATTGTGGGATGCGGGCGCGGAAATGACCGTTGAGCACGCTGACCTCGCGTTCGCGCGCCAGGAAAGCTTCGATCCGCTGTTGGCAGCCGAACTCGGTCGCCCGGCAATTACGGCGGAGAATCTGTCGCAGAATCTGCGCTCCACGACCCTGGGATTCTTTGGCTCCGGACGCTGGCAGTGGCGTGCATTCGAAGTGGAAATCGGCGCGCGGTTCGACAGCCAACACTACCGCGATCTCGGCACCCGCTCACAGGCCACGCCGCGAATCAACCTGCGTTTCGACCCCACCTCGCAGTGGCACCTGTACGGCTCGTGGGGACAGTTCACCCAGGCCCAACGGCCGGGCGAGTGGCGCCTGGAGCAACAGCAGACTCAGCCCGACTCGGCGAACCGGGCCGTCCATCTGATCGCGGGCGCTGCCTACGACAGCTCGTCGCATACGCATTGGCGCCTGGAAGCGTATGACGATCACTGGACCAGTGTGCACCCGTACTTTGACAACCTGTTGGACCGGCTGTCATTGATTCCCGAGTTGGGGATCGACCGTACACTGGTTACACCCGCGAGCGCGGAATCAGCGGGCCTCGAGCTCAGCGTGCATCATTCCTTTACGGCGGCCTGGGAGATCTCCGCAGCCTATGCGTTGTCGCGCGTGACCGATGACATCCTGGGCCAGGACATTTTGCGCAGTTGGGATCAAACGCATGCGCTGAATCTGAATCTGGACTGGCATCACGCGAATGCATCAGCCGCCATACTATTGGGCTGGCACACGGGCTGGCCGCGCACCCCGCTCACGCAGACGGAATCGGCAGTCGAATCGGTCCTCATCGGTCCACGCAACTCTGCCCGCTGGGGCAGCTATTTATCGGCAGACGTGAAGGTGGCTTATACCGCGCCCTTCAGCTTCGGTGACCTCGTCTTCTGGGCCGACGCGACCAACATCACCAACCGCGGCAACGAGTGTTGCAGCGTAATAGGCGCTGCCGGCGCGACCGGAAACGGCATCGGTGCGATCTCCACCGATTGGTTTCCACGAGTCGTGAACGTGGGCTTCGAGTGGCGTTTCGGGAAAGGTCACTGACGCACAGACGGTCCGCGCTCAGCAAACCGCTCGTCAAACCGTCTCCACCGCTTCGGGCGCCGGCGCGAGTTGCTCGACCACCGGCAAGGTGACAATCGCTATGAGGCCGGCCGCATCGGCCCGGTTCTCGAGCCAGACACTCCCACCCAATTGCCGCACGATGCTGTCGACAGTTGACAAGCCCAGGCCGCTGCCATTGCTCTTATCGCCTGGCGCCCGGTAAAAGCGCTCAAACACGCGCTCCAACTCCTGCGGCGGCAGACCGACGCCCTGATCCCAAACTTCAATCCGGGCGCGACCGGCGACAACAGACGCGCGCACGTGTACCGCACCACCCGCGGGTGAATAGCGAATCGCATTATCCACCAGATTGCCGAAAATCAGCGCGATGCGCCGGGCATTGCCGGGCACGGCCACCGGCGCGTTCGACTCGATGTGGACGCGAATGTCGCCGGCCCGCGCCGCAGCTCCATACAGCTGACTGACATCTTCGAGACTCTGACGCAGGTCCGTCTTCTGCGTGATCGGACCGGCTACAGACTCGTTGCGCGCCAGTGAGAGCAACTGCTC
The DNA here is from genome assembly GCA_034668025.1 of Gammaproteobacteria bacterium. GTDB lineage: Bacteria > Pseudomonadota > Gammaproteobacteria > Steroidobacterales > Steroidobacteraceae > 13-2-20CM-66-19. Next base: position 1,279 of record JAXDQF010000172.1, on the reverse strand, counting down.
GGACAACCGGATTACACGCCGGATGCCAGCGCGCAGCTCCGCGAGCCGAGCTGCTTTTTCCTGCGGGTCCTGACCGCCATCGAGCACGTCAACCTGTAATTGAAGAGCGGTCAGGGGTGTTCGCAGCGCGTGTGCGGCATCTGTGACAAACTGCTTCTCGCGAGTGACCGTTGTCTCGAGCCGGCGCATCAGGCGATTGATCTCGTCTACCAGGGGCAGCACTTCTGCGGGCAAATTGGCCACGGGCAGATCCTCGAACGAGGCCGCCGGCCGGTGAGCAAGCGCCGCAGCGGCGGCGCCCAACGGTTTGATCTGCCGGCGGATAACGATACCGATGACCAGAGCGAGCACCGGCAAAAGCAGCACCATCGGCAACAGTGTAGCGAGCGCAACCCCGCCCTCCGCCTCACGGATCACATCCATGGACTGCGCCACTTCGATATGCAACCCGTTGGATACCGCGCTGAACACGCGATATTCACCCCGGCCGAAGTCGCGGATCTGAAACCCCAGCGCAGCGCTTGGAGGCAGCAATCCACCGGGGATGTGTCGATTCGACCTCGATACGTACAGCAACTGACCGCTCGCGTCACGCACCACCACAATGAGGTCATCCTCGTTGTCGTGATGGATGTGAACCCTGGGCAGCATCTGCGGCCCCTCGGACGTATCCGGCTGCCGGTGCGCGGAGAAATCCTGGGCCGCCAGGATGTGGGCGACCTGCTCCATCTGATAGTCGAGCTGGGCCTGCGTCTCGCTGCGGGCCTGCCAGTTACCCACCACGAGGCAGATGGCACCAACACCGGCGACCGCCGCGCACAGCCACGTTGTCAGACCTCGGCGCAGCGAGCTCAAGATACGAGCCCTATCCGCCAACCTACGCCGCGCACATTTTCTATGACTGCGTTGCCGAGCTTGCGACGCAGGCTGTGGATCGTGAATTCGATTGCGTTGCTTTGCACGGTGTCTTCCCAACCGTACAGCCGTTCTTCTATTTGCGTTCGCGACAGAACGGCCCCCGGGCGCTCCATGAGGGCACGCAACAGCGTGAACTCACGCGGGGTCACAGCGATCTCGGTGTCACGCAGACGCACGGTATGTGTCACCGGATCCAACACGATCGCACCGTGACTGACCTCGGAGCTCGCCCGGCCATCGCGCCGGCGCAGGAGGCTGCGCAGACGGGCCTTGAGCTCTGCCAGCTCGAACGGCTTCACGAGGTAGTCATCCGCCCCGCCGTCCAAGCCGCTCACCCGATCGGCCAACTCGTCGCGGGCTG
>JAXDQF010000171.1:0-9165 GCA_034668025.1 Gammaproteobacteria bacterium | reverse complement strand
GAGCACTTGATTGCAGGCGGGAGTGCGATGTATTTTACGATTATAAAATGCACAGCGCAATCTGTGTGCATCGCGCGGAAGCAGCAGCTATGAAAGACCACAGCACACCGAAAATCGACGAATTGCGTGCCTTCGAGGCCCGGCATCCCGGCTTCACGGACTGCGACGTGCTGTGGACCAACCTGAGTGGCACGCTGCGCGGCAAGCGATTGCGCTGGCACGAGGTCGAGTCGGTGTTCACCGGCGGACGGCCTTTTCCGGGCTCAATGCTGGTGGCGGATATCATCGGCGAAGACTGCGATGTGGGCGGGTTCCTGTGGGCGGGCGGCGATGCCGACAAGTACGGCCAACCCATTCCCGGCACATTGAAGGTGGCCCCCGGCGCTGCGCGGTACGCCCAGGTCCAGGTTGCCATGCACGAGCGTGACGGTCGTCCCGTGCTGCTCGATCCACGCAACATTCTCGATTCCGTGGTCATGCGCTTTGCGGAGTTGCACCTGACGCCGGTTGTTGCCTGCGAGCTCGAATTCTATCTCGTGGATGCGGAGGCGGCTGTGGCCAGCCGGGCTGAGCCGCCGAAGCTGCTGACGAGCGCGCAGCGCTTTCAGCATCAGACTTACCTGGTGCGAGACATGCAGGACATGCGTCCGTTCTTTGACGATATGTATGCAACGTGCGCGGCACAGGACGTGCCTTTAGGCTGTGGGCTTTCAGAGTTCGGTCCGGGACAGTTCGAGTTGACGCTGCTTCATCGGGCCGACGCCGGCCGCGCCGTCGACGAGGCCATTCAATTCAAACACACGGTAAAGACCGTTGCGCTCCGACACGGCATGGAGGCTACCTTCATGGCCAAACCGTATGACGGGCAGCCGGGTAACGGCATGCATCTGCATGTGAGCCTGCTCGATGCGGATGGTGTGAACATCTTCGGTGATGACAACGAAGAGGGCTCACCCCGTTTGCGCCACGCGATCGGCGGCATGGCGCGCTTGATGCCCGAGAGCTTCGCGATTTTTGCGCCAAATGCGAATAGCTATCGACGATTTCGCTCCAAGAGTTTCGCGCCGACGACGCCTCGCTGGGGAGTAGATAACCGCACGGTTTCCCTGCGTGTGACCACCGGTGCACCAGCGACACGGCATGTGGAGCATCGCGTGAGCGGTAGCGATGCGAATCCTTATCTTGCGGTGGCGGCGATGCTTGCGGGTGCGCACTACGGACTGGTCAACAAAATCGACCCAGGCCCCCCTATCGTGGGCGATGGATACCTTGCGCCGGTACCGGCCGGAAAGCCGTGCTTGCCCCGCCATTGGTACGAGGCCACGGACTGGATGGAAGCGGGAAAGGTGCTTCCCACCTACATGGGGCGGGAGTTCGTGGACAACTACATCGCGGTCAAGCGCCACGAACAGGATCGCTTCTATGGCGAGAACACCGTCCGCGACTACGACTGGTATCTGCGAAATGCGTGAAAGCATGCCACGACGTACGGTACTCATCGCCGGAGGCGCGGGCGGTATGGGATTGGCTACCGCAAAACGCTTGGCCGAAAGGGGCGATCGGATCGTTGTTGCGGATTTGCCCGGAGCTCGTCTGGATGCGGCAGGGGTTGCGCTTGCGGACATCGGGGCCGACCGGCTCATCTGTGCGCTGGACATTCGAGATATTGGCGCGTGCAGACGCGTTGTTGAAGCCGCTGCGCAGTGGGGCGGCGGTCTGCACATTCTGGTGAATGCAGCGGGCCTCTGGCTGGAGGGCCCCTCATCGCGGGTCAGCGAGGAGGACTGGGATCGCATCCTGTCAGTGAATCTGAAAGGCGCTTTCTTCCTCATCTCGGCGGCCATTCCTCACCTGACACGCTCGCGCGGAACGGTAATCAACATCGCCTCGGATGCGGGCCTGGTAGGCAATAAAGGTGCGGCGGTGTACTGCGCTTCAAAAGGGGGGCTGGTCCTGTTGACCAAGTCTCTGGCGCTCGAACTGGCGCCCGCCGGGGTACGGGTGAACGCAATCTGTCCGGCGGACGTTGCGACACCAATGCTGGAGTTTCAGGCACAGAAATACGGCGGCGGTGATCCTGAAGGCTACGTGCGCAACCTGCTGTCGCACTATCCCCAGGAGAGCCACGCCCGTTTTATTCAGACCGACGAGATCGCACAGCTGATTGAATACTTGTGTGAAGCCGGCGCCGCGCCCATCACCGGCGCGGCGGTCCCCATGGACTTTGGTGTGACCGCGGGCTATTGACGCTTCTTGGCGGGCGCTCTGGGTTGATTCACCGGCGCTTTCCCCGGGTCGGACATCACGCGGGCTGCCAGCTCCAGGTGGCGGCGCATGAGTGTCGAGGCCCATTCCATTTCGCCTTTCTCAGCCGCGGTGAGTAACTCCAGGTGCTCGGTGCACGACTCGATGATTCGCTCGAGGGGATACGGCCAGCGGTAGATGAGCAGGCGGCGCAGACGATTCTGCTGTTGAACGGCCTGCAACAGGAAGCCGTTGCCGGAGCCGGCCGCAATCAATTCGTGGAATTCCGCGTTCATTTCGTAGAAGTGGAACAGACGGATTTTTGCAAGCTTGTTGCGCGGGGTCGCGAGGATCGCCTCATGGTCGCGCCTGACCTGCAAGGCGCGCGCACGATCCAACGTGTAGCCGGGCTCGAGCAGCGCTGCCGGCTCAATGATCGCGCGAAACCGGTAGCTGCCCATGTCAGCGTCATCTGATTTGAACAAGAGCGCAAAGCGCCAGCCGTGGCCCGGATTGCGCTCAATCACCAGGTCGCGCGCCATGCGCTGCAGTACCCGGTTCAGCAGGCCGTGCCCGACTTCGTAGCGGCGCATCAGGTCGGCTTCGGTAAACAACGTGTCGAGACGGTCTTCCACGTAGTCGGTCGTGATCCGCATGTAGAGCGCATCGTCATCGAAAGTGTCCGGACTGGCCGGCACAGCTGATATTTCCGCAGCGCTTTGCGCGACGGCGTAGCCCCGGCGGGACTCGAAGTCGACGACGCCCTGGGAGGCCAGATGCTCCAGGGCCGCCCGGACGGGCGTGCGCGACACTTTGAATTCTTCCGCGAGCCTCATCTCGGGCAACGGCGCGCCCGCCGCGAGATTGTTGTTGCGGATGTAGCGGAGGATCTGGCTGGCCAGCTGGCGCTGCAGATTGCTTCGACTCTTTTCCTCGGCGGCTCTCGTCATGTCTGGATCCCTGGGGCGATGCGCATTCCATGCAAGCTTATCGCAGGTGAAGCAGTGAGATCTTCGCCAAGCGCACTTGAATGTATTTTATCGATGTAATATACAATGGTTCCAGAAATACCTCTACCTGGAGCCGAAGGCCGCCATGTCGCCAGCATCCTCCCGCACCGGGTCGCGCAACGCCCGGATCGCCGAACGCGCGGCAACCCTGCTTGCCGTCGAACAACAGATTTTTCTGTCGCGTCGGCCGCACTCCGAGGCTACCTACAACCGGCGGTGCGGCGGGCTGATCGACAATGTGCCGCTACATTGGATGCTCGATTGGCCCACGCCCATGCCGCTCATCGTCGAGAAGGCGTCCGGCGCGACATTGATTGATATCGACGGCAACCCTGTCGTTGATTTCTGTCTTGGCGATACGGGTGCGATGTTTGGTCACGGACCTGCGCCGATTCTGCGTGCACTTGCAGGCGCAGCGCAGCATGGCCTCACCACCATGCTTCCCTCGAGCGATGCCAAAGCTGTGGGTCGGCTGCTCACGCAGAAATTCCCCATGCCGTATTGGCAGATCGCCACTACAGCCAGTGATGCAAATCGCTTTTCCATTCGCGTGGCGCGGGCCGTTACGAACCGCCGAAAAATTCTGGTATTCGACGGCTGCTATCACGGTGCCGTGGACGACACGCTCGTCGATCTGGTCGATGGCCGGACCGTGTCGCGCGCGAGCCTGGTCGGACAGATCATCGATGCGGACCAGACGACCGTCGCCGTTCCTTTCAATGACGAGGCCGCGCTGAGCGCCGCTCTTGCCACGAAAGACATCGCCTGCGTGCTGGCTGAGCCAGTGATGACCAACTGCGGGATGATCCTGCCCCAGCCGGGATTTCACGCAGCGCTGCGTCAATTGACCCGCGAGGCCGGAACGCTTCTTCTCCTCGACGAGACGCACACTATCTCGACTGGACTCGGCGGTTACACGACAGTGCATGGGCTCGAGCCCGATATCTTTGTCCTCGGCAAGCCGGTTGGCGGCGGTGTGCCAGTCAGCGTTTGGGGACTGACCAAGGATGTCGCGGAGCGCTTCGCTATTGCTCTGAGGCTTCGAAACAGCCACGGGCATTCAGGCATCGGCACTACGTTGTCAGGAAGTGCGCTGCAGCTTGCGTGTCTGCGAGCCTGTCTCGAGGAAGTCATGACACCCGCCGCGTATGCCACGATGCAGGCGGGGGCCGAGCGCATAGAGGCAGGTTTTACTGCGGCGATCGAGGCGGCTGGCTTGCCGTGGCATGTGGGGCGCGTCGGGGCACGAATCGAGGTCGTTTTCAGCGAAAAACCCGTGCGTAACGCGACCGAAGCGCGTGCGGCTGCCAACCACGGGATCGAAAGATTCCTGCACCTGGCGCTGTTGAATCGTGGGTTTCTGCTCGCTCCGTTTCACAACATGGTGCTGGTGAGCCCCGCAACGACTGCTGCAGATTGCGATGGACTCGTCGCTACATACCGCGACATCCTGCGGCAGTTGACGGAGTCTGTGCGATGACCTTGCTGGGAGTGCCGCGCTCCGCGCTAGTGACAGGAGCAGGAGCTCTGGATGGAATCGGTATGGCAGTGGCTCGCATCTTCTGCCGCGCAGGCGTGCAGGTATCCCTGACTGGCGCGAGTGAGCGGGTCGAAGCGCGCGCCGCCGAGTTACGCGAGGAGGGCCACGACGTACGCGCTGTTGTGGCCGACCTGACCATTGCGGCACAGGCACGGGAGCTCTTCAAGCGCGTGGGTCGAGTGGACATCCTCGTGAACAACGCGGGCATGGGGTCCCTGGCTCAGCCCGCGGAGCAGAAGCGTTTTGTTGAGATCGATGAATCGGAATGGGATCGCGGCATCGATGTCACGCTCAAAACGGCGTTTCTCGCCACGCGTGCGTTCCTGCCGTCCATGGTCCATCGGGGATTTGGACGCGTCGTGAACGTGGCATCGGTTACTGGACCACTCGTATCAAATCCGGGCGAGTCTGCGTACTCAGCAGCAAAGGCGGGGATGGTCGGGCTCACTCACGCGCTTGCGCTCGAAGTGGGCGCTCAGGGAGTCACTGTCAATGCGGTAGCTCCAGGTTGGATCGACACGGGCTCATCGACCGCTGAAGAACGCATTGCTGCCCGCAACACTCCGCTCGGCCGCGCTGGCCGACCCGATGAGGTTGCATTCGCGGTGTTGTTCCTCGCCTCGGACGCGGCGAGTTACATCAATGGCATCACGCTTGTCGTTGACGGTGGAAACATACTTCAGGAGCGCAAAGGGTAGATTATGAGTGAGAGTGTTGAACGAGCCGAAACCGCCGCGTTTCCGCTGATAGATATTGAAGGTCCCCCGCTGGTGCGCGGCCGAAGCTATGGGCGTCAGGCCGGCGAACGGATCCAGCGCAGTCTGTCTATCTACCGGGAAATCCTGGCTCGGGATGGAATGGACTGGTCGCGGGCGTGCGAGATCGCGCGTGGCATCATCCCGAATGTAGAAGCCCGATACCCGGGCTCGGTCGATGAGATCCGCGGGATCGCCGCCGGCGCCGAGTGCACGATCGAAGACATCTTCGCGATCAATGCGCGTACCGAACTGCTCTACGCTCACGGCAGCGCGGACGAGAGCGATCCCGACGGGTGTACAGGCGCTGTTGCCATGGCGGAAGTGACCCGCTCGGGACACCTGCTGCACGGTCAGAACTGGGATTGGAAGGACGACTGCGCCGATTCTTCGATCGTGCTGCGCATCCATCCCGAAAAGGGTCTGCCGATACTCACCTTCGTCGAAGCGGGACTGCTGGCAAGGTGTGGTTTCAATTCCGCGGGCATCGGTCTCACGGGCAATCATATCCAGTGCGAACACGACGCGGGCGGGCGTGGCGGCACCCCAATCCCCTTCGTGCGGCGACAGGTCCTGGAATACTCCACTCTGGCGGAAGCCGGGCGGGCTGTGATGACCTCTCAACTCGGGTTTTCCAACAACATGCTGATCAGCGATGCCGGCAACGAGGTCATCAACCTCGAAGTCACTCCCGTTGAAACGTTCTGGGTGCCGGCAGAGGAGGGGCTACTGGTTCACGCGAACCACTTCCTTGCGCCGGCAGCGCGCGCGAAGCTGCGTGACATGAGTCTGCTGAGTAACACTGACTCTCTTTACAGGGACGTACGTGTGCGAAAGCACCTACGCAAGGCGGCACCGGAAATCACCATCGAGACCTTCAAGACCGCGTTCCAGGATCGATACGGTAGTCCGCGTGCCGTCTGCCGCTCCCTCTTTACCGCCGACAATGGCTTGCCGTCCGCCACCACAGTAGCGACTATCCTTATGGACACCACGTTGCGCAAGATGTGGGTCGCGCCTCGGCCCTACGGCCCGCACCGCTTCACCGAGTACGCATTGGACTGAGGGCAGCGATGAAGACGAAGTTGTTGAGTTCGTTTTGGAAATGGCTGTTTTGCGTGCAGCTGACTGCGGTTGCAGCACTCGTGCCGGTCATGGCGCAGGTGCCTGAGCCCGTGGCGAGCCTGCAGCAGGACGGGCCCAAAACGCTGGTGATTCATTACCGTGCCGAGCCTCAGCATCGTGCTGCCTTCCGGCAGTATTTGCTGAAGGAGCAAGCGACGATGTTGCGCAAGCTGCGTGCGGAGCATTTGCTTGCCGAGTTCCGCATACTGTTCTCGTGGTATCGCCAACCCTCAGTCTGGGACGCCATCGTGGAGCTCCGCTTCGACAATATGGAGCAGGTGGCGGCGTGGAATCGACTGGAGCGGACCCGGCCGGGTGGCCTTTCAAACGCGGGACTGGCTCTGGCTCAGCCGGTGCTCACGAACTCGGCCGACCTCGCCTGGTCGGGCGCCAAAGCCGGGGACACGGACACCGACACCTCGGTCTACTACATCATCCCGTACGAGTACCGGAATACGGAGGAGTACGTGAAGTATGCGCAGGCTTACATGATTCCCCAATATGAAGGGTGGCTGAAGGATGGCGCCTTGTCCGGGTACGAAGTTCTGTTGAATCGCTACACAGTCGGCGATCCCTGGGATGTGCTGGTTGTGCTTCGATACCGGGACATCAATGCATACGGCAGGCGCCAACAAGTGCTGGACAAGGTGCGCGCCACGCTCAAAGACAACGCGCAGTGGCAGGCTTATCACAAGCGCAAAAGCGACATCCGGTCCGAGACGGAAAACAGTATTGCCGACCTCGTCGCGCACTGATTGAGATGACGCGATACCTGGCAGGTCGATTGCTTTTTACACTGCCTACGCTTCTGCTGGCGACTGCGCTCATCTTCATCATGGTCCGGTTGGTTCCGGGAGATCCGGCCCAGGTGCTGCTGGGTGACATCGACAACCCGGCCGCATACGAGCGCATTCGCCTGGCTCTCGGCCTGGATCAACCCATCTGGATCCAGTACGGGCGGTGGTTGGGACGCGTACTGCAAGGTGATCTGGGGATATCCGTCGTGCAGCAACGTCCGGTTGCCGGAATGCTCCTGCCCGCATTCGGCGTGACTGCCTCACTGGTCGTTCCGGCGGTCCTACTCGCGGTCATGCTGGCGGTTCCTGCCGGATCGATGGCCGCATGGAAGCACAACGGTAAGGCGGACGCTGGCATCATGGCGGTTGCCACGTTGTTCCTGTCGATTCCCAGTTTCTGGCTCGGACTGCTGTTCCTGCTGGTCTTCGGCGTGAAGCTGGATCTCTTTCCCGTCGTCGGCTACGTGTCCCCGCTCGAGGACCTGCGCGAAGGGCTGCGGTACCTGGTTCTGCCCGTGTTGTCGCTCGCGTTGATCGAAACCGGCGTGTTGGTTCGCATGGTGAGATCGAGCACCCTCGAAGTGCTCTCGCTCGAATACGTGACCCACGCGCGCGCCAAGGGCTTGTCGGAATGGACGGTCATGAAGCGCCATGTGCTGCGCAACGCGATGGCTCCCACATGGACTTTGATAGGACTGACTCTCGGCGCGCTGCTGGGGGGAGCAGTCGTGACCGAGACAGTCTTCACGCTGCCTGGTCTCGGCACACTCATGGTCGAGTCAATTTCTGCTCGTGACTATCCGGTAGTGCAGGGATGCATGCTGTTGGTGACCGTGACCTATGTAGTCGTCAACCTTCTCATCGAGCTCAGCTATCCGCTCTTCGACCCTCGGGTGCGCCTTGAGCGGTGAGGCCCCTACGAGCACACGACAGTCTTCGAGGCGCGGGCCTGGCGCGATCATTGGAATGGTGCTCGTAGCCGCGGTCCTTGCTGCGGCGGTGGTGGGCAGTATCCACACGCCGTTCGATCCGATCGAGATCGCCGCTGACCAACGCCTGGCGGCGCCGTCGCTCCAGCACTGGCTCGGTACTGACGAATGGGGTCGTGATGTCACGAGCCGCCTGCTTTCGGGCGCGGTAGTGAGCGTCACCATAGGATTGCTCACGTCGTTGATTGCGACGACTGTGGGCACCCTCATCGGGGCGGCGGCCGGATATCTCGGCGGCTGGCTCGATCGAGTCGTGATCGCAGTGATGGATGCGCTGCTCGCGTTTCCTTCGCTGATCATGGCACTTGGCATCGTGTCCGTGTTCAGCGGAAGTCAGACAGCGGTCGTTGCGGCTCTGAGCTTCGCGTACATGCCCTCCGTGGTCCGCGTGGTGCGTGCCTCAGTGATGACCCTCAGGGGTAGGGATTTTGTGGATGCCTCCACCGTGATGGGTAACAGTCGAGGCTTCACTCTGGGACGTCACATCCTGCCGAACACGGTCGGGATGGTGATCGTTCTCGCTACTTCACTGTTTGGCTGGGCTCTGCTCGCAGAGAGCGCGCTTTCATTTCTGGGGCTCGGGGTTCCGCCCCCGGCGCCGAGTTGGGGCGGCATGCTCTCGGACAGCCGCAGTTACTTCGAAGAGGCGCCCTGGTTGGCGCTGGCGCCCGGACTCGCTATTTCGCTCACGTTGTTGGGCGTCAA
>JAXDQF010000170.1:0-33719 GCA_034668025.1 Gammaproteobacteria bacterium | reverse complement strand
TAATGGATCCGCAGTGGGATGACAGCGTGCCGATTTATCGGCAACTGCGGGACCGAGTGGTGGCAATGATTCTGGAAGGTGCCCTCAAGGAAGGGGATCCGCTACCCTCGGTCCGCAGCGTCGCTGCGGAATTCAGGCTCAACCCGCTGACTGTTCTGAAGGGTTACCAGCAGCTCGTCGATGAGCAGCTGGTGGAAAAGCGCCGGGGCCTGGGAATGTTTGTGAGCGTTGGCGCGAGTAAGGCGCTGATGAAGGACGAGCGGCAGAAATTCCTCGAAGAGGAATGGCCGAAGGTCTACGCCACCATCCAGCGCCTTGGATTGTCTCCAGCTGATTTGTTACAGGGCGGAGCTGCTGCGCCGAGCACCCCTTGGCCCACCACGCCAGGAAACGCAAAAAATGACAGCGGTAATTGAAGCGCGTGGACTAAAGAAGTCCTATGGGGCAACGCACGCGGTTGATTCCGTGAGCTTCGCCATCCAGCCGGGACGTATCGTCGGACTGATAGGTCCGAATGGTGCCGGCAAGACGACCTTATTCAAGGCCATTCTTGGCCTGACACAATTCCAAGGCGAATTGCGCGTGCTTGGACGCGACCCGCGTTCTCAGCGTAACGAACTCATGCAGGATGTCTGTTTTATTGCGGACGTTGCCGTGTTGCCCCGTTGGCTCCGTGTCAGCCAGGCACTCGACTTTGTTGCCGGCGTGCACCCCCGATTTGATCGGGCGCGTGCGACAGACTTCCTGCGAAAGACTGATATCAAGATGACGAGCCGCGTACGCGAGCTCTCCAAGGGCATGGTCACCCAGCTGCATCTCGCACTGATACTGGCGATTGATGCGCGGCTGCTCGTGCTCGACGAACCCACGCTCGGCCTCGACTTACTGTTTCGCCGGCAGTTCTATGACACGCTGCTGAACGACTATTACGACAAAGAGCGCACCATCGTTCTGACAACCCATCAGGTTGAGGAGATCGAGAATCTGCTGACGGACGTGATCTTCATCAACCGCGGGCATGTTGTACTGGATACGGCCGTGGACACATTGCCGGATCGCTACATCCAACTCACGGTGACGTCCGAGAACGCGGCGCATGCGAGGCAACTGGGGCCTTTCTATGAGCGCGAAGTCTTTGGCCGGGTGGCGATGTTTTTTGAAGGGAAAACGGCGCAGGAACTGAGTCCGCTGGGTGAGTTGCGCACCCCTTCTGTAGCCGACCTGTTCGTTGCGAAAATGCAGGGCCAGCAGCAGGGAGGAGTGTCATGAGTACACCGGACGCGAATCTCTCCAGCTCCGCCGCCCCTGCCGCGGTCGCACCGCCAGCAGGTGCGATGACCCACCCGTTGACGAAGACAATGACGGTGCTACTTCGACGCGAGTTCTGGGAACATCGCAGCCTCTGGATCACACCGTTGATTGTCGCCGGCCTCATGGTCCTGGCTGCCTTTCCGATTCACATCGGAAACATGCAATTCGACGACAAGGGCCCGGACTTCACCACGCCGGAAAACCGGCTCGGCGCCTTTACGCTCATGATCTGGGCGCAAACCGTGCCGCAGTATCTGGTGATGGCGATTGTCGCCAGTTTTTACCTGATGGACTGCCTCTATACGGAGCGCAAGGACCGCAGCATCCTCTTCTGGAAGTCTCTGCCGGTATCGGATGCCACGACGGTCATCTCAAAGCTGCTCGTCGGCCTGGTGGTCGTGCCGCTGGGCGTCTATCTCACGGCCATGGTCGCTGGCGTGCTGTTCCAGGTGATTTGGGCAATTCGCGTCGCCTCCGGATCTTTGCCGAATATCGCAGTTGCCTGGGACACCGTTGCCTGGCTGAAGGTGCAGGGATTGATGCTCTATGCCCTGATCGTCTGCATATTGTGGTTCGCGCCGCTGGCCGCCGCCCTGCTGCTGATTTCCGCCTGGGCCCGCAAGAACGTGTTCTTGTGGAGCACGTTGCCCGTCCTGATTGCCATCATCATGGAAAGGGTCGCGTTCGGGACTCGCTACATCGTGGACCTGTTGCAATACCGAACCTGGGGCATCTGGGATGCACTCGGAGTCAATCCGACTCCTGCGCAGTCCGCCGGCCACGGACGGGTTGTCTCGCTGGCTGACCTCTTCGACAATGTGGGGATGAGCAAGGCTTTCCTGAACATCGATCTGTGGCTCGGACTCGCAGTCGCTGCTGCGCTCGTCTTTGCCGCAATCAGGATTCGCCGCTACCGCGACGACACCTGACATGCTGGTCGAGGTACGGCGTAGTGAGCAGGGCCTCGATATAGAGTTGACTGGTGAGTGGCGGGCGCTCGAGCTCGCACAGATCGATGCCGCGTTGGCGGGTGTCGATCTTGCCAACGCACGCCACATATCCATTGGGACCCAGAGCCTGACCGCACTGGATCTGTCCGGCGCATGGCGCTTGCGTGAATTTCTGCAGCGGGCCCGAAACTCCGGCGCCCAGGTGGAGTTCCGGGGCGCAACGCCTGATCAATTGCGGCTGATCGACGCCACATCAAAAGGTGAGTGTCCCGTACCGGTGGTGCATGCGCATGAGCACGGCATCGCTCCGCTCACGGAACTGGGTTTGGCAGAAATCGGTCTCTACTCGGTCAGGGAGTGGCGCGACCTGATGGCAGCCCTGGCGTTTCTCGGCCGAATCTTTGCGACATTGGGCCGGGCTTTCACCAGCCTCAAGCGGCTGCGACCGATTTCCATTGCACGGCACATCTACGACACCGGCATCACCGCCATGCCGATCACCGCGCTGATCGCCTTTCTCATCAGCGTGATCATCGCCTACATGAGCGCCCAGCAGCTGCGCAGATTCGGTGCGGAGATCTTCGTGGTCGATCTGGTCACGATCGGAGTGCTTCGCGAGATGGGCGTTCTGCTCACCTCTATTGTTGTCGCCGGCCGCTCGGGGAGTGCCTTTGCGGCCGAGCTGGGATCGATGAAGCTCAACGAGGAAGTCGATGCCCTGGTTGCGATGGGTGTGGACCCCTTTGAGGCCCTCATTCTGCCGCGCCTGATCGGGCTCATGATCGCCCTCCCGCTGTTGACGATTGTCGCGGACATCGTCGGTCTCATGGGGGGTGCCCTGTTGTGTCGATATTTGCTAGACATACCCATCACGCAGTACCTCACCCGCGTCAATGAGGCAATCACGCCGACCACGTTCTGGGTGGGGCTCATGAAGGCTCCGGTGTTTGCAATGTTGATCGGGATGGCAGGCGCGTATCGAGGCATGCAGGTCCGGGACTCCTCCCGCGAGCTCGGCCGGCTGACCACGGTCGCCGTAGTGCAGTCGATTTTCCTCGTGATCCTGGCGGACGCGCTGTTCGCCGTCCTGTTCATGGAGCTCGGGGTTTGATCTACCCCGTCCTGGAAGTGAAGGGACTGGTCAACCGGTTCGGCAGCCAGGTCGTGCACAACGGCCTCAACATGGAGGTTCACGAGGACGAGGTGTTTGGCATTGTTGGTGGTTCCGGGACCGGCAAGTCGGTTCTGCTGCGAAGCATCCTCGGGCTGCAACGCCCCCAGGCAGGCACGATCCGGGTCGAGGGGCGGGACATCACGCAGATGTCTATTTCCCAATTGCGTACCGTCAAGGCACGGTATGGCGTGACGTTTCAGCAAGGTGCGCTGTTCTCTGCGCTGACAGTGCTGCAGAACGTGCAGCTGCCCATGCTCGAGCATCTTCACCTTTCTGTGCGCGAGCGGGATGAGCTCGCCATGCTCAAGGTGCGGCTGGCGGGGCTGCCGGCCGATGCCTGTCGGAAGTTTCCGTCACAGCTGTCCGGCGGCATGATCAAGCGGGCGGCCCTGGCCCGGGCGCTCGCCCTGGACCCGCGCCTGCTGTTTCTCGATGAGCCCACGTCCGGCCTGGATCCGATCAGCGCCGCCGAGTTCGATGAGCTGATACTGTATCTGCAGAAGCAACTACGACTGACTGTTGTGATGATCACGCACGATCTGGACTCCATCTTCCGGACCTGCAATCGTGTCGGGGTGATTGTCGACCGTCATATGGAAGTCGATACGCTCGATGGCATCGTCCAGAATCCCAACCCGTGGATCCAATCCTATTTCCATGGCGATCGCGGTAATGCGCGGCTGCAAGAGCGCGCGGCCGCTCGGGTAGAACATCATGGAACGTGAGGCCAACTACGCCGCGGTCGGCGCCTTCGTGTTGCTGGTCACCCTGATCGGGGCGCTGTTTATCTATTGGTATTCCGACAGCCGTGACCACAAGATCTTCCGGCGGTACGAGATCTACTTTGACGGCAGCGTGAGCGGCCTCGAGCGCGGCGCGGCTGTACGTTATCTCGGTGTTGGCGTAGGAAGGGTCCAGAAACTGCACATTGACCCGCGGGACCCCGGCCGCGTCCAGGTTATCGTGGACATCGACTCCTCGACGCCGATATCGGACAAGACCCTCGCGGAGCTGCAACTGCAAGGCGTGACCGGCCTGCTGTTTATCGATCTACAGCAGATCAGGGCCAACCTGCCCCTGCCGCCGATCGTGCCGGGAATCGATTATCCGGTGATTCGCTCCGCGCGCTCCCGTTTTGATGTGTTTTTGGCTCGTCTGCCGGATGTGCTGGCGTCTGCGGGTGAAGTTGTCGACCGCGCGGCCCGCGCGCTGAGCGACCAGAACATCGTCGCGATCAGTCATGCATTGACTAACATAGACAAAGCCAGTGAGGGGTTGCCACAGACGCTGCGCGAGGTGAACCGGCTCGTCGGGGAGTTGCACGGTGCTACCGCGGATCTGGCCGCATCGGCCAAAGGTGCACGACAGATTGTCGATCAGGCTGGCCCCGAAGTTGTGGCCTCCCTGAAGCGTGTCCACGTGGTCGCTGACAACCTCGCCACCGCCACTGACCAGATCGATAAGCTGATTGGCGACAATCGCCAGGACTTGCGATCGTTCACCCGGGACGGCTTACCGGAGCTCGAGCGGTTGTTGCGTGAGGGGCGGGCGGCTGCCCAGGAGTTGCGCGAGTTGTCGAGCAGCCTGCGTGAAAATCCGTCGCAGCTGCTGTATCAACCGCGCCAGGTGGGCCTGGAGATTCCAAAGTGACGCCACGCCAGACGCGCTTGATCTCCGTTCTCCTGACCGGCGCGTTGGCCGCGTGCTCCGGCGGCCTGCACAGCGACTCTCCCGCGACCCAGGTCTATGTGCTGCGGGCAGCCGCAGCTCACCCGCAGGCCACGCTCCTGCGGTCGACTGTATCGCTGCATGTCAATCGACCGATGGCCGGTCCCGGGATGGATTCCGATCACATCCTGCTGGTTCAATCGGATCACCGGATGAGCTACTACGTGGCGAGCCGCTGGCCAGCCGATCTGCCCGCAGTTGTCGAGTCATTGGCCGTGGACACGTTGCGTACCACCGCTGACTGGACCACGGTGCAGGATTCGGGAAGTGCGTTTTCCTCCGACTACATGCTGCAGATTGTGATTCGTCGGTTTGAGGCGGACTACTCGGGCGGTGGCGCCGCACCTGAGGTGCATGTTGTATTGGACTGCACTGTCGGCCGACGCACGGGGCGCGAGGTGATCGCCAGTTTTATCGGGGAGGGCTCGGCTACCGCTGCGGCCAATCGACTCGGGGATGTTGTTTCCGCGTTTGAGGAAGCGGCGAACCACGCTCTGGCGGACATCGCCACCCACACCGCGCAGGCGGTGCAGTCCTCTCAGAAAGTAGAGACGCCGGTTCCTTCCATTACCCGGTAAAGCCAGTAGTGCAGCTGGGACGGGTCGGCGTAGTAGCCAAAGTCCGCGGTGTACTCGATTCCCAGCGACGCCCGGTTGCTCCACAACGTTTCGAAGTACTCGAGGGTCTGTTGCGCGATCCGCGCGCTGCGGGGCAGCTCAATCGCCAGGTTGGCCTCCAGGTTGTAGTCGGCCAGGTTGCGGCGGGTCAGATTGGCCGAGCCCACGGTCAGCCAGAAGCGCTCGGGGCCGTAAACCATCGCGAGCTTCGTGTGAAATTGTTCGCCATGCGTTCGGTACCAGCGCACGTGAATGGCGCCGTCGCTCGCGGCAACCAGCTCGCTGGCGACGGGTTGGTTGGGAATGCCGGTTTTGGTGTGTCCGAACGCGTCCTTGTTGGGATCCATGATGAGGCGTATGTTTACGCCACGGCGGCTGGCCGCCAACAAGGACTCGATGACCGCGCGGTCTGCCACATAGAACATGGCGATGTCGATATTCTCGCCGCGTTGAGCAGCGTCCAGCTTCTCGAGCAGCTCCGTGAGGATGCCGCCTTCGGTAACGACTTTCATGCGTCCACCATCCATGTTGCCCCCGGGTACGGGCGGAGCATCGGGGGCGGCCAGATGACCCGTCCAGCCGGAGAAACGGGCGACCTCCAGCTCACTGTGCAGCAGGGGTAAGGTCGCAGGGCCGGTTATCTTGAGGGCCGCGTTGGAATGAGCGCTGCTGGCATCGTGCGGATTGGCTGACCCCACCACAGTGACCAGTCCGTCCCGGCCATCATCCGCAATGATCACCTTGCGATGGTTGGCCTTGAAGTTGAGCAGGCGTGCCCAGGCGCCAAACGAGATCGGTTCCGCACTCTCATCCAGTGGGTTCGGGAGCCAGCCGCCGTCGGCGTCGTGGGCACTGTCGGTCCGGCTGTTGCCGCCGCTCCGGAGACTAGCAGTCCACCATTTGATTCCCAACCGCCACAGGCTGGAATACATGAAGTTGGAATCCCGCAGCACATCCAGGTTGGTGACGGCAACCTCGACACCCGCCGCGCGCAGCAGGCGCAGATCCCGCGACGTCACGCCGCCGTAGACCTCATTGATAGGGTCGGTGATGAATAACACCTGCACGTTGGGCTCGACGCGGCGACGTTCGATCAACGCGTCACGCAACTCACCTGACAGCTGGCGGAACGCGGGGGGCGATCCTGCAGCGACGCCGAGTTGCGAATTGAAGAGGAAGTAGTCGAGGACTATGAACTTGCGTGCCGAGTGAATGACGCCCAGGACTTCATCGAAGATGGCCTGGCTGGAGTTCTGCCGGCCGTAGGCATCCGCCGAGGTGATGTCGGCGATGAATGTCACATCGCGCGGCGTTATGGGATACCAGGGGGAGTCAACATGAGCGCCCGGTGGCAGCGGCTTGTTGGTTTGCCAGTACGCGGTTGCGAGCCAGGTGGCCACCAATACCCACAGGATCGCCCGCCTCCACACGCGCGAGCGACGTGTAGCTGGCACGTCGCGCATCGTCGAAGTGAACGGCATGTATTGATTCTAACTGCGTCGGGGCGGGTGCGCGCGCCGGGACTGCCGTCCTTTATGTGACTTAATCAGGCCGACCGGCTGGCGAGCTCGTCTGCGTGATGCAGCAGGTGGGCGAACGGAGCAGTACCGCTGGCCTGTCGCATGAGCAGCGCCAGCAGATCCTCCGCCGTGCAGGGCTCGCCGAACAGCTTGCCTTGCGCGTAGTGGCAGGCGTTCCGGCGTAAAAAATCCAAATGCCGCAATGACTCGACACCCTCGGCGACCACCTCCATTCCGAGGCTGCGTCCCATTTCGATGATGGTTTTCACGATCGTGGCGTCTCCAGCGTCCTCGCTCACGTCGCGCACGAAGGACTGGTCGATCTTCAAAGTGCCGATGGGGAACTGCTGCAGGGCTGAAAGCGAAGAGTAGCCCGTGCCGAAGTCATCGATGGACAGGTGCAGACCCATTGCATAGAGCTCGTCCAGCAGCCGGACGGTGCGCTTGGCATCGGCCATCAAGGTGGTTTCCGTGATCTCGAGCTCAAACGAAGTCGGGGAGACCGAGTGGCGCCGGAAGACGGCCCGGCAGCGCAGAATGAAGCTGGCCTGGCGCAATTGCTTCAGCGACAGGTTGAGCGAGACGCGGCCCGGGTTGGCGCCCTCGGTCTGCATGTTCCGGTAGTCCATGCACACCCGGTTCAGCACCCACTCGCCGATGTCGAGGATGAGGTTGGATTCCTCGGCAAGCGGAATGAACATCGAGGGCGGGACGTCGCCATGGCCGGGGAGCCGCCAACGCAACAGCGCTTCAGCGCCGATGATCCGGCCGTTGCGCAGGTCGATTTTCGGCTGGTAGCGGATTACGAGCTCGTCGCGCTCGACTGCACGGCGCAACTTGCTCTTCAGCATCAGGCGCTCGACCGCCGCCGCATTCATCTCCGGTGAATAGAACGCGAAGGTGTTGCCGCCGTTCTGCTTCGAGTAGTACATCGCCGCATCGGCGTTGCGGATGAGGTCGATGACGTTTTCGGCATCGCGCGGGCAGAAGGCAACGCCGATGCTCGCTGTGAGGAACACCTCGTGTTGATTCAGCTGAAACCCGCGGCTGACTTCGGTGAGTATCGAGCGTGCCAGATGCGCGATGGGTCCCCGGTTATCGGCATCCGACGGCAGACCGTCTACAAACAGCGCAAATTCGTCGCCAGCCAGGCGGCCGATGACCGTGTCTTTCGGTAGCGTGCGGGTCAGGCGTTCGGCGAGCACTTCCAGGAGGCGGTCGCCTGAGGCATGTCCGAAAGTATCGTTAACCTCTTTGAAGCGATCCATGTCCAGGTACAGCAGCGCGACTACCTGGCCGCTGCGCAACCCACGCGCAATGCACTGCTGCAAGAGGTGATGGAACTGCATCCGGTTGGGAATCTTCGTGAGCGCGTCGTAGCGGGCGAGATAGCGGATCCGGCGCTCGGCACGCTTGCGATCGGTGATGTTGCGCGCGACGAAGATGTTGCCTTGAAACTGCGGATCGTCCGTCTCGATGCGCGAGCCGGTAAACGACACCGGGATGGTCTGGCCACCGCGAGTGCGGACAACAGTCTCGCGCGTCTCCTGCGCAGCCTGGAGGAGGTCGAAACCTTCCCGCTCCCGCTCATCCAACACCGCGACGATGCCACGCCCGAGGATCTCTTCCTCGGCATAGCCGAGCAGCTTGCACGCCGCGGAATTCGCCACTTTGACGACACCGTCCGGTGACGTTACGAACACCGCATCCGTCATGCTGTTGAGCACGCTGTGCAGGTAGTTCTTGTTGACTGTCGACTGCCGAAGCCGGCCCCGCATCCGCTCGAGGGCCTGCTGCAGCTCACCCAACTCGTCCCGCCGGCGGACATCCACCGGCCGCGTGTAGTCGCCCTGGCCGATGCGGTCGGCGCCCTTGATCAACGCGGCGATGGGTTGTTCCAGCTTGCGGCCAGCCCTCCAGGCCAGGCCCGCGCCGAGCAGGCCGGCAACGACCGCCAACGCACCTGCCAGAATCAGCCCGAGCCGGACCTGATCGGCGTCAGCGGCGGCCAGCCGGCCGCGCAGGGTGGTGGCGGCGACCGGGAAGACCTGCTCAACCGTGATGGTCAACTGGCCGAATGTCTTCGGGGTCTTGACCCCGGGAATGCTTTCAACCATCTCCCGTACAGGTTCCGTATCCTCGAACTGGAGTGCCCCGGGGTGAGCCAAGGAATCTGCGATCGGGCGCTTCCAGCGATAGAGGGCGTTGCCCTCTGAGTCTGTCACTGTTATGGAGCTGACCGTGGAGTCGTCAGCAAACGGCTGCAGGCGTCGGGCGATTGAGGCCGTATCGCGCGCGCGTACCGCGCCTGACACCGAGTCAGCCGCATGAGCGGCCGTGGCGGCAACGCGCGCACGTAGCTCTATCGCCACACGGTCACGCGCCGTATTTTCCGCTACATTGCCCAGGAGTCGCGTGCCAACGTCATGTTGCCAAGCGAGTACGCCCGTCACCACTGCGACGGCGAGGACCACGACCAGGAAGGCCGCGGCCGCGTATTTCAACTTGAGGCTGACTGCTGTCACAGCGCTTCCGGCAGCATTTCCACCATCGATCCGTTCACCTTATGATTTCCTGACGGATATTACCCGCCGCTTGTTCCTCGGGCTACCCGCTTTGCGACATGATGGCGGCCACCTCCATGCAAGTGGATCGAATGGAAGACTGTCCGACAGACTCAGAAATCTTACCCGCGACCCTGAATTCACTGCAGGTCACCGGCCGTGCCAGCACGCACGTGCATGATTTCGCTGATCCGCCGTGTGTATTGCACGCGCGCGCAGGACAAGCGCTGCGGGCCATGAGGACCGAGGCCCGCCTGGCAGGAGTAGATCTGTATGTCGTATCAGCTTTCCGGGATTTCAACCGGCAGCTTGCCATCTGGAGCGCGAAATTCAACGGCCGGCGCCCCCTGCTGGACCGCGCCGGAGCCGAGATTAACCGCGCCGAATTATATGAATCTGCATTGATCGACGCGATTCTCATCTGGTCGGCGCTGCCCGGGGCCAGCCGTCACCACTGGGGTACCGAGATAGATGTGCTGGACGCCACCGCCCTCGAGCCGGGTGCGCGGGCGCAGTTGGTCCCCGAAGAGTTCGGGATTGGCGGGCGGTTCGAACGGCTGAACGGCTGGCTCGATTCCAACATGGGGCGGTTCGGATTCTTTCGCCCGTATGCAACTTTTCAGGGGGGTGTCCAACCCGAGCCCTGGCATCTGAGCTACGCGGAGGTCGCGACACCCGCACTGCAGGTGTTGAGTGTCGACGTGTTGCGGGAGGCGATCGAGGGAGCTGACATGCCGGGCCAACAGAGGGTATTGGCGCGGTTACCGGAGTTGTATGAGAGGTACGTGCTGGCGATCGACTCGCCGGGCTAATGAATGTCGTGCTTTGCTGCCCAAACGCGCTTGATGTACCCCAGCATGAGACCCCTCATAGTAGACATAGGGTCCGCTGACGCGGCAAAAATGGGCGGATTGCGCCGGAGCAGGCGCCAGTTCTCACTGCGGAGGATCTGCCGCAGGTAGTCGACGTTCCGGTCAATGGCCTCCATATACGGGTTGCGCCCGTTGAAGAGGACCTCGAGATTCTTGTAGGCCGCGCCGAACTCACCATCGAGCCGCTTCGTGCGGACCTCGGCGACGAACTCGGGCGTCTGGCGCAGAAGGTCCAGTCCGGACGCGTATTTCACCTGGCGGCCACCGTTGGCGGCCATGGGCAGTGCCACGCCACCCAGGACGAACTCGGCATAGAGTCGGTCCCGGCACTTCTCCAGGTAACAACGATCAGCGATCTGCGCAATCATGTCCGCCGTGCCGAGCAGGTGCCCCACCTTGATATCGAGCGGGTCGGTCACCTTGATCTGTGCGAACGGGACTTCGTAGCCGGTGAAGTGAATGATCTCGGTGGCCACCGGTACCGCATGGGGCAGGCCCAGTACCGGCAGGTATTCCTCGAGAAAGCGCGCGCCCCGTGAAACGTGGGTGCGGGTAAATTCGGCGCCGTTGTGGATCTCACGGTCGTCCTGCCGGCGCAGGTAGCCCACGTCGTGGAACAGGCCGGTCAGCAATCCCAGCAGGGCGCGGTCGCTACCCAGCCGATTCTTCGCATCGTGCTGCCTCTCGTAGCCGACGAGCAGGCGCGCGAGAGCGAGCGTGATATCGAGCGTGTGTTGGCGATCGTGGTAGACGGTGTCGACGCCCATGTAGCCAGGAACGTCACCGGCGAAAAGTCGCTCGAAATGCAGAAAGGCTTCTTCGAGTGGCTTGAACGAGAGCGTGGGCCACGTGGGCTGGAACAGTGTCTTAATCGCGGCGAGCACCGCGTCGGGAGAACTCACCTGTACGGTGTTAGTAACGTCAAAATCGCTGCGCCGAACGCTTCTCATTCCCGTGTAGTCCGCGCGGCTTTCTGCCGTCCCCATGTTCGCTTTTGGATCCTCGGCAGTCTAGGCCACCCCTTGAGGGGAGTACCAGCGACACACCGCACAGTTTTGAGGTTCGGCAGTCCAGTGACGGTGAGCCGGTGCTGCGCGCGCTCGCCGCTATGTCAAAAAGTGAGGGATGTCTCAATAAATTTTCAATCCGCCGTACTTCTGGCGAATCCGCCGATCGAGTGTCTTCCAGCCGGCGACAAAACCCAAAAACAACATAACCGCGGCGAGTCCCAGCAGCAGGGGCCAGGGTGTTGCGCTCTGTCGGTCCGGATCGCGCAGGAACACGGTGTCGTGAACAGGTGCGGGCACCGGCGGTGAGTCCGAAGTAGCAGTATGAGCAGCTTTCGCCGCGGCCAGCTCCGACTCCAGCCTGCTCACGTCCTGTTTGAGGCGGTCACCCTCCTGGCGCAGCTTGTCCCCATCCAGCTTCAGCTTGTCGCCTTCCTGTTTGAGCTTCTCAACCTCGGCAGTTCTCTCGGTGAGGCGCGTCTGCAGGGGCGGGTCCGAGGTGAGATAGGAGCTTTTGATCCAACCGTCCTTGCCGTTTGAAAGCTTCACGTGGGTTTCGTCCCCCTCGCGCTCAATAGCCTCCAGCTTGTCGCCACTCTTGACCTGCCCGACGCGCTCGCTCTCCGCGTCGGATGTACTGCTGACGCTGACGACCAGCTGTTCAATGACATATGTCGGATCGGCACGCACTCCCGGTGCGGCCAGCGCGAGCACCAGCAGACAAAGAGAGGCTCTCGGCGTCATGCGGCGAGTTCGCCAGTCGCGACAATTCCGTGCTGTTTCAATAGCGCGCGGACATCCGGGCGGCGGCCACGAAAATCGATGAATGCCTCCAACGCATCTCGGCTGCCGCCGCGGGTGAGGATCTCGTCGAGGAAACGATGAGCGGTCTTGCTGTCGAACACGCCGTTCTCCTCAAAGGCGGCGAACGCGTCCGCTGCGAGTACCTCGGCCCATTTGTAACTGTAGTAGCCGGCGGCGTAGCCCCCGGCGAAGATGTGCCCGAAACTGTTGGGGAAACGGTTCCAGTCGGGGACGGGCACCACGGCGACCTCGTTTCGGACTTCGCGCAGCATCTGCATCACGCGGGCCCCGTTGGACGGGTCGAACTCGGCGTGCAACCGGAAATCGAACAGCGCAAATTCCAGCTGCCGCATCATCTGCAGCCCCGCATGGAAGCTGCGAGTTGCAATCAATCGCGCCTGGGTTGCAGCCGGCAGCGGCTCCCGGGTGTCGACGTGACTGGAGATTCGCCCCAGCACGTCCGGGTGCCAGGCGTAGTTCTCCAGGAATTGGCTCGGCAGCTCCACCGCATCCCACGACACCCCGTTGATACCCGCGATGCTCGGATAGTCCACACGCGTCAGCAGGTGATGTAGTCCGTGTCCGAACTCGTGGAACAGCGTGAGCACATCATCGTGGGTCAGGAGCGCCGGACGACCTGCATTGGGCGGCAGGAAATTGCAGACGAGGTAGGCGACCGGAAGCGCTGATCCTGAGGCCAGGCGTTTGCGGCCCACACACTCGTCCATCCAGGCGCCACTGCGTTTGTTGGATCTTGCGTAGGCGTCCAGATAGAAGCTGCCAATCGAATGGCCGTCGGCCCCCTGTATCTCGAAGAAGCGCACATCGGGATGCCAGACAGGCGCATCCTGCTTCTCGGTGATCCGGACTCCGAACAGTCGTGCAGCCACCTCGAACAGGCCGGTGAGCACGTGCGGCAGGGGAAAGTACGGCCGCATCTCCTCCTGTGACACCGAGTAGCGGCTGCGCTGCAATCGCTCGGCATAGAAACCAACATCCCAGGCAGACAGCTTGCGGCCGGCGAATTCCTCCAGCTCGGCGAACTCCTGCCGGGCGGCTGCACGTGCGGTGCGTGCCAGCTCGAGCAGGAACTGCATCACCTCATCGACAGTGTGGGCCATTCGCGTCGACAACGCATATTCAGCGTAGCTGCGAAATTCCAGTAACCGGGCTGCTTCGTGGCGCAGGCGCAGAATGTCTTCCATCACCGCCGAGTTGTCCCAGCGGTTGGCATTCGGGCCCTGGTCCGACGCCCGCGTCGTCCAGGCTTCGTAAAACGCCCGGCGCAGAGTCTCTGACTCGGCATCTGTCACAACCGCAACGTACGTGGGTTGGTCCAGTGTCAGGATCCATCCTTCCACACGCTGCTCGTGCCCGCGGCGGCGGGCCTGCTCGATCAATATCGAGTTGAGGCCGCGCAGCTGCGACTCGTCGGCAACGTGATAGCTCCAGCCATTGGTGGCGTCGAGCACGTTCTCTTCGAACTTCGCCTGCAGTTGGGTGAGCTCCAGCATCACATTCTTGAAGCGCTCCTTGCGCTGCGGCTCCAACCCAACACCGGCCAGGCGGAAATCGCGCAGCGCATGATCGATCAGTTGCCGTTGCACGGGTCCCAGGGCGGCGCCTTCCTGCTCGGCAATCGTTTTGTAGGCGCGGTACAGTGGCTCACTCTGAGCGAGGTCGGTTTGATACGCGGATAGCAGTGGCAGACAGGCGTTATATCCGGTGCGCAGTGCATCTGAATTGAGCACCGCATTGAGATGGCTGACGGGTGACCAGGTCTTGGAGACCCGATGCTGCAACTCTTCCAACGGTTCGACGACGGTCGCGAAGGTCGGGCGTTCCACTGCCGCGAGCTGCTCGATCCGGGCACGGCTACGTTCCAGTAGCTCACGGACCCCGGGCTCGACGTGCTCGGGACGAATGCGCGCGAAGGGAGGCAGGGGCTCGTGGCCCAGGAGAGGGTTTTCCATGCGGGTCTCGGCAGTGGGATTCAACGCATTCTATGGCTTAACTGGGTACAGGGGGCAGTCCGAAGGGGGGATGGGGGCTGCGGGCGGCCGCCCCCATGTAACAATCGCGTCCTGAAGGCTTTGGGGTTGAGAAGGTGGCTATGGCCGACGAATTCGATTTCGTGGTGATTGGTGCCGGCAGCGGAGGGCTTGCGGCTGCCCAGCGTGCAGCCGAATACGGTGCGAAGGTCGCGATTGTGGAGCCTGCACCGCTTGGGGGCACTTGCGTCAACCTCGGCTGCGTTCCCAAGAAGGTTATGTGGAATGCCGCCGATATCGCCGATGGCCTGGAGGACGCGGCCGACTATGGCTTTCGTCTCGGGGCGGCCGAGCCACACGATTGGCCGCTTCTGAAGACCAAGCGCGACGCCTATGTGGCGCGGCTCAATACCATCTATGAAAGCAATCTGGCCAAGCGCCACATCGAAGTGGTGCGTGGCTACGGCAGCTTCCTGGACGGTCGCACAGTGGAGGCCGCCGGCCGAAAGCTGACCGCACCGCACATTCTGATCGCGGTCGGCGGTCGTCCCATGTTGCCCCCCATTCCAGGCGCGCAGCTGTGTATCACCTCCGACGGATTTTTCGCTCTCCAGAAGCGGCCCGAGCAGGTTGCCGTGGTGGGCAGCGGGTACATCGCAATCGAGCTGGCGGGGATTCTCGCCTCGCTGGGTGCGAAAGCCACTCTCGTGCTGCGGGGACACAAGGCGCTGAAGGATTTCGATCCCATGCTCGGCGAATGCATGGTCAAAACCATGCGTGACGAGGGCATCGAGATTGCCACCGGCGCGTGGCCGCATGCCATTGAGCGTACGTCCACCGGGGCATTGCAGCTGGAAGTGCGCGACGGCCGGCGGTTGGGACCCTTCGATACTGTTATCTGTGCCATTGGCCGGGTACCGGCAATTGATGGACTGGGCCTCGAACGCGTGGGCGTTGATCTCGATGCGTACGGTTTCATTGTGACTGACAAGTATCAGGTCACGAGCACTGCCGGCATCTATGCCGTGGGCGATGTGACGGGTCGCGCGCAACTCACGCCGGTCGCTATCGCTGCGGGACGGCGACTCAGCGATCGCCTGTTTGGCGGTCAGCCGGATCGCTATCTCGATTACAACAACATACCCACGGTCGTGTTTGGACATCCGCCCATTGGAACAGTCGGCCTCACTGAAGATGCTGCGCGCGCGCTGTATGGCGACGAGGGTGTCACCGTCTACAGGTCAGGATTCGTTCCGATGTATCACGCGATGACCACCAGAAAGCCCCGCACTGACATGAAGCTCGTGGCTGTTGGCCCGGAGAAACGCGTTGTCGGCGTCCACGTCATCGGGCCTGGTGCCGATGAGATGATTCAGGGTTTCGCGGTCGCAGTGCGGATGGGAGCAACCAAGAAAGACTTCGATGACACGGTGGCCATCCACCCAACGAGCGCAGAAGAGCTCGTTACGATGCGCTGAGCGCGCGCTCCTTCAGGGCGGCCAACACTGTGGCGGTGCCGGGCTTGATGCCGCGCCACACTCGAAACGACTCGGCAGCCTGCTCCACGAGCATGCCCCAGCCTTGCACGGCCCGCGCGCAACCGCGACTCAACGACCATTGCACGAACGGGGTTTCCGTTTTTCCGTACGCCATGTCGTAACAGACCGTTTCCGGGCCGATGATGGCATTCGACATGGGCGGCAGATCGCCACTCAAGCTGGCTGACGTGGCATTGATGACGAGGTCGAAGGGGCCGCCGCTGATGTAGCGAATGCCGACTCCTTGCACCGGTCCGAGCTTTGCGAAAGCCGCGGCCAGGCCCTGGGCGCGTTCCGCCGTCCGGTTGGCAATGACCACTTCCGCGGGCTCGAGAGCCAACAGCGGTGCGACCACTCCACGGGCGGCGCCACCCGCTCCGACAATCAGAATCCGCCTGCGGATGATGACGAGCCCGAGATTGTCGCAAAGGTCGCGAACGAGTCCTGCGCCATCCGTGTTGTCGCCGAGGATGGTTCCGTCCTTCTGCATCGCCAGCGTGTTGACCGCGCCCGAATGGGCGGCACGCGTAGTCAGCTCGGTGGCGATATCCACGGCGGTGATCTTGTGGGGGAGGGTTATGTTCAGACCGCGTCCGCCGAGTGTGAAAAACTCGCGCACGCGCGTCTCAAACTCCTCCGCCGTGAAGTCGTACAGGCGATAGCTCATGGCCTGCCCGGTCTCGCGGGCAAACAGGCCATGGATGAAGGGGGACCAACTGTGGGCCACGGGGTGTCCCACCACTCCGTACAAATCGCTCATGAGCGCAACTCTCCCATGAAACGATTCTGCCCTCCCGGCAGGGCGCAGGTCACGCCGGATGAGGCAACTTCGTGACGCTGGTACCGCCCGGGTGGCCAACATCGAGCTGGGCTCGCAGCTCGGGCAGCCAGATTTCCATGCGTTCGGCCAGTTGGTAGGGGGGATTCACAATCAGCATGCCGGAGCCGTTCAGGGCTACTTTGGAGTCCCGCGGATACAGCCACAGCTCGCTCACCAGCGTTTCCGTTCCCACGGCCCGTGCGAATCCATCGAGCCAGGCACGCACTTCACGCTCGTCCTTGATCGGGTACCACGCTGCGTACACGCCCGTACTGAACCGCTGCAATGCATCAACGATTGCAGCGGTTACCCGGTCGAAATCCTGGCGGCTTTCTTCGTAGGGCGGGTCGATGAAGATCAATCCGCGACGCTCTGTCGGGGGCAGCCATGCGCGGAGTCTTTCGAAGCCGTCGGCCCGCTCCACGCGCATGCGTGGGTTGACCGCGAGCTCGCGCTCCAGCATCCGCTCTTCGGCTGGAATGAGCTCACTGACGATGCCGCGGTCCTGCGGCCGCAGTTGCAGCGAGGCAATGACGGGCGAGCCGGGATAGGCCCTTGTCTGGCTCCGGTGGGAGCGATACCCCGAGATCAGAGTGGCGAAGTCGCGAAGCTCATCCGCCTGGTAGTCGCCCTCGTCGAATCGACCACGGCCTTCCACCGCTTCAGCCGACTGATGCGACAGCTCGTAGGCACCCCGACCGGCGTGCGTTTCGAGGTAGGCGAAAGCTTTGTCCTTCCGCTTCAGTGCCGCCAACAACGCAAGCAGTGTTACGTGCTTGTGTATGTCGGCGAAGTTACCTGCGTGGAAGCTGTGGCGATATTTCACCGCGCGCCACGGCTTTGGTTACTTCTCACCGCGAGGCGGGCTCGCTGGCGGCTTGGCGCTTGCGCCGGACACGGCGGGCGTTGCCGGCGGTGCCTTGCCGGCTGCCGGCGCGTTGCCCGGGCTGGCATTGTTGGTCGCCGCGGCGCTGGCCGTGGCAGACTTGTTGGATGCTTTGGCGGCCGACGAGGACTTCTTGCCAGCCGGTGATTTGTTTGCGGCGCTGGTCTTTTTCGCCGCAGTTGGTTTCGCGCTGGCGGCTGTCGCGTTGGCAGCCGGCGCGCTGGGGCGCGGCCGTTTTGCCTTGGACGCCTTCGTTCCACTGGCGCCTTCGGCACCGTTGCCGTGAGCCCCGTTGCCATTGGCGGCGTCGGCTGTCGCACCGTTCTTGCCCTTCGCGGCTGATTTGCCGGCGGTGGCTCGTTTGGCAGGTGCAGCCTGTTTGCCTGCAGCACCGCGGCGGCCGCGGCCGAACCGTCCGGCACCCCGCTCCGGTGCCTGCTCTATCAACACCCGACACTCTTCGAGAGTCAGGGTTTTAGGATCCCGATCTTTCGGGATCTTGGCGTTCTTCTTGCCGTTGGTGACGTATGGGCCGTAACGCCCATTCAACACCTGGATGCCATCACCCTCAGTGCCGAAGTCGGTGATCGTGCGATTGGCGTCCGCTTCCTGCTTCAACCGGATCACTTCGAGCGCCTGCTCGAGAGTGACGTCGTAGGGGTCGTGGTCCTTGAGTGAAACGTACTTGCTGCCGTACTTCACGTAGGGGCCGAAGCGACCTACGTTGGTCGTGATGGCTTCTGCGTCCGCGGTCTGGCCCAGCGTGCGGGGCAGCTTGAACAGCTCCATCGCGGTCGCGAGGTTGATCGCATCCATCTTCTGACCAGGGCGCAGCCCTGCAAAGCGCGGCTTTTCCTCGTCGTCTTTCGTGCCGATCTGCACGAAAGGACCAAAGCGGCCCATGCGAACGGTGACGGGCTTGCCGGAGACCGGGTCCTTGCCCAACTCGCGCGCCAGTGCGACCTGTTCGCGGGTGACGTTCTTCTCGATGTTATCGACCTGGTCGATAAACGGCTTCCAGAACTTCTCCAGCGGGGTCGTCCACTCCTCCTCGCCACGGGAAACCGCGTCGAGCTCATCTTCCATGGCGGCCGTGAATCCGTATTCAACGTACTGATGAAAGTGGTCGGTGAGGAAGCGATTGACGATCTTGCCAATGTCCGTGGGAATGAAGCGCTTGGCATCCATCTCCACGTATTCACGATCCTGCAGTGTTGAGATGATCGTGGCGTAGGTCGACGGACGGCCGATGCCGTGCTCTTCGAGTGCCTTCACCAGCGACGCTTCGGAATAACGTGGCGGCGGCTCGGTGAAATGTTGCTCGCCACGCAGGGTGAGCAGCGATACGTAGTCGCCTTCCTTCATCGCAGGAAGGATGTGATCCGTATCATCGGACTTCGTGTCGTCCTGACCCTCCTGGTAAACCGAGATGAATCCCGGCTTGATGAGGGTGGAGCCGTTGGCACGCATCATGTGACGCTGAGCCCCATCCGGACCCGCGAGCATGTCGACGGCAACCGTATCAAACACGGCGTGGCTCATCTGGGACGCAACGGCGCGCTTCCAGATCAGCGAATACAATCTGTACAGATCGGGGTCTACTTTGCCTTCAACATGAGCCGGCGTGATCGAAGCGGAAGTCGGACGAATGGCTTCGTGTGCTTCCTGCGCGTTCTTCGACTTCGTTTTGTAGATGCGCGGCTCTTCTGCCACTTCATCTTTGCCATACAGGCGGCCGGCGACTTCGCGAATCTCGGTGACCGCTTCAGCAGCCAACGACACGGAGTCGGTACGCATGTAGGTTATGAGACCCACGCTGCCGTCGCCGATGTCGAGGCCTTCATACAGCTGTTGAGCGAGTCGCATGGTGCGGCGCGCGTTGAATCCCAACTTCCGGGCCGCTTCCTGCTGCAGGGTTGAGGTCGTGAAAGGCGGCGCCGGATTGCGGCGGCGTTGCTTTCGATCGATCGCGTGCACGAGCAGCTCGCCGAGCCCCTGGTAACCGGGGCGCGCAGCAGCGCGGGCAGCGGCTTCAATCGTCTGCTCGACTTCGCGTGCCTGCGGCTCGTTGACAAAGCTGAATTGCTCGACCTTCTGACCGCGGTACTCGATCAGCTTGAGTGGGAAGTTCTGCGCCGTGTGCGCGCCTTCGCCATCAATGGTCCAGTATTCCTGCGCAATGAAGGCCGCAATCTCGGCCTCCCGCTCGCAGATCATGCGCAGCGCCGGACTCTGCACGCGGCCCGCCGACAGTCCCTGGCGGACTTTTTTCCACAACAGGGGCGACAGATTGAATCCAACCAGGTAGTCGAGCGCGCGGCGTGCCTGTTGCGCGTTGACCAGATCCAACGACAGGCCACGGGGCTGGGCTACTGCCTCGCGAACGGCGTTCTTGGTGATCTCGTAGAAAACGACGCGGTGCACGTCTTTTCCGACGAGGTCACCGCGCTCCTGCAGGAGCTCTTTCAAGTGCCAGGCAATGGCCTCGCCCTCGCGATCCGGGTCGGTGGCCAGTAACAGGGTCTTGGACTTGCGCAGGGTCTTGGAAATGGCATCGACGTGACGCTCATTCTTTTCGAGAATCTGGTACTGCATGGCGAAACCATGCTCCGGATCGACGGCGCCTTCCTTGGGCCTCAGATCGCGAACGTGTCCATACGATGCGAGCACTTCGAAATCCTTGCCCAGGTATTTCTTGATCGTCTTCGCCTTGGCGGGCGATTCGACTATGACGAGGTTGTCTGCCATTGCCTACGCGATACGGGTCCTCAAAACAAAAAACCGCGACCGAGTCGCGGACCTTCCGGCCATCGTCCGCGCCGGCAGGTCAATGCGGCGTGTTGGGATGTACATCGGATACCAGATCTTCGAGTCGCTCAAACGCCTGCTCCTGCCCGGGTTGGCTCGACAGCACCATCAGAACCACCCACTTCAACTGCTCCGTGTCCAGCTCATCGGCATCGAGCGCCAGCATCCGATCGATCACGATCTCCCGCTGCTGGGGCGACAATATCCCGAGGCGCTCCAGAGTCACGAGAAATCCGCGACACTCGGTCGACAACCGCGCCAGCTCGCCATCGGAATAGATCCGCAGGGCCCCGCCGGTGAGCGGTCCGATCGCCAGCGGCGGCCGGTCGCGTTCCGAGGCGAGGTCGGCCAGCCAATCGAGCGCGCGCTCAACATTCGCGTGAGCAAAGCCCACACGTTCCAGGTCGCGCGCCAGATGCTCGCGTTCAGGCACCTCGGGTACCTCGTCGAGCATGTAGCGGTCGAACACGTAAATCAGAATGTCGAGAACGGTGCCGGTCATCATCAAGGTATGCGACCAAACTGGCCGCCAGGGTAGGGGGCGATTCGCCCCTCGAGTTCGAGAACCAGCAACATTGAGGCCAGCAAATCGCCCGGCAAACCGGTGCGAACCGCCAGAACATCAACGCTCACCGGTCCGAAGCCGACGGCATCTAACAGCATTTCATACCCCTTGTCCATTGCCCGGCGCCGGCCCCCACGGGCTTTGCGACGCACAAGTCCTTCATTTGGCGTAGAAATTTTTAGCTCCAACAGTACATCCCGGGGGTGCTGTACGAGATGTGCACCATCCCGGATCAATTGGTGACAGCCGGCGCTCAACGCACTGGCTATCGATCCAGGGATGGCGAACACCTTCCGGCCCTGTTTGCGAGCGTGGCGGGCCGTGCTGAGCGAGCCGCTGTGCACCGTTGCTTCGACCACGAGCGTGCCCAGAGAAAGGCCGCTGATCAGGCGGTTGCGCTGCGGGAAGTTCGCCTGTCGGGGTGGCGTTCCCGGCGGAAATTCCGACACCAGGGCCCCGGTTGCACGGATGCGCGCGGCCAGCTCGTTATGTTGGATCGGGTAGACCTGGTCCAGGCCGGTGCCGCAGACCGCCACGGTCGCCCCCGCGCTGGCCAGTGCGCCCCGATGACTGGCTGCGTCAATTCCCAATGCCAGACCACTGGTGATGGTGAGCCCGGCCAAGGCGTAGTACGAGGCGTATTCATGGGCGATGCCTCTGCCATAAGGGCTCGCGCTTCGCGACCCGACCATCGCCAATTGCGGCGCGCAGAGCTTCGATGGATCGCCCAGGACAAACAGCACGGTGGGCGCATCGTCGAGCTGGCGAAGTTGGGGCGGATACTCCGCGTCGGTGCTCGCAATCAACCGTGCGCCGCTGGTGCGGATCCATTCCAGATCTGACGTCAGCGTGGCGCTGTCAGGAAAGAGGAGCCAGGAGTACGCCGCGGCCGGGATCTCGGCGCGGGCGAGTATTTCGGGATCGAGGCAGCGAGTCAGGTCGCCATCGGCAGCGGCAAGAAGTGCGTCCGCATGCGCGGCCCGCAACTGCGGCGCGCGAGCAAACGCGGCACGAGTGAACAACGCATCCATCGCCTCATGTTAGTGAGGCGAGGATGTGTTGAGAGCCCTGAGAAACCGGCGGGATCAGCCGATTTTACGGATTGTGGACGACGTCCTGCACACGAATGACGTTGTTCGCGCCAACGATCAAACCGTAGCTCACGCGGTCGTATGACTTGAATATGAGCATCGTGCCGGCGCGCTCATCGGGAAGCTGTACCTTCGGGGCGAAGGAAGCTCCGGCGCCGCCCAGGAATCGGGCATAGCCCGGCTGCTTCCCGTAAATATCGCGTACAACCTTACCCGCAGTATCAACCGCGAGTACGTGGCCCGCATCGATACCGTGGCGCTTGCCGCGGTTGATCACAACGATCTGATACTGGCCGATGTCCTGCGTGCCACCGATCACCGAGATAATTCGTCCGTGAACGTCGTTGCGCGGTGCTCGCAGCATGAAGTTCAAGGGGACATCGATATCGGCAGCCAACACCTTGTCGCCCTGCACAGTCTCGATGCTCGTATCGATCAGCAGCGCCTTGGTGGGTTCGCCGGGCTGCGAAACCAACGCAGTCGCAGTGTAGATGCCCTGGTAACCGACGACCTTGTTGTCATCCGGATCACGCAGCGCGTCTCCAACATGGACAATGCTGTAGCGAGAATTCGGCTGCGCCTTCAAATCGGCGATGTAAACCTCATGCCCCGTGCCGGCAACCACGTGCTCATCGCGAAACGCGACGACATGCGGGGCATTGCGGATCTGATCATCCGTCAGGACCGAAGGGCGTGAGAGGAATGCGGAAATTGCGGAATAAGGGATCGTCGGGATCGCCCCATCCAGCGGCGAGCTGCGCAGGCGCGGATCCAGGCGAGCAGCGCCACCCTGTTCGAGCCGAATGATGGGCTTGCCGTCGCGACCGAACGCGAGCGCGAGCGTGTCACCGGGATAGATCAAATGCGGGTTGGCGACCTGGGGGTTGATATACCAGACCTCCGGCCACAACCAAGGATCCTTGAGGAACGTAGAGGCGATACCCCAGAGAGTGTCACCCCGTTTGACCGTGTAGCTCTTCGGAGCGTTCGGATTGAGCATCCCGGCATCGACCGTGGTCGGAGCCGAGCTTGCGGACGCACCGGCGCCGCTGGTGGCCGCCTCGGTGGCAGTCATCTCGTCGGCCGGAAGGGCGTCAGGGGAATCCGGAACCTGGGGCGTGGACGCCATGGGAGCCACGGCGGGCTCGTCGCCACGGTGGTGAAACCACGAGCAACCGGACAGGCTCATGAGCGCCACGAGCCCCGCCAGTGCGGGCGCCACGGGAAGCTTTCGGCCAGCGGAAAGTTCGCGAACCGAAGGAATTCGATTTGACACTGCAACTCCTCATGCGCTGCGCGCAACATTCCTGCGGGTGCGCAAGGCCGCACCCGCGAAGCGTAGCGGCGCAAGGCGCCGACCGAGACGGATACGCTGGAGGCCCCACACACGCGCAGGCCCAGCATCCTAGTTGTTATACTTTGGGCAGACGGACCGGCACACGATTTAATGTCAACTTTGTGCGGTGGATCACGGCCTGGGCAGTTGGCAAAAGTCGCCCCTTTTGCCGACGGCAACGGGCTACGGTCCGAAAAATGTCCGCAGGACATTTTTCTTATGAACAATAGCGGAAATTAGCTAGATGGCTATCAGAACGATTCTCGAATTCCCCGATCAGCGGCTGCGTACGCGCGCGACTGCGGTGACGCAGTTTGACGCTGAGCTCGGACGGCTCATCGACGATATGTTCGAGACCATGTATGCAGCCCCAGGTATCGGCCTGGCTGCCTCCCAGGTTGACGTCCACAAGCGGGTTCTCGTCATCGATATCTCTGATGCCCGGGACCAGCCCCTGGTGTTCATCAACCCGGAAATTCTCTCCCGTGAAGGCGAGGCCGAGACGGAAGAGGGGTGTCTGTCGGTTCCCGGGATTTTTGATGAAGTCACCCGCGCTTCCAGGATCCGCCTGCGCTGGCAGGACCGTACGGGAGCCGTGTCCGAGAGGGACTTTGAGGGCATGCTGGCCGTGTGTATCCAGCACGAGATGGATCACCTGGAGGGCAAGCTGTTCGTGGACTATCTGTCCGATCTGAAGCGGCAGCGAATTCGGAAAAAGCTGGAGAAAGAGCGCAAGCAGCGTGCGAGTCGCGCTCGCGAAGCCGCAATTCGGTGACGCCATCCCCAGTGGGGACGCCATCCCCAGCGGGGACCCTGCGCGTCGCGTTCGCCGGAACGCCCGATTTCGCGCTGTCCGCGTTTCACGCCTTGGTGGGCTCCCGCCATACCGTCGTGGGCGTGCTGACCCAGCCCGACCGACCCAAAGGCCGGGGACGCCAGTTGGCGGCCAGCCCCGTCAAGCTTGCAGCGCTGGAGCGGGGTATTCCGGTCTCACAGCCCGTAACGCTCAAGACTGAGGTGGATAGGGCGGACCTGGCTGCCTGGCAGCCTGATGTGCTCGTTGTCGTCGCCTATGGCCTCATTCTGCCTCGTGCCGCCTTGGATCTGCCCAGGCTGGGGTGCGTGAACATTCATGCCTCCTTGCTGCCTCGGTGGCGTGGCGCCGCCCCCATTCAGCGAGCGATCCTGGCCGGAGACGCTCAGACGGGTGTGAGCATCATGAGAATGGACGTTGGCCTGGATACAGGACCCGTATTTCTGGAGCGAACGGTCGCTATTTCGCCCACAGAGACCGGTGGCTCGCTGCACGATCGACTGGCTGCGGAGGGCGCATCCGCTGTGGTTGAGGTTCTCGACGAGTTGGCGGCTGATCGTGCCCGTTCAACGCCCCAGCGCGAAGATGGCGTCACGTACGCCGCAAAGATCGACAAGTCGGAAGCACAGATCGATTGGAGCCGGTCTGCCGTGGAAATCGAGCGGCAGGTGCGGGCGTTCAATCCGTGGCCCATTGCCGAGACCCGGCTGGACGGAGAGCAGCTCAGGATTTACGCCGCAAACGCTATCGGCGGCGATAACGAACCGAACGTCGGCGAAAATGGTCAAATCGTGGATGTTCTCAGGGAGGGAGCCATTATCGTTGCCTGTGGGCGCGGTCGGCTCGCCCTGACGGAACTGCAGCGACCCGGGCGTCGGCCCGTTGCGGCTCGCGATCTCATCAACACTCTCGATCTGGCGGGGCGTCGACTTGGCTGAAAGATCCCGCTGGGCTCCCGGCGCCGCGGCACTCGCGGACGCCGCGAGAGCAGTTTCCGCAGTTGTATTCGATGGACGCTCCTCCGATGAGGCGCTTCGTGCCTTCGAAGCGTCGTCCCAACGCGCCGCAGTCCGGGCGATCGCACTCGGTACCTTTCGGTGGTTCTTGCGACTGGCACCGGCCATCGATCGCCTGCTTTCGCGCCCCGAAGGGGTCGCTCCAGAGATTCGCTCCCTGCTGATCGTGAGCGCACATCAAATTGAGTATTCGCGGAATGCTCCGCAGGCCACCGCTCACGCTGCCGTCGACGCCACCCGGATCCTCCATCAGGGAAAAGCGAGTGGCCTGGTGAACGCCGTGATGCGGCGATTTGTCGCTGAGAAGACGACCCTATTGGGACACGTGGACCGCAAGCTCGCAGGACGGACGGCGCACCCGCAATGGTTGGTGACGCTACTGGAGCAAACGTGGCCTGAGGCGCATGAGAGCATCCTGACAGCTAACAACGCGCATCCTCCACTCGTTTTACGCGTCGATCTTTCGCGAAAGAGTCGGGATGCCTACCTCGAAGAGCTCGCTGCGGTCGACATTGCCGCCACTCCCCTGGAATGGGCTCCGGCAGCCGTACGCCTGGAGCGTCCCGTGGCTGTCGCGCAACTGCCTGGCTTCAGTGAAGGCTTGGTGTCTGTGCAGGACGCCGGTGCCCAGCTGGCGGCTAAGCTGTTGGATGTTCAGCCGCAGATGCGGGTGCTGGACGCTTGTGCAGCGCCCGGTGGCAAGACAGGTCACCTGCTCGAATGCACACCTGATCAAGAGCTGGTCGCTGTCGACGTGGACGACGAACGCGTGGCGCTCATCCGGCAAAACCTCGAGCGCCTCGGTCGTCACGCCCAGGTTGAGATTGCTGACATTCGTGAGCCGACCCCGGGGTTGAAGGCCGGCCGACTCTTCGATCGCATCCTCGTTGACGCCCCGTGCTCATCGACAGGCGTCATTCGCCGACATCCCGATATCAAATTGCTGCGGCGCCCAACCGATGTCGCGGCGTTCGCCGCCACACAGGAGCAGATCCTCAGATCCGCGTTCGCCCTGTTGGCTCCCGGAGGCCGGCTGGTCTATTGCACCTGCTCTGTGCTGCCGGCTGAGAACGAGGAAATAGTGGCCCGGCTCCTGGTCGCAGAGCCCTCCGCCTGCGTTGCGGCCATGCCTCCTGCAGTTGCGCTGGCTCCCGGGGCACTGGACAGAAAAATAGGGATACAGCTGATTCCAGGCTCTCAGGCGGGCACCGACGGCTTCTATTATGCTTGTGTCGAAAAGACAACGGCCGGAACCTGAACAGCCGGAAGGGGTCACAGCTTCTTGTCTCGTTGATCATGCAAGCCCTTCTCAAAAGAAACTGGCCGCTCCAGGCCCTCATTCTGCTGCTCATTGCCTGGGCTACGGGCGTGTACGCCGATGCCTTGGACGGTGTGCTCGAGGTTCGCTCCGCGTACGTGAACATCGACAACGGAGTCTTCCTGCTTCACGCGCGAGTGGAATACCCGGTGAATCCCGCTATCAGGGACGCCCTGCGCGATGGGGTGACACTTACGTTCGAACTGGATACTCGTGTTGAGCGCGAGCGCCGACTGTGGTTCAACGCCAGTATCGTGGACCTGACGCTCAGGCGTGAACTCATGTATCACGCTGTGAGTGACCGGTACGTCGTGCGCGACGTGAAGACGGGTCAGCAGGAAAACTTTCCCACTCTGGATGAAGCGGTAACTTATCTGGGACGCATCGACAGTTGGCCGATACTCGTCGAGCCGCAGTTGAATGGCGGAAGCTATTTGATCAGCGTGCGCGCGGGCGTTCGTCGGGGCAGATTGCCCGCGTCGCTGCGCGCCCTGTTTTTCTGGACTGACGATTTTCGTCGTGTGAGTGAGTGGTATTCATGGTCTCTCCCGGTCTGAACGGCGAGCAGACGGCACGCAAAGCGTGGCGGATCCCCGCGCTCGTCATTCTGTGGGGAGCGGTTGGCGTCGGCGCGCTGCTGTTGCTCGCCAAGAGCGTTCAGAACTCGTCTGCATTCGATCGCCTGCAGCCGTGGATCCTGCTGCTCAATATCACAGGTGTCGTTGCGCTCACTGTCCTGTTGGCGCGCAAGTTGTGGCAACTGGTCCGCGACTATCGCGATCACGTTCCCGGGTCACGGCTCACAGCACGGACCGTCAGCATCTTCGGTGCGCTGGTCGTGGCTCCATTGCTGATCGTTTATCTGTTCTCACTGGATTTTCTGAACCGCGGCATCGACAGCTGGTTCAAGGTGGAGGTGAAGCAGGGTCTCAGTGATGCGCTGGTACTGTCGGGAGCCGCGTTGAATCTACGCATGCGTGAGTACTCCAGCCGGACCGAGCAACTGGCGCACAGCCTCGCGGCCAGCTCGCCCAGTGAGATCCAGGAGCGGATCGACAATGAGCGCAGGACCACCGGCGGCATTGAGATCGTACTGTTCGGCGAACACGAGCGGATCATCGCGGCCAGCGTTGAGAACCCCCTGGAGACATTGCCGTCCCGGCCACCCTCAGATCTCGTTCGACAGATCAGAGAGCGGCGCATGTATGTGAGCCTCGAGCCGCAATCTGACGGCGAGTACTTCATCCGTACAGCCGCCCCTCTGAGTGACACAGGCGCGAAGTCGGAAGGTCGTTACGTCGTGGCGATCTACCAGGTCCCGCCGCAACTGTCGGCGTTGTCCGAGGCCGTCCAGCGCTCTTACTCTCAATACGGCGAGCTGGCGGCGCTTCGCGAGGCCCTGAAATCCGGATTCAGACTCACGCTGACTTTGGTGCTCCTGCTGGCCATGCTCGCCGCCATCTATGGCGCGATCTTTTTTGCGCAGCGGCTGGTGCGTCCCGTTCAGGACCTGATCGCGGGTACGAGAGCTGTCGGCAAAGGCGACTTCGGCACACGGCTGCCGCTGCCGTCGCGGGACGAAATGGGATTTCTCGTCCATTCGTTCAACGACATGACCAAGCGCCTGCGGCGGGCTCACGAAGAGGCCACCCGCAGCCAGCAGGCCGTGGAGCGTGAGCGCGAGAGGCTGGCAATCATTCTCGCAAGGCTCTCCACCGGGGTGTTGGCGGTGGACCGGATGCTGACTGTGCGGATGGCCAACCAGGCGGCGGGGGCCATCCTGGGAACGGAGCTGTCTGTGGCTACGGGTCGCTCGCTACCTGAGCTGGCGGCCGGAAACGATCGGTTGGGGCAGTTTGTTGCGGCTGTCGCAGTGCGTTTCGCCGCGGGGCGCGATGAGTGGCGTGAGCAGCTGGATCTCGACGGGGAAGCGGGTCGCCGGACGTTGATGTGCGCCTGTACGCCGATGCCCGGTGAAGGCACGGATATGGGTTACGTCATCGTGTTCGACGACATCACCGCGCTGTTGCAGGCCCAGAGAGATGCGGCTTGGGGTGAGGTGGCGCGGCGGCTTGCGCACGAGATCAAGAACCCCCTGACTCCCATCCAGCTGTCGGCGGAACGCATGCGGCGGCGTTTTCTTAGCAGCATGTCCCCCAGTGATGCGGAGATACTGGATCGCTCGACCCGCACCATCGTGTCCCAGGTTGAAGCCATGCAGCAGATGGTCAATGCCTTCAGCGAATACGCCCGCGCGCCGGAGATGAAAATCACGCGCTTCAGCCTCAACCAGCTGGTGACCGAGGTCGCCGACCTGTACCGCTCGCAGGATCCCCGTGCCACCATTCGGCTGGACCTCGACGACAACATTGAGGGGATCGAGGCGGACCGCGGGCGCATCCGGCAGATCCTCAACAATCTGGTGACGAACGCGCTCGAGTCGCTCGATGGGGTCGCATCCCCGACCCTCGAAATCGCCAGTCGGCTCGAATACGGTGGTGATGCGTCGTACGCCGTGGTCACCGTGTGTGACAATGGCCCTGGATTTCAGCGAGAGCTGCTCGGGCGGGTCTTTGACCCGTATGTCACGAGCAAGCCGAAGGGGACCGGTCTGGGGCTCGCCATCGTCAAGAAGATCGTTGAAGAGCACGGCGGCCGGATCGATGCGGACAATCGACCCGAGGGCGGCGCACGTGTGCGCGTCGTGTTACCGGTTAAAGACAGCACACGATCGGCGACGGGGGGGGCGCGTGAGCGACGCGAGCAGCTGAGGAGGGAAAGGGCATGACTATTCCGCATATTCTGGTGGT
Organism: Gammaproteobacteria bacterium; assembly: GCA_034668025.1. GTDB lineage: Bacteria > Pseudomonadota > Gammaproteobacteria > Steroidobacterales > Steroidobacteraceae > 13-2-20CM-66-19. The sequence continues at coordinate 4,179 of JAXDQF010000170.1, read as the reverse complement.
TGACGACGAAGCAGACATCCGCGGCCTTCTGAAAGAGATCCTTTCTGAGGAAGGTTACGAAGTGGACGTTGCCGCGAACGCTGTGCAGGCTCGCGCCTCGCGCTTGCGCCAGACTCCAGACCTCGTGTTGCTCGATATATGGATGCCCGATGTTGACGGCATCAGCCTTCTGCGCGAATGGTCTGCGTCAACGACCGATGGTTGTCCCGTCGTGATGATGTCAGGCCATGGCACTGTCGAAACTGCGGTTGAAGCAACGCGGCTCGGTGCGTTTGATTTCGTAGAGAAGCCGCTGTCGCTCGCGAAGCTTCTGCGCACGGTTGAGCGCGCATTGGATGCAGGGAAACGTCGCCGGCAGTCAGGCAAGCTCCTGACGCCCGCTCTGATGGTTCCAGTCGGAAAGAGCAAGCAGATGCAGCAGCTTCGTACTGAGCTGCAGCAGATTGCCGCGAATCCTTCGTCAGTCCTGTTGACTGGTGAGCCGGGCTCGGGTCGGGAAGCGTTTGCGCGCTATCTGCATGAGCGCAGTCCGCGGGCACTGCAGCCGTTCGTAACGCTGCTTGCGAGCAGTCTGCGCGAGGTTGATGCCGAGAGTCGTCTGTTCGGGCGCGAAGAACCCGGAGGCACTCGCCAGACCGGACTTCTGGAGGAAGCGGGCGAGGGAACTCTCTTCATCCACGAGGTTGAGGATCTGCCGCCGTCGGCGCAGCGGCTGCTGGTGGGTGTTCTCGAGTCGGGGCAGTTCATGCGTCTGGGTGGCACCGAACCGGTGCGGTTGGCCGCGCGGGTGTTGTCGTCCGGTCAGCCCGGTATCGAAAACCGGGCCGGCACCGATGCGTTCCGGCGTGATCTGCTGGCCCATCTGAACATGTTGATTGTGCGCGTGCCGCCGCTCCGCGAATACGCGGAGGATGTTCCTGAGCTCCTGCGGCACTACGTCGATCGTCTCGTGGACAACGAGGGGTTGCAGTTCCGGCGCTTCAGTGTCGCCGCCCAGAATCGCCTGCGTAACTATCCCTGGCCCGACAACGTGCGGGAGCTGAAGAATCTCGTGCATCGCCTGCTCATCCAGGGGGGTGCGGAAGAAATCCGTCTCGAAGAGATTGAGCGCGAGCTGGCGGTTCAGGCCCCCCCGGGGGAGCCTCTCGTGAAACAGGACCTGCTGGCACTCCCTTTGCGGGAAGCGCGTGAGCAGTTCGAACGTGCGTATCTGCAACAACAGCTCCTGTTATGTAATGGTAAGGTAGGCCAGCTCGCGAAGCGGGTTGGGATGGAACGCACCCACCTGTACCGCAAGCTGCGCTCCCTGGGCGTGGACTTCCGGAATATCTCCGAAGATTAAAAATTCTCTCGAGGCTGAGATATTCAGCCGCCTGCCTGCAGTAATCCGAACAAGTAAAACCCGAAGTCGGGTCTGCCAGGCTCACGTTGCTGCGTATTGCCGCAGCTGTTCCCGGTTGCCCATGTCAATTCATCCAGTATCAGACAGGAGTGTCGCGCAACTTGGAGCTGCACGGCTTGCGTGTGCTGATCGTCGAAGACGTCAGCGTCGACTCCGATCTCGCGATTCATCAGCTCGCCCGCGGAGGTATCCGCTGTGTTCACATCAGGGCGGACTCTGAGCCGAGCTTTCGTACGGCGCTGATGCGGTTCCGACCGCACATCATTCTTTCTGATTTCTCGTTGCCTGAATTTGACGGCCTGGCGGCCCTCGAGATCGCCACGTCGGAGGCGCCGGATGTCCCTTTCATATTCCTCTCGGGGACGATCGGTGAGGAACGCGCCATCGAAGCCTTGCGCAAGGGCGCCGTGGACTATGTCCTGAAAACGAATCCCGCCCGGCTGGTGCCCGCAGTTCGACGTGCTCTTCGCGAGGTCAGCGAACGGGCGCGGCGTCGGATTGCCGAGCGGCAGATCCGAGAGAGCGAGCAGCGTCTGCGCGACATCGTGGACACGTCTCAAGACTGGATATGGGAGCTCGATGCGGAGCGCCGCTTCGTCTTCAGCAGCGAATCCGTCCGCGGGATTCTGGGCGCCCGCGTCCAGGAGGTCGTCGGCTCCCCTTTCGAATCGTTCGTACACGATGCCGATCGCGAATCCTTCACCGGGGCCCTGGAAGGATTGATTGCCGATCACCGCACTGCAACAGGAATCGTCACCCGCTGGAAACATTCTGGCGGCGAGTTCCGTTGGCTCGAGGGCAATCTCCTTGCGCTCATCGGGTCGGATGGGGTGGTGTCGGGATATCGCGGCACTCACAGGGATGTCACCGAACGCAAACATCAACAGGAGCGGATCCTGCGTTTGACCCGCATGTTGCAGATGCAGAGCGGCATCAACGCTGCGGTGGTCAGGATTCGTGAGCGGGACGCACTGTTGCGCGAGGCTTGCCGGCTTGCTTTGCAGGTTGGCGGCTATGAGCACGTCATGATTTCCCTCGTCGAGCCTGATGGGGGCCGCGCGGTGCCCTGGTATTGGCTCGGCATGAATGCGGACACCGATATCTGTGAACAGGTGTTCCCGATCGGTGATGGCACAGAGTCGGATACCAGTTTGATCGGGCGTGCTTTGCGCACCGGAGAGATCACGATCTCGACTGATCTGACCAAGACCGAACCGCCGGTCGCCTGCCGGGAACAACTGCTCGCAGAAGGCTTCAAGTCGGTAGTCGCGCTGCCGTTCAGTGTCAACGGCGCACGTGTTGGCGTGCTCTCGTTGGCCTCCCGGGAGTCGGATCAGCTCAGCGACGAAGAGCTGCTGCTGTTGCAGGACATGATTGCCAATCTGTCGTTCGCTCTGCAGTACCGCCAGAAGGAAACGACAGCCCAGTATCTGGCGTACTTCGACGCGTTGACGGGTCTTGCGAAGCGCGCGCTCTTCTGTGAGCGCCTGGACCAGGCATTGCGCAATCGCGTCGAGCCTGAAGGCGCCCCGACGGTCGTTGCATTTGATGTCATGCATCTGAGCAACGTGAACGACACTTTCGGCCGTCACGTGGGTGATCTGCTTCTGCAACGGGTCGCGGAGCAGTTGAAACATCACCTCGAGGATGACACGCGAGTCGGGTATCTGGGGGGTGGGACTTTTGTGCTCGTCCTTCCCAGCGATGAGGCGTCAGCCGAAGGCGTCACGACTTTTTTGGAAAGCACGGTATTTCGCGACGTTTTCAAAATCGAAGGCCGCTCGATCCGCGCTTCGTTCAAGTCCGGTATCGCCCGTTATCCATTGGATGGGGACGATGCCAGCACGCTGACTCAGCGTGCCGAAGCGGCGTTGAAACACGCCAAGGACTCCGGAGAACCCTACCTCCATTATCAGGTGGAGATGCACAGCGAGCTCGCCGAGCGCCTGGCGCTCGAGCACAGCCTGCGTGGCGCGTTGGATGAGCACCAGTTTGTTCTGCACTATCAGCCGCAGGTCAACATATCGACCGGCCGCATTGATGCTGTGGAAGCGCTGCTGCGTTGGAATGATCCGCAGACGGGACTGACATTGCCGGGACGCTTCCTGCCGGTGCTGGAATCATCGGGAATGATCGTCGCCGTGGGCGACTGGGTGCTGCGCAAGGCCGTTGAGGACTGCAAGCGGTGGACGCGAATGGGGCTCGGCCCGATTCGAATCGCCGTGAATGTATCGGCCCAGCAGATCCGCCGCCGCAACTTTGTGGATAACTGCCTGGCCGCCGCGTCGGCCTGCACGAACGGCGGCTATGGACTGGACCTGGAGATTACCGAGACCGGACTGTTACACGATGTTGAGGGAGCGAGCCGCAAGCTGCGCGAGTTGCGAACTGCGGGCATGCGAGTGGCCATCGACGATTTCGGCACTGGATATTCGTCGCTTGGCCTCTTGTCCAAACTTCCGGTCGATCTGTTGAAGATCGACCGGACTTTTATCAGCGGACTGCCGGACGACCCGGCCAGCGGCACGCTGGTCTCCAGCATCATCGGCCTCGCGTCGGCTTTCAACCTGATCGCCATTGCCGAAGGCGTGGAGACCGAAGAGCAGCTCGACCTGCTGCGCAAGCTCAAGTGCAACCACTCGCAGGGCTTTCTGCATTCCCGCCCCGTCCCCGCGGAGCAGCTGGAGCAGATGTTGGCGCGCCAGGTGCGGCGGCCACTGCGCAGGGATTTGAACTGAGGCGTGCGGCTTGACGATTGAAAATGAGGACGTGATCGA
>JAXDQF010000169.1:0-31323 GCA_034668025.1 Gammaproteobacteria bacterium | reverse complement strand
TTCGCCCACGGTGTGTGGATTCGGGATGTGGGTGTTGTGCAGAATTCCTGGGGCAAACCCGAAGTCGTGTTCTCCGAGCGCGGCGAAAAGGTCAGGCGCGGCCTGGGCGTCGGTGAGGGGCACGTGACCCTGACGGACGAGGCCGGCCTCATTGTCGCTGTTGCCGTGCTGATGAAGGCGACGCCGTGAATACGCTGGTATTCGATATTGAAACGGTACCCGATGTTGTCTTGGGCCGCCGGCTTCACGGCCTCGACGGGCTCGCCGACGCCCAGGTGGCGAAGGCGATGTTTGCGCTGCGCCGCCAGGCATCCGGCGGGGATTTCCTCGCCCACGAGCAACATCGCATCGTGGCGATCTCCTGTGTGCTGCGCAGTCACGATAGTTTGAAAGTCTGGAGTCTCGGCGACCTCGGGGCCCCCGAGTCTGAGCTGATCACACGCTTCTTCGACGGCATCGAGAAGCTCTCGCCGGACCTCGTCTCCTGGAACGGCGGCGGATTCGATCTGCCCGTGCTGCACTACCGGGCGCTGCTCGCCGGCGTGCAGGCGCCGCGCTACTGGGAGACGGGCGACGAGGACACGGCCTTCCGCTACAACAACTATCTGAGCCGGTTTCACTGGCGGCACATGGATCTCATGGACGTGCTGTCGGGGTTTCAGAACCGGGCCCGGGCTTCGTTGGCCAACACAGCCTGCCTGCTGGGTCTGCCCGGCAAGATGGGCTTCTCCGGCGATCAGGTGTGGGATGCCTACCAGGCGGGAAACCTGGTTGGCATTCGCCAATACTGCGAAACTGACGTACTCAACACATACCTCATCTACCTGCGTTTCGAGCTCATGCGCGGACGCTTCACTCGCGAACGCTACGCCGAGGAAGTCGAGCGAGTGAAGGTGTTGCTGCGCGCGGGCAAGGAGCCCCATCTCGCGGAATTCCTGGCGACGTGGGAGAGGGCGGCTTGAGCGGACGATCGCGGCGAATCGAAACGGATGTTGAGGAAGTTGCAACGGTCGCGGCTTTGACGCATGACGCAGAGGGTGTCGTCAGGGAAGGCAAGGCGGCTTTTGTCGCGGGTGCACTGCCGGGCGAGCGGATCCGCTTCCGGCGTACTCGCCGTCATCGCCAACACGACGAGGCTGAGCTGTTGGAAGTGCTCGAGCCTGCGGCATCGAGGGTGGTCCCGCGATGCGCGCACTTCGGAGTCTGCGGTGGCTGTGCGCTGCAGCATCTGTCTGCCGACGCACAGCTCGAAGTCAAACAGACTGAGTTGCGCGACAACCTGGAGCGGGTGGGCAAGGTAACGCCCCGGGAGTGGCTGGAACCGCTGCGCGGCCCTGTCTGGAACTACCGGCGCCGGGCGCGGCTGGGCGCCAAGTTCGTCATCAAAAAGGATCGGGTGGTCGTCGGCTTCCGCGAGCGGCTGGCGCCCTACGTTGCTGACGTGCAGCGCTGCGAAGTACTGGTGGAGCCGGTTGGCGCCCTGATTGCGCCACTCGCTGCCATGCTGAACGGGTTGAGCATTCGGCATCGAATCCCGCAGATTGAAGCAGCGGTGGCTGACAATGTGGTGGCGCTGGTTTTGCGTGTGCTGGAGGCGCCATCGGCCGAAGATCGCGTGCGGCTCCGCGAGTTCGCCGCGGCTCACTCGGTACGTTTCTATCTGCAGACGGGTGGGTTGGATACGGTGAGTCCGCTCGACAGCGAAACGGGCCAGCCGCTGGAGGCCCTGCGCTATGGTCTGCCTCAATTCAATCTGCAGCTGGAATTTACGCCCACCGATTTCGTGCAGATCAATGCTCAGATCAATCAGGCATTGGTCGCGCGGGCTGTCGAGTTGCTGCAGCTGACGCCGTCCTCATCCGTCCTGGATCTGTATTGCGGGATAGGTAACTTCACACTCGCCCTGGCCCGAAACGCCAGTCGTGCCGTGGGTGTCGAGGGTGACAAAGGACTCGTGGAGCGAGCCCGACACAACGCGGGCCTGAACGGAATCTCCAACGCGCAGTTTCATGTGGCTGATCTGGGCCAGGTTGATCGAAGACAGGCGTTGGAGCCGACCCTTCTGCCGTGGTTGCGGGACTCGTACACCCACGTTCTCCTGGATCCGCCCCGCGCCGGTGCCAGCGAGGTGTTGGCCTCCATCAGCCGCCTGAGCCCGCAGCGGGTGTTGTATATTTCCTGTCACCCCGGCAGCCTCGCGCGGGACTTGGGATCACTCGTACACGAACATGGGATGAGCCTCGTGGCCGCAGGCGTGTTGGACATGTTTCCGCATACGACGCACGTCGAGTCCATGGCCATTCTGGAACCCGCCAGGCGTAAAGGGCGCACCGGATGAGCCTCGGGCCGCTCATGATCGATCTCCTCGGAACGACCGTCAGTCCCGAAGAGCGCGAGCTGCTGCGGCATCCGTTGGTCGGGGGAGTGATTCTCTTCACTCGAAACTATGGGGACCCGGAACAGCTGTCCCGGCTGGTTGCCGCAATCCATGCCGAGCGCAGCCCACCCCTCATTGTTGCAGTGGATCACGAAGGAGGGCGCGTACAGCGCTTCCGCACTGGATTCTCCGTCTTGCCACCGGCCCGCCGCATCGGCCACGAGTTCGACTTGGACGCCCGCGCCGGCCTGGATCTCGCCCGCCGCATGGGATGGCTCATGGCCGCCGAGTTGCGTTCCGTGGGTGTCGACATCTCATTCGCGCCGGATGTGGACCTCGATTACGGCATCAGCGAGATCATCGGCGACCGGGCCTTTCACGCCCGGCCCGAGGTCGTTGGTCAGCTGGCTGTCGCCTATATGCATGGCATGCGGGATGCCGGCATGGCCGCGACGGCAAAGCATTTCCCGGCCCACGGCGCCGTGGTTGCGGACTCGCACGTCACCCTGCCGGTGGATCGTCGGGAGCTGCCTGACTTGTCGGATGACCTTGCACCCTACAGCCGGATGATCGCCAACGGCCTGCCGGCGGTCATGGTGGCTCACGTGCTGTTCCCAGCCGTGGATTCCCTGCCCGCGAGCCTTTCGTCTCGTTGGATTCGCGACGTGTTACGCGGCGATTTGAGGTTCCAGGGGGTAGTGTTTGCAGACGATTTGTCCATGGGCGGGGCCGCGGCGGCCTACGGCGATATTGTGACCCGTGCACGTCAGGCCCTATCGGCGGGTTGTGACATGCTGCCGGTATGTAACAATCGCGCTAGTGTAGTTACATTACTGGATCGTCTCGATGTTGAGCCTGAGCCGGCATCGAGGGTCCGTCTGGTGCGGATGCATGGTAAGGATGGCGTTGCGAGGCGGGAGTTGACTTCCCTGCCCGAATGGAAGAGGAGTCGTGAGCTGCTGGCACGCTGCACAGCAGCGCCAACGTTGAATCTGGAGGCCGGTAGCACATGAACAACTGGTCCGCCGAGGCGTGGCGCAGTGTCGTAGACAGTGCCCCGGAAGGCATCGTCGTCTGTGATGCCACGGTTCCAGATCATCCGGTCATCTATGCCAACGCCGCCTTTGCCCAGATGTGCGGATATCCAGTTGCCGCGCTTCTCGGGACCAACCTGCGCATCCTCCAGGGAACGGACAAGGACCAGGAGGCCCGCCTGCGTATCAAGGAGGCGGTGGAGAAAGGCGAGCCGGCGCGAGTCCTGATCCGAAATTACCGGCCTGACGGTACCCTGTTCTGGAATGAGACTGTGATCCAGCCCGTACGCGAGGCTTCGGGTCGTATCACTCACTTCATCGGTTATCACCGCGATGCCAGCGATCGCCTCCGTAATGCGGAGCGTGCGACTGCAGGCCTGCCGCCGTGGTTGCGCGAAGATCGCCTCACCGGGTTGCATTCGCGAGCCTACTTCGAAGAGCTGCTGCAACGGGATTGGGTGTTGGCGCAGCGCGATTCACACGAGATCGGACTGACACTGTTCGACATCGACGATCTTGGAACCTACAACGACACCTTCGAGAAGACAGGCGGCGATGCCTGTATCAGGCGAGTCGCAAGAGTCATCGGCGCGTCCTACCGTCGTGGCGGTGATCTGGTTGGTCGCTGGGAAGGGGGGACTTTTGCGGTATTGACGCAGGGGGATGCGGCTGAGAAGGCATCACACTATGCGCAGGTTGTAGGTCAGCGCGTGCGCGATCTGCTGATGCATCATCCGCGCGCCGGCTCGGAGCGCTACGTGACTATCAGCGCCGGTGTAGCGAGTCTGGTGCCACCCCGTGAATTGCCGCTGGAATCGCTTCTAAAGGCCACTACAGCCGCGTTGAAGCGGTCGAAGAAGTTAGGGAAGAACAGTATCTCGACGGCCGAGGCCACTGACTTTCATTAGTGCTTTGATTGGCAGAAACTGCCTGCGGCATTTTCTGCGGAAGTTAGGGCACCACTTCGATTCGGCGACCCGGGCTGGGCGCCCCCGCAAAAAGCGCGGCCTTCTTGATAGATTTGGGCCGGGCAAGGTGCCCTCAGCGTCCTGCGGGCCTCGCACCCTGTGCCGGCGTGACCAACGCGATCACACCGAACGCCGGGTGATCGTAGTAGTTGCGCTCATAGAACCGCACCCTGCGGTTCTCATTCAGCGCAAACGCAGTCCCGGGGCCTGCGCCCAAACCCGCCGGCGGTGAGGCGATGGCGTAACTCAACGCCATACCCAGATGGAGATACTGCCCGCGCTCGAGATACACGGTGCCGTTGAGCCCGGGCACATCAACTCCGAGCTTCTGCAACGGGAATCCCGCTTTGGTGCCCCACGCACTTGCCGTCTGCGCCCACGCCACGTGCGCTACGGGTACATATGCGCCGCTGGAGCGCAGCTTGGTCTCGATGTCCGAGAGTTGGAATTGGTCGGCGGCGAGGGCGCTGATGAAGTGGCCCACCTGCGAAGAGCCGCTGGAGGTTTCCTCCCCGACGGTGTTGTTGGCGCCGGCCTCGGCGCTCCAGTTCTCACCGCCACCCTGCGCGCCGTTGGCGCGAAACACGATGATCTCGATGTGATAGCCGGGCGTCGCGGCATCTTCAGACCAGGCGGGGAGCCCGCAGCTGAGGGTAGCGAGAATGACCAGCCAAAAGGCCCGTAAAGTCGGCGCGAAGGTGAATTTCATGGCGGGATTATAGATCACCGCCGCCGCGGGCGACCGTCGGCGTCTGCCGTCAGCGGCCTTTGGGCTTACCGCCCGGCGTGGGTTTTCCGACGGGGGCCGGGGGCCCCTTCGTGGGCGCGCCCTTTGTGGGTGCCGCGGGGTTGGGCTTGCCGCTGGTGGGCTCGTCTGTGGCGGGTGCTTTCCCGGCCAGGCGCTTCATCAGATCCCCCGCGAATTCGAAGCGGGCTTCCTCCGCCGGCATGTGCCGGGCGATGCGCAATTTCAGCGAGCCTTCGAGCCGGTACACCTGCGGGTTCTTCTGAATCATCTTCACGACGATCAACGGGTCGAGGCTATTTCGCTCCTCGAAGGTGATGGTGCCGCCGCCGGCGCCCAGGTCCATTCGGCGAATGCCGATGGCGCGGGCTGCGAGCTTCAGCTTGGCGAGCTTGAGGAGGTTCTGGGCGACCGCCGGGAGTGGGCCGAAGCGGTCGTAGATTTCCGCGTTCAACTCATCGAGCGCTTCATCAGTCTCGGCGGCCGCTATGCGCTTATACAGTCCCAGGCGGACGTGTACGTCGGCAACATAGGCTTCAGGCAGGAAAGCCGGCAGCCGCAATTCAACTTCAGTCTCGGCGGCCAGGGGCTTGTCCAAAGAGGGCGTGCGGCCTTCCTTCAATGCCTTGACGGCCTGCTCCAGCATGTCCAGGTACATGGCGAGGCCGATCTCGGTCATCTGGCCGCTTTGTTGCTCACCCAACAATTCACCGGCGCCCCGGATTTCCAGGTCGTGGGTCGCGAGCACGAAGCCGGCGCCCAGATCCTCCATGGACTCGATGGCTTCCAGGCGTTTGGCCGCATCGCCCGCGAGCGCTTTGCGCGGGGGCGCAATGAGATATGCGTAGGCGCGATGGTGGGAGCGGCCAACACGACCGCGCAGCTGATGCAACTGGGCCAGGCCGAAACGGTCGGCACGGTTGATCATGATGGTGTTGGCCGTGGGCACGTCGATACCACTTTCAATGATCGTCGTGCACACGAGCAGGTCGAAACGGCGATGATAGAAGTCGACCATCAACTGCTCGAGATCGCGCTCGCGCATCTGTCCGTGGCCGATGCGGACACTGGCCTCCGGGACGAGTGCCTGCACTTCGGCGGCAATTTTATCGATGGTCTTCACTTCGTTGTGCACGAAGTACATCTGTCCGCCGCGACGCAACTCGCGCAGCGCCGCTTCGCGCAGCGTCGGGCCGTGCCACTCGATGATGAATGTCTTGATGGCCAGCCGCTCAGCGGGCGGCGTGGTGATCAGCGAGAGGTCCCGCAAACCGCCCAGAGCCATGTTGAGAGTACGGGGAATGGGAGTGGCGGTCAGCGTGAGTACGTGAGTATCCGCACGCAACGCTTGCAACCGCTCCTTGTCCCGCACGCCAAAGCGATGTTCTTCATCGACGATGATCAGGCCAAGATCCTTGAAGCGCGCATGCGAGTGAAGCAGCCGGTGTGTGGCGACGACAATATCGACAGCACCGTTTTCGATGCCCGCGATGGTGGCCGTGATCTCTTTCGAATTGCCGAACCGCGACAGGGCCTCGACGCGCACGGCCCAGTCCGCGAAGCGGTCGCGGAAGTTGGTCATGTGCTGTTGGGCCAACAGGGTGGTGGGCGCCAGCACGGCGACTTGTTTGCCTGCTTCAACAGCGGCAAAGGCCGCGCGCATGGCGACTTCGGTCTTGCCGAATCCCACATCGCCGCACACGATGCGGTCCATCGGCCGATCGCCCTTCATGTCGTTCAACACGGAGCGGATGGCCTCGGCCTGGTCCTCGGTCTCATCGAACGGGAAGGCGTCGGCGAATTTCTGATATTCCTGCTCGTTGACCGGCAGCTTCATGCCCTTTTGGGCCTTGCGGCGCGCATACAGATCGAGCAGCTCGGCGGCCACGTCCCGGACCTGCTCAGCCGCCTTGCGCCGGGCCCGCGCCCACTGGTCGGTCCCGAGCTTGTGCAGGGGAGCGCTCTCCGGAGCAGCCCCCGTATAACGGCTCACCAGGTGCAACGATTGCACCGGCACATACACCCGATCCCCATCGAGGTATTCCAACACCAGGAACTCGCCGGATTGTCCGGCAATCTCCATCACCTGCAGGCCAACATAACGGCCGACGCCGTACTCCTGGTGTACCACGGGGGCGCCCGGATTGAGGTCCTGCAGATCGCGCAGAATCGCTTCCGGATCGGAGGCCGCGCGCTTGCGCCGCCGCTCCTGGCGCGCCCGCTGCCCGAACAGCTGCCCCTCGGAGATCACGGCAATCGACGGGCTCGTGAGCGTCAGTCCCTGCAGTCCCGGAGCGACTGTGAGAGCGAGTTTGGCATCCCCGGTTGCGAAGGCATCCCAACCGGGTACGGGGACAATGTTGTAGCCGTGGCCGCGCAACATCTCCTGCAATACTTCGCGCCGGCCCGGTGAGTCGGCCGCGATCAGTACGCGCCCGGCAAATTCGTTGAGGAACAGATCGAGCGGTGCGAACGGATGCTCGGCACGGGCATCGATCCGCAGCTCGTTGACCGGGGCAGTGGGAAAGTTGAACACATTCGGGCCGCCCTGCAGCTCGGTGTCCGCCTTGAATGAGTTCAGGGTGACGGAAGCGAATTGCGCCAGCTTCGTGTCGATCTCTTCCGGATTGATGAAGAGCTCCGTCGGCGGAAGGATGGGCCGCTCGATATCGTGCCGGCGATCCTCATAACGTGCTTCAACGTCATGCCACGCCTTGCTCAGCGCGCCTGGCAGATCGGCGTCGTGGACCAGCACTGCATTCGTGGGCAGATAGTCAAACAACGTGGCTGTCTCGTCGAAGAACAGCGGCACGTAGAACTCGATGCCCGCAGGCGCAACCCCTTCGCTGACACCGCGGTAGATCGTCGCTCGTGTCGGATCTCCCTCGAAGCGGGTACGGAATCGTCGGCGGAAGTCACGCACGCCGTCCGGGTCGAGTGGGATTTCGCGAGCGGGCAGCAAGCGAATGCGCTCGAGAGAATCGAGCGAGCGCTGCGTATCCGGGTCGAAGCGGCGGATGGCCTCGATCTCGGCGTCGAACAGGTCGATGCGCAGGGGCGCCGTCGTGCCCATGGGATACACATCGAACAACGAGCCGCGAACCGCGTATTCGCCCGGGCTCGCAACCTGGCTGACGCTCACATATCCGGCTTCAATCAGCCGCTGGCGGAAAGGCTCCAATTCCAGCGATTCACCCACAGTGAGCTCAAATGCACGGCCTTGAACGTAGTTGCGTGGCGGTAGCCGCTGCATCAACACGTCGGCGGCCACGATCAGGCAGCCCGCCTGGAGCCGTGGCAACTCGAACAGCGTCCGCAGGCGCTGTGAGGTGATGTCCGGGTGGGGTGAGAAGAGGTCGTAGGGCAACACTTCCCAGTCGGGAAGTGTCAGCAGGGGTAACCGCTCGCCCGCGAAGAACTGCAGCTCCGAGGACAATCTCTCGAGCTCACGGGCATCATCGGTGACGACGACATAGAGCCGCTGGTCGGACCGGGTCGCTTCGGCAAGGGCCAACGCAGCCGCGCTGCCATACAGCTGGTGCCAGCTGAGGCGTCGTTGCTTTGTTGTGGGGACCTGGGGCTTGAGGAGCAGGGACATCCGGCAGGAGATTATCAGGCTTCCAGGGGCACCTGACTCACTTGCAGTCTGGCATGCAGGGGCACGCAGTAGATGTCGATGGGATTGGTCCGGCCGCGCAGGATCATGGGCGGCAGCGGCAGGGCCCCTACATCCAGGCCGTGCGCGTCGAGGGACTGTTTGATTGCGCCCGAGAACAACATTTCGCCGGAACGCGCCCGTTGGCACAGGCGCGAGGCGATGTTGACCGCGTCGCCGATGATCGTATAGCTCATGTACGCCGAGGAGCCGACGTTGCCCGCAACGACGTCGCCCTCATTGATGCCGATTCCGAGGCCGGCATCGATCTGGTAGCGGCGCTTCCAGGACTGCGCCAGGTTGGCGAACCCGTCTAACATCTCGCGCGCGGTCTTGATCGCCCGCTGGGAGCTGTCCTTCTGCTCGAGGGGCACTCCGAATCCCAGCATGAGACAGTCACCGGCCATGTGGAACACGGTGCCGTCGTGCCGGAAGGTGATCTCGGTCAGCAGGGAGAAATATTCATTCAGCAGGGGGACCACTTCGTGCGGCGCCAGCTGCTCCGACATTCCGGTGAAGCCCCGCAGATCGGCAAACAGGACGACCGCGTGGGTGCGGACGTCGGAGCTCGAGAGCAGGCTGTCCCGCAACTGGGAGTCCTGGAGGATTTTGTCGGCGAGGCGGGGAGAGACATAACGGCGGAATGTCTCCCGCATCGCGTCTTCCCGCCGTTTGATCTCTTCCTCGAGCTGGGCCGCGGCAACCTTTCGCCGCACCGCTCCCGCTCGCATGAGGGCCTCTATTCGAGTCCTCAAAAACTCATCAGCCGCCACTCGTCTATCCCCTTACCTTATTGATTGCGTGGACCTGGTTCACGCAATTCACCCATGTCGGGTGCAGGCTACCATTCGCGCAGGTGCGTTGCCCAGCGCGCGAAGGGCCCGGGACGAGACTAAGGGCTTAGGGGAAGAGTTATTGTGCTTTAGCCGGACGTGGCCACAGAGTGGATGACGCGGTCATGCTCGAAGAACACCGAAAAACCGGTGTAATCCCATCGCGTGATGGGAGGCTGCCCGACGGTCGCGTGCTTCTCGGCCGGGGCCCCGAAGTGCTTTTCGACCTCGGTCATCGTGCTGCCTCGCTTGGGCCGCTCCACCGTGGACTCGCGCAACGTGAGCTGATCATCAACGACCAGGGTTTCAGCCACAGCAGCGCCGCTGGCCGCGAAGCCGCAAAGCAGTGCAACGAGAATTCGGATCTTCATGGATCGCACCTGGGGCGCTGGCCCCGCCTATATCACCGCCGACTATATCACCGGGTAAAATCTGTCAAAGGCGCCGCCCCCCGCGGTGCATCGATACTGTGACGCGAGTCAAAAGCAGAGCGTCATCTGTGGTTAAATCGCGACGATGTTTCACCCCCTGCCGTTGTTTGTGGGCCTGCGCTATGTACGCGCCCGGACCAATAAATTCTTCGTCTCCTTCATAACCTGGGCGTCCCTCGTCGGGGTTTGCGTGGGTGTCGCGGCGTTGATCGTCATCCTGTCGGTGATGAACGGGCTGGAGAACGAGCTCCGGGATTCTCTGGTCGCCCTCAGTGCTCACGCCCGCGTGGTCGCACGGGTTAGCGATCCTCGGATGGACGATGGCCAGCCTGTGCATCCATCGGACTCTGAATGGGAGACGGTCCAACGCATCGTCCGATCGGGCGAGGGTGTTGTAGCCGTCGCCCGATACGTCGAAATCCAAGGGCTCGCGGTCCGGACTCCTGAGATGCTGCCAATCCTTCTTCGTGGCATCGATCCGAAAGCGGAATCGAGCGTCACCGAGGTAGCTCAGGCTGTCGTCCGGGGTCGGCTGACGGACCTGGTCGCGGGGTCGGATCGGGTGATGGTCAGCTCCGTAATCGCGGCGCGACTCGGGTTGGATGAGGGTGATTCGCTGACTGTGTTGATCCCGGCCGTGTCTGCGGACGGGGCCCCCGCGCCGAGACTCAGAGAGCTGAAGGTGACCGGGGTATTTGAGGTCGGGCGGTCTGAGCAGGGGACGCTGATACTGGCCAACATCGACGATGTGCGAGGGTTGGCGCCCGGCGGGGGATCCGGCGAAGGTCTGAGGATTCGATTCCGTGACGCGCTGTCCGCGTCGCTGCTGTCGGACAAATTGCGTCCGAAGATCCCCAACGAGTTCGAGCTGTTCGATTGGACGCAGGACAACGCGAATTATTTCCGCGCTGTGAAGATCGAGAAGACCATGATGTCGCTCATCCTGATGATGATTGTGGGTGTGGCGGCGTTCAACATTGTGGCCATGCTGGTGATGGTGGTGACTGACAAGCGCACCGATATCGCAATCCTGCGGACCTTCGGGGCTTCGCCGCGGCGGATCATGGGTGTGTTCATGACCCAGGGGCTGGTGATTGGTTGGCTGGGCGTGGCGCTGGGACTGATTGTGGGACTGGGCATTGCGCTGAACATCGATACACTCGTGCCGTTCCTGGAGCAGACCTTCCACTTCCAGATTTTCGATGCGGATGTCTATGACATGCCGACGATTCCTTCGGACGTTCGTTGGCCGAACATTGTCGTCATCAGCGTGAGCGCGCTGCTGTTAACCGGTCTCGCGACGATATACCCGGCGGTGCGCGCGTCCCGTACGGCTCCGGCAGAAGCACTGCGCTACGAGTGATGGCAATCCAGGCGTATGAGTGGCTGATCGGGACGCGGTACTTGCGTTCGACACATCGGCGCGGGTTTGTTTCTTTTGTGGCGTTGATGTCAGTGCTGGGTCTGATGCTCGGGGTGGCCACGCTCATCACTGTGTTGTCCGTCATGAACGGATTCGAGCGCGAATTGCGCAACCGGATCTTGAGTGTGACCTCGCACGGAACGCTGAGTGGAATCGAAGGCTCCATCACCGATTGGCGTGCCGTACAGCAGGCGGCGATCAAACAACCGGGTGTGCAGGCGGCGGTTCCCTACATCGAAGAGCAGTCGATGCTCTCAAACGGAGTCAACGTCTCGGGTGCCACCGTGCGGGGCGTTTTGCCGGACGAGGAGCGTAAGGCTACGGGTCTTGCACATTCGCTGACGGAAGGTCGTTTGGATGACCTCGAGGCGGGGCAATACCACATCATTCTCGGCATCGCGCTGGCGCGCGAGTTGCACGCGAAGGTGGGTGGGCAGGTTGTTGTGATCGCCCCGGAAGGGACGGCAACGCCCACCGGCGTAGTCCCACGCATGCGGCGTTTCCTGGTCACCGGCATCTTCCAGTCGGGGATGTATGAGTTCGACCGGCAGCTTGCGCTGGTCCACATCGCGGATGCCGCGAAGCTCTACAAGCTGGGTGACAAAGTGAGCGGTATCCGGCTCGCATTGCAGGATCCGCTGCAGGCGCACCTGGAAGTAGTCAAGCTCGCCAGGGACCTGGGCGGCGGTTTCTATGTGAGCGACTGGACGCTCAATCACGTCAATTTCTTCCGGTCGATCGAGCTCACGAAATCGATGATGTTCGTCATTCTTCTGATGATTGTCGGCGTGGCCGCATTCAACATCGTGGCGACCCTGGTGATGATTGTGAAGGAGAAGCAGACGGATATTGCGATTCTGCGCACCCTCGGTGCGGGCCCGCCCAACATCCTGGCTACTTTTGCCATTCAGGGCGTCATGATCGGGCTCGTGGGCACTTTGTTGGGTGCCGGCCTGGGAACCCTGCTTGCGCGCAATCTGGAGTCGCTCGTTGCGTGGCTCGAGCGTACGCTCGGCACGCATTTTCTGGACGCGAGCGTTTACTACATGAGTGATTTGCCGGCATACGTGGAATGGATGGACGTCGTGCGTGTGTGCACCGTCGCGTTTCTGCTGTGTGCCATTGCAACCGTCTATCCTGCGTGGCGCGCGTCTCGTACTGCGCCCGCCGAGGCTCTGCGACATGAGTGAGATTGAATGACCGCTGTGTTGGAAGCACGTGATGTGCAGAAAAACTTCACGCAGGGACCGGTAACCCTCGAAGTGCTTCGGGGTGTGATGTTCGCCGTGGATGCCGGTGAGCGGGTCGCGATCGTCGGGGCGTCAGGCTCGGGTAAGACGACGTTGTTGCAAATACTCGGGGGGCTCGATCGGCCGACGACGGGCCAGGTGTTTGTGGGCGGGCAGGATATACACGTGCTCAGCGAGGATGCGCGCGGGATGTTGCGCAATCGGGCGTTGGGATTTGTGTACCAGTTCCATCATCTGCTGCCGGAGTTCTCGGCTGTTGAGAACGTGGCCATGCCGCTGTTGATCAGGCGCACCTCCGTTGCCGAGGCGCGGGACAGGGCGAGCGAGATCCTGGAGAGGGTGGGACTGGGCCGGCGGCTCGATCACCGGCCGTACCAGCTCTCAGGCGGTGAGCGGCAGCGGGCTGCGGTGGCGCGCGCGCTGGTTACCGAGCCGAAGATCATTCTGGCGGACGAGCCCACCGGAAACCTGGACGGTCAGAACGCGGAAGGGGTCTTTGAGCTGATGCTCGAGCTGAACCGGGAGCGGGGCACCAGCCTGGTGGTGGTCACCCACGATATGCGCCTGGCGAACCGCATGGAGCGGGTATTCGAGATCCAGGGCGGGCTCCTGACGGAGCAGCTGGAATCAGTAGACGGATGAGGGCACGTGCCGTGTGCGGGCACGGTACTTCGTAGCCACCCGCCACCGCCAGGCCAGCTCCAGGCCCATGTAGCCCAGGACGCCCCCCACGACGCCGCAGACCAGGCACCCGACCAGGAACGGCTTCCACATCGGGCCCAGGTCGTTCTGCAGCCAGTCCCAGCTCATCTCAAATGAGAAGCCGGTGGGTGGCAAGTCCAGGAGGGCGGCCCCCAGCCGGTAAGCCAAGTAGTAGACAGGCACGATGGTGACTGGGTTTATCAACAGTACCGTGCCGATGATCACGGGAATATTCAGCCGCAGGGTGACGGCCAGGATGCAGGCGACCACGAAATGAACGGGCAGGGGTATAAAGCAGACGGCCAGGCCTACGCCAAATGCTCCAGTCACTGCTCGCCTGCACAGTCCCCATAGGCGGGGATCGGCAATCCGCGTCCCAAAAAGACGCAGGAACCAATGGCTCTCCAAAGAGCCGGAGGACGGGCAAATGCGCTTTAAAAGTCTGCGCGGCATGATATGGACGCAACTGTAGCAGAAACAATCGCTCACAATCGCGGTGTGCATCTCCCCCGCAAGGGAGGGCTATCTCTTATGCCTTGGCACGGAGTGTGACTGTCGTCGCTGAGTAACGACATCCACTTGGTGACGTATCGCCTTGAGCGGGCTCGAAGCTCCTGTAATATGCCCGCCGTCGTCAACGGCTTGGGGTCACTTGGATGTGGGAAATAGTGCGGGCGGGTGGCCCGCTGATGTGGCCGATTATTTTGTGCTCGATCACCGCTGCCGCGATTATTCTCGAGCGGTTGTGGACGCTGCAGGATCGGCGCGTGTTGCCCCAGGAACTGCCGGCGAAGGTCTGGCAGCTCATTGAGACCAACCAGGTCAATGACAAGGTGATTGCGGCTCTCGAGCAGAACTCACCCCTGGGCAAAGTGCTGGCCGCCGGGCTCGCCAACCGGCACCGGCCCCGTGAGATTCTCATGGAGCGTCTCGAGGATGCCGGCCGTCACGTGGTCTATGAGCTCGAGCGCTATATCAACACGCTCGGGACCATTGCATCGGTGTCACCGCTCCTGGGTCTGCTCGGCACGGTCACCGGTATCATCCGCTCGTTCAATGCCATTCAGGCAGGCGGCATGGGCGATCCCCGGGCGCTGTCCGGTGGTATCGCCGAAGCGCTGATTGCAACTGTCGCCGGTCTGTGCGTGGCTATTCCGTCGCTCATCGCATATCGCTATCTGCGCGGCCGCGTGGAACGTATCGTCGTGGGCATGGAGAAGCAGGCGATGCGAATGGCGGATGCCGTCGAGTCCTCACCAGCACGTGGGCGCGCGGCAGCCTGACATGAACCTCAAGCCTCGAACTCACGAGGAGCCCGAGATCAACATCGTGTCGCTCATCGACGTGGTGTTGCTCCTCGTGGTGTTCTTCATGTTGTCCAGTCGGTTTACCGATGAGGGGCGATTGCGTGTTCATTTGCCGCAGGCCGCGGCCGTTCCGCAGGCGAAGCCCGAAAGCGAGCCACTGGTGGTGACGGTGACGCAGCAGGGCGGCTATCGCGTCAATGAGCGCGAGTTGATCAACGCCAGCCAGGAGACTCTGCGCGCTGCGATCCTCAAGGAGGCGGGGTCGAACCGCAATCAGCGAATTACCTTGCGCGCGGATGCGCGTGCTACTCACCAGGCCGTCATTACGGCCATGGACGTACTGGGCCGGCTGGGATTTGCCGAAATCAACATCGCAACCGTCAAGGAAGAGTCGGCAGGTAAACCTTGAACGACGTGCCGCGCCCGGAGCCGCACCCTGCGCTGGACGGCAAGCGCACTTACCTGCGCCTGCTGACCTACCTGCGCCCCCACCGCGGCGTCTTCTCTCTGGGAATGCTTGGGGGGGTCGTGTTCTCCATCAGCATGGTGAGCTTCGTACCGTTCGCCCAGTTGTTCGGCGACAGTGCCTTCGCCCATGGCGATCCACGCATGATCTGGCTGGTGCCGCTGGCACTGGTCGGGCTGTTTGTGCTGCGGGGCGTGGGTGATTTCACCGAAACCTACTGGATGGGTTACGTCGGCCGCCGGATCGTCACCCGGCTGCGGACGCAGATCGTGCAGCAGGCGCTGCAACTGCCGATCGGCTACTTCGATCGAAATTCCTCGGCGGTACTGCTGTCGCGACTCACATTCAACACCGAGCAGGTGGGCCAGGCGACGACCGATTCCGTGGCGGTCATCATCCGCGAAAGTCTCACTCTGGTGGGACTGCTCGGGTACCTGTTCTACCTGAATCTCGAGCTGACACTGTTCGCGTTGGTTCTCGGGCCGATGGTGGGCTGGCTGGTGACGTCCATCAACAAGCGCTTCCGGCGCTACAGTCGCCGCATTCAGGACTCCATGGGCGACATCACCCGGGTTTCCAAAGAGATCTTCGATGCGCCGCGGCTGATCAAGGTCTACAACGCCCAGGAGCATCTCGGCCGCGTATTCGAGGCCGTTAATGAGCGCAACTGGCGCTCCAACATGCGGCTCATCCTGATGAAGGGCATTGCGAATCCCATCGTGCAACTGGTCACGGCCATCGGTGTGTCGCCGGTGGTTGCGTACGCGATCGCAAATTCGGTGCACGGCCGGATGACCACGGGTGAGCTGCTCGGATTCCTGACGGCTCTGGGC
This sequence comes from Gammaproteobacteria bacterium, assembly GCA_034668025.1. Taxonomy (GTDB): domain Bacteria; phylum Pseudomonadota; class Gammaproteobacteria; order Steroidobacterales; family Steroidobacteraceae; genus 13-2-20CM-66-19. The sequence continues at coordinate 15,299 of JAXDQF010000169.1, read as the reverse complement.
ATGCTTGCGCAGCCATTGCGCAATCTCATTGGTGTCAGCGGGCCCATGCAACAGGGAATCGCGGGCGCGCAGAGCATTTTCGAGATGATCGACGAGCCTGCGGAACCTGTGGGCCGGGGACACGTGGCGGGCCGCGTTCGGGGGGAGGTGGAATTCCAGAACGTCTCGTTCACCTATGACAGCGGCAAGGGCGCGGCGTTGCGGGGCGTGTCGTTGAAGGTGGCTCCAGGGGAGAGCATTGCGATTGTCGGGCGCTCGGGCAGTGGTAAGTCGACGCTGGTGAATCTGTTGCCCCGTTTTTATGACGTCAAATCCGGCGAGGTCCGCATCGATGGCGTCGACGTTCGCGATTATGATCTGCGCAGCTTGCGCGAGCAGATCGCGGTCGTCAGTCAGGATGTCGTGTTGTTCAACGATACGATCCGGAACAACATTGCGTTCGGCCGCGATGTGTCGAATGAGGCGATTGAAGCGGCTGCGGAGGCGGCTCGCGTGGCCGAGTTCGCGCGCTCACAGCCAGGCGGTCTCGATACGATGGTGGGTGATCGCGGGGTGCTGCTCTCCGGCGGCCAACGGCAACGAATTGCCATCGCCCGCGCACTGCTGAAAAATGCGCCGATCCTGATTCTCGATGAAGCGACCTCGGCCCTCGATACGGAGGTCGAGCGGCAGATCCAGGCGGAGCTCGCGCTGTTGGTGCGCAGCAGGACCACGTTCGTGATTGCTCACCGACTGTCTACGGTGGAAGAAGCCGACCGCATCATCGTGCTGGATTCCGGCTCAATTGCGGAGAGCGGCACCCATGCCGAGCTGCTCACCAACGGTGGGTTGTATTCGCAATTGCATCGCATGCAGTTCAACGACTGATACGCGGCCATGGAGCAACGGCTTACCGAGCTGTGGTATCGCGAGTCGGCGGGTTTCTCCTGGCTTGCGCCACTGGCGTGGCTCTATGGACTCGTGGTGGCGGCGCGCCGAGCGGCGTACGCCTGCGGCTTGATACGGACTCAGCGCGCCGCAAAGCCTGTCATCGTGGTTGGCAATCTGACTGTCGGGGGCACCGGCAAAACGCCGTTGGTTGCGTGGCTGGCGCAACAGCTCTCGCTGTCTGGACTCAGAGTCGGGATCGTCTCGCGCGGCTACGGCCGCTCGAAGCGCGAACCCGAAGGTGTCCATGCCGAGTCCTCGTGGCGGGACGTGGGTGACGAGCCGATGCTGCTCCAGAGCTCGACCGGCTGCGACGTGGTGGTGGCTCAGGATCGGTTCGCCGGGGCACAGCAACTGATCGCACTCGGCGTCGATGTCGTCATCGCGGATGATGGGTTGCAACATTTGCGGCTCGCACGCGATTGCGAGATTGTTGTGATCGATGGGACACGCGGATTTGGGAACGGGCGGTTGCTTCCGGCCGGTCCGCTACGGGAACCGGCTGCACGCGTGCGGAACGCGAGCATCGTTGTTGTGAATGGCACCCCTGAGCATGCGTCGTTGGTGCTCGCCGACGGTGAGTCTGAGGTGCGTTTCCTGATGTCCCTTTTTGGAGGGGAAGCACATCGTGTCGACGGGCTCGCCGCTCCCGAGCCGCTGGAACATTTCAGGGGCCGTCGTGTCCACGCTGTTGCCGGTATCGGTAATCCGCAGCGTTTCTTTCGCGATTTGCGGGCCCGGGGGATCGACATCGTTGAGCATCCGTTTCCGGATCATCATCCGTTCACGGCTGCTGAGCTGACATTTGGTGACGATCTTCCCGTGCTCATGACCCAGAAGGATGCCGTAAGATGTCGGGAGCTCGAAGATGCGCGGCTGTGGTATGTGCCGGTGGTCGCGCGATTTAGCGATTCGCAGGCCCGGGAGCTGCTGGAGCGCGTCGCAAAGGCGTTGGCCCCGGCACGACTTCTCTAGCCGCCTGCGGCGGCAACTTTTCAGCCGGTCGAAGTGACCGGCAACATGCATGTGTTAAGAGGGCCGTGGACTTGGATACTCGTTTACTGGAGATACTCGCCTGTCCCATCTGCAAGGGGACGCTGAAATTTCAGCGCGATGCCCAGGTACTGGTGTGCCGCATGGATCGGCTGGCATATCCGATCCGGGACGATGTTCCTGTGATGCTCGAGGAAGAGGCGCGGCAGCTCGCCGCTGACGATCCGCTCCTGGATCGCTGAAGGGTTCGGCGCCATGTTCCGTGTCGTAATCCCGGCCCGGTACGCGTCAACGCGCCTGCCGGGTAAGGCTTTGCTGCCCCTCGGCGGCAAGCCGATGATCCAGTGGGTGTATGAGCGCGCCTGCGCTTCGAAGGCGCGCGAAGTGCTCATTGCCACCGATGATCTGCTCATTGTCAGTGCCGCTCACTCGTTTGGCGCGCGGACGGTCATGACGGCCGCGACTCATGAGTCGGGAACAGACCGCATTGCGGAAGTGGCGCGCCTGCAGGGTTGGGCTGACTCCGACATCGTGGTGAATGTGCAAGGGGATGAGCCCATCATTCCACCGGCCCTGATCGATCAGGTGGCGCTGCTGTTGGAATCCAACCCGAGCGCGCAGATTGCCACGCTGGCAGCGCCCATCACGTCGCTCTCGGAGTTCATGGATCCAAATGCGGTCAAGGTTGTAACAGACGGGGAGGGCCGCGCGTTGTATTTTAGTCGCGCGCCCATACCGTGGGAGAGAGATGGGGCCGCGGCCGGAATCGTCAGCCAGACGAGCTTTGCCGGTGCGCGGCGCCACATCGGTATTTACGGATATCGGGTGAGTGGCCTGTTGCGCATGGCCTCGCTCGGGCGGACCGCACTCGAGCAGCACGAGAAGCTGGAGCAATTGCGGGCGCTGGAAAATGGCCTGGAGATTCGAGTTGCCGACAGCGTCGAGCAGCCTGGACCGGACGTCAACACCGCGGCCGACCTGGAGCGGGTGAGGAGCCTGGTTGGCCGATGATCGCCGTAGCGAGGGCGGCCCCCAGCGAGCAGTTTTTTGCGATCGTTTCGCGCGCATAGTTGTATGCTATGTAAGCGAAAGGATCGCAAAAAGATGCCGCTGCGGGCCGGCCGCAGCAGGCGCATCATCGGCCAACCAGGCTCCCCGGCCTTGCTGCGCCGTTGATACGATGCAGACCGCACTTTTACAATTCTTAACAGTCGCGCGCCGTGGGCGCGAGCTTGGGTGGAACTACGGGCGCGTGCGAGAATCCAACGAGGCGAAGTGGGAGACCCACGGGCCTGCTCGGATCCCCCGAAAGGCTCATAGTGTCAACCACACATGCCGCCTCGCGTTTTTGGCTGTAAGCACCGGCTTCACGGTTGGAAGCATTTGACATGATGAACTCTACAAATCGACTCGTAATCCTGCTTTTGTCGGCCGCGACGCTGCTCGCCGGCTGCGTGGAAACACCACCGCCGCGTCGGGTGTACCAGTCGCCGCCGCCACCTCCGCCACGCACCGATGTCTATGCTTATCCCCAGCAGGGACAAACACCGGAGCAGACGGATCGCGATCGTTATGACTGCCACGAGTGGGCGGTCAAACAGTCGAACTTCGACCCGAGCGCGCCGGGCACTCCGCCCCATGATCGGGTGGTCGTCGCCGCGGGACCGCCTCCCGGGACTAACACCGCCATTGGAGCGGTGGCGGGCGCGATCCTGGGTGCCGTCATTGCGGGTCCTCGGAACAGCGGGTTTGGTGCGGTGGCCGGCGGTATCACGGGAGCGGCGATCGGCTCCACGGGCGATGCTGCGAATGCCCAGGCGCAGGGCCAGCAGATCCAGGCTGCGCGCGCTCAGGATGCGCGTCAGGCTGCCGCCATGGATCAGAAGGCTTCCGATTATCGGCGAGCCGTCAGCGCGTGCCTCGAAGGCCGCGGCTACAGCGTGAAATAGTTGATCAGGTGAGATCATGAGTCATCGATTTTCTGCAGCATTGGCCAGTGCACTGTTAGCAACCGTGGGAGTGCTCTCCATGGGGAGTGCGCAGGCCCAGCACGATCACGATCGAGGGCGCTACGACGGACCTCGCGGTGGTCGTCCCCCCGGTTGGGACCACATGGATGGTCGCTTCAATCACAATCACTACTACCCGTCACGCGGGTTCTACATACACGATCTGCCCCGGGATCGGGTGATCATCGGCGGACCGCGCGGCGGTCGCTACTGGTACTCGGGCGGTGTCTGGTATTCGAGTGGACCGCGTGGCTTCGTAGTGATCGGCGCGCCCGTCGGTGTGTTTGTTCCGGTACTGCCGCCGGACTACACCACGGTGTACTACGGTGGTACCCCGTACTATTACGCCAACGACACGTATTACGCCTGGCGCGACAGCACCCAGCAGTACGAGGTTGTCGATCCACCCGGTGACCCGAACGCGGCCAGCACTGAAGCACCTCCACCGCCTCCCAGTCAGAACGGGGATGTGTTTGTGTACCCGAAGAACGGGCAGTCCGAGGAGGACCAGTCCCGTGACAAGTACGAGTGCCACAAGTGGGCACAGGGTGAGTCCGGATTCGACCCCACGCAACCTAACGGGGGCGTATCGCCGGATCAGACCAGCACGAAGCGGGCTGCTTATCAGCGCGCCATCGGGGCTTGCCTGGAAGGGCGTGGGTACAGCGTGAAATAGGGCGGGTGCGCCTGGCGCCGGCGGCGGCCTCCATCGCCGCGGTGCCGCCCATTGGCACGGCTGGCGCGCCGTCCCTCGCCGACGTAGGATTTTCCCATGAAAATCCTATTCGTCTGTTTGGGGAATATCTGCCGTTCTCCCACGGCAGAGATTGTGTTTCGCGAGATCGCGGCGCGTGAGGCGCCCGATCTGCGTTTAGAGATCGATTCCGCCGGCACGGCGGGCTATCACATCGGCTCTCCTCCCGACTCCCGCACACGCCAGGCCGCGCTGCGCCGCGGCTACGACATGTCAGCCATCCGCGCGCGTGTTGTTGAGCCGCAGGACTTCGGCCGTTTCGATCTCATCCTCGCGATGGATCGCCAGAACTTCGACACCCTGCAACAACGCGCACCGGCCTCAGCGCACCGTCGTATTCGCTTGTTTCTGGAATTCGCACCGGATGCGGAAACGAAGGAAGTCCCTGATCCCTACTACGGGGGACCTAACGGATTCGAGGAAGTGTTGGATCTCGTCGAGGCCGCAGCAAGGGGATTGCTGGAGCACGTCCGGACAGAAGCGCGACAGGCCTGAGAAACCTGTCGCGCTTAGGAGCCTGCCTGACTCATGGGCGCCGTCGCGAGGGCGGCGAACATGAGTCAGACAGGCTCCTAGCTGACTACTCGCGCTCCCGATCGCGTGTTGGCGCGGTCGACCAGACAACGAACGGCTTCGCGGGGGCGCCGCTTTGCTCGTCGCCACTCGTGCTCGGCGCAGGGGTGGCGGGCTGAGGTGACGGCTCGAAATGTGCAGCCTGCTTGGGCTCCACATGCTCCGAGTGTGACTCCTCCGGCCGTGATGGCTCCGGTGCGCTCACGTGTTGCGGTGGAGGAGGTGGTGGGGCCCTGAACTCAGTCTGTTGTGGCCGAAACTCCTGCGGCGACTCGCGGACCGGCTGCGTCTCGTGGACCTGTTGCGACTCACGAGCCTGCTCGGGCTCCCGAGGCTCACGGAACTGCGGGGCATCGTCTCGATGCTGCGAGTCGCGACTCCCGGAGTCGAAGTCCGACTGTTGGGCCTCGCGCGGGGTACCACCCTCGTCGTGATGGTAGCTACCGTTACTCTGCGATACCGGTGCGGCCTGGGAAGCGAACGAATCCTCTGACCCGCCGCCATCCGAACCGCCGCCGGCATCCGAACTGCCGGCGCCCATGGATGATCCGCCCATTGGGCCAGCGTCGCGATTGCCGCCTTCGCCTCGACCACCACCGCCGCGTCGGCCGCGTCGGCGTCCTCGTCGGCTACGGCCGCCACCACGGTCTTGGCGATCACCGCCTGGACCATTGCCGTTGGATTCCGGTCCAGCCGCTCCCTCTATGCGGTTGCCAATGTCATCGCTCGGGAAACCCTCGTCCGACCGAGGGGGCTGATCGCTGCGCGGGCCTTGATCGAAGCCGCCTTGGTCGGTGCGGGTTGTCTGCTCGTTGCGGCCACCACGGTCGAAGTTCCCGCCGCGATCGTTGCGGCCGTTTTGGTCGCCACGACCTTGCTCGAATCGCCCGCCTTGATCGGTACGTCCGGAGCCTTGCTCGAAGCCGCTACCCTGATCGCTGCGGGCGGTTTGATCACCGCGGCCACCGCGGTCGGAGCTTCCGCCGCGATCGTTGCGGCCTTGCTCGCTACGACCGTTCTGGTCGAGGCCGCCCTGATCGCTGCGAGCGGTTTGATCACCGCGGCCACCGCGATCACTGCGGCCTTGCTCCAAGCCGCCGCTCTGATCGGTGCGGGGAGCCTGGTCAACGCGACCGTTCTGATCGCTCCGAGCACCTTGCTCGGACCGACCGCCCTGGTCCTGACGGCCTTCGCCGCGACTACCGCCGCCGCCACGCGAGCGATCACCGCGAGAGCGGCCACCGTCACGACGACCATCACCACGGCCATCATTTCGACCTTCCGTTCGAACGCCGCTGTCATTTCGATCACGGCCCTCGCTACCACGATCGCTGCGATCGCGGTTGTCACGATCACCACGGCCGTCATTGCGCTCCCGACGCGCACCTGAGTCCGCGCTGCTGCGATGACGTGAATGGTCTCGCCGACCGTCGCGTCGTCGCTGACCATCGCGAGATCCGCCGCCGGATCCAGACGAGCTCGAACGATTCGTCGTGGCAGGCGCCGGCTGTGTTTCTACTGCCGGTGTCGGCGCAGGCGCGGCCGGAGTGTCACCGGCCAACAGTCGCTTGAACCAACCTATGACGCCGCTCGGGGGCGGCGCAGCCTGAGGAGCTGGCGCTGCAGGAGCCTCCGCCACAGGGGCAGGGGTTGGCTGATACAGAGTCACGGGCGCCGCGGTCGTGGGCAACAGGGTGGCGACCGCTGGAGCTTCCGCCATCGGCTTCTTGTCGCGAGCAGTGCCAGGTTCGGTCACAACAGCGGCTGTCGGCATCAGGTAACTGAGCTGCTTGTTCTCAGGCAGCTCCAGCTCGTCGTCACGTACACGCCGGATTGAATACTCGGGCGTCTGCATGTGCTCGTTCGGAACGATCAGGAGCTCGATCTCGCTCTTGGACTCGAGCTCGCGCAGCCATTCGCGCTTCTCATTGAAGAGATAAGTCGCGACATCGACCGGAACCTGCGCGATCACGCGCGATGTCCGATCCTTACGCAGCTCCTCACCAATCAACCGCAGAATGGACAGCGTCATCGATTCGATGCTTCGGATGCTGCCGATCCCAACGCAACGGGGGCAGACAATATGGCTGGACTCTCCCAGCGACGGCCGCAACCGCTGACGGGACATTTCCAGCAACCCGAACCGGGACAGCCGCCCGATCTGGATGCGAGCGCGATCCATCTTCACGGCATCGCGCAGCCGGTCCTCGACCTCGCGCTGGTTCTTCGTCGACTCCATATCGATGAAGTCGATGACAATCAGGCCGCCGATATCGCGGATACGCAATTGGCGCGCAATCTCATCCGCTGCTTCGAGGTTCGTATTGAGCGCCGTCGTTTCGATATCACTGCCGCGGGTGGCGCGTGCCGAGTTGATATCGATCGAGACGAGGGCTTCCGTGTAGTCGATGACGATGCTGCCACCGGATGGGAGCTGCACTTTGTGCGCATAGGCCGATTCGATCTGGCTTTCGATCTGGAAGCGGGTGAAGAGGGCGATGTCGTCGACGTACATCTTCAGACGCCGCTGGGCGTCCTGCGGCATGAACCGCTGCATGTACTCCTGTGCCTTCTGATAGGCACTCTCATCGTCCACCAGCACTTCGCCGATGTCATCGGACAAGTAGTCGCGCATCGCGCGAGTGACGGCATCACTTTCGCGGAAGACCAGGAAGGGAGCGGGTCGGTCGTGACCCGCGGCCTCGATCTGTTCCCATTGGGTCTTGAGGTTGTCCAGATCCCATTGCAGCTCTTCAGCGGAGCGGCCCACGCCGGCGGTCCGGACGATGGCGCCCATGCCGTCGGGTATCTGCAGGTTGTTCATGACCTCGCGCATCTGGTCGCGGTCTTCGCCTTCGATCCGGCGAGACACGCCACCCGCGCGGGGGTTGTTCGGCATCAGAACGAGAAAGCGGCCGGCCAGGCTGATGAAGGTCGTGAGCGCAGCACCCTTGTTGCCGCGTTCCTCCTTCTCGACCTGCACGATGAGGTCCTGTCCTTCGGAGAGCAGCTCACGGATGTTCATCCGGCCGCCCTGCGGTTGCTGGCGGAAGTACTCCTTGGAGACCTCCTTCAGCGGCAGGAACCCGTGGCGCTGCGCGCCGTAATCCACAAAGCAGGCTTCGAGCGAGGGCTCGATACGGGAGATCCGGCCCTTGTAGACGTTGGCTTTCTTCTGTTCGCGGGAGGGTAGTTCGATGCTCAGGTCAAATAGTTTTTGTCCATCAACCAGAGCGACGCGCAACTCTTCCTCTTGAGTTGCATTTACGAGCATTCTTTTCATGTGCCCCTACTGTGCATTGTGGGGCCGACGCGTAAACATCGGGGCGCGACGCAGACGTCGCGCGCGCGGGCAAGCCAGCGCAACAGCGAAGATTTCGGATTTCGATCAAAGGCGCAACTGTCTCGTTATTCATCGCTGCCCGCCACTCGGGCGGTGCGCCGGAAATCTTCGGTGAACTCAACCGACGGCACGGCTGGCGGAGTCTTTTCGAGACGTTCGACGCCCGCTGCGCAATCTTGTCGGCCCAATACGATGGCCTCGATATGGAGGACCAACTAACATGCGGCGCTTGGATCTTCCGTGACACTGTCATGAAGATTCGACTTCGGGCCGCTAACCATGGCCGGCGCAAATATGGTGAGATGCAGCCGACTTGCCTCAGTATACCTCTAAAGGTTTTGTAGAAACAATGTCTTACGGTGACGACGACGTGCTTGGGCAACAAACTGAGGTCGGACCGGCAGACGGCCGCCCCGCCGTTCGTCATCTGGAGGTCACGGAAGACCAGGCAGGACAGCGCCTGGACAACTTCGTGCACCGCGAGCTCGGCGACCTGCCGCGGAGCCGCATTTACCGGGTGATTCGCAAAGGCGAGGTGCGCGTCAACGGCCACCGCGCGGGGCCCGATACCCGCCTGCAGGCCCATGACAAGATCCGGATACCCCCGGTGAAGGTCCGGCCAGCCAGCGAGGTGGGCCAGCCGTCCACCCAACTGCTCGAGACCATCCGAAATGCCATCGTCCAGGAGGACGACAACCTGCTGGTCCTGGACAAGCCCTCAGGTCTGGCGGTCCACGGTGGGAGCGGCGTCAGCTTCGGAGCGATCGAGGGACTGCGGGCGCTGCGACCGGGAGAGTCGCTCGAGCTGGTTCATCGGCTCGACCGTGACACGAGCGGCGTTCTGCTCGTAGCCAAGAACACGGCGGCTTTGCGTACGGTGCACGCGCTCCTACGTGACGGTGCATTTGAGAAACGGTATCTCGCCCTCTTGAAAGACAAGTGGGAGCTGGGCCGCAAGCGTATCGATATACCCCTGCGGACCGACCTGCGAGTCGGTGGTGAGCGCACTGTAAAGGCGGATGCCTCGGGCAAGCCTTCAGTCAGCGAGTTTCGGCCCGTGCAGTTTTTCGGCAAGCGCGCGAGCTTGATGGAAGTGGCCATTCTCACGGGCCGTACTCATCAGATTCGCGTCCATGCACTGCACGCCGGTCATCCGGTGGCCGGTGATGAAAAATACGGCGACGAAGAGTTCAACGCCGGGATGAAAGCGTTCGGCCTGAACCGGATGTTCCTGCACGCCAACAGCGTGAGCTTCGAATGGCCATCAGGCGGGGAGTTCAGTGTGAACACGCCGTTGCCGCCGGAGCTCGCGGGCACCATCGACAAGCTGGCTGCGGAGAAGACGCGCAGCCGCCGCCGCTAAGGCAGCGAGTAACCCACACTGCGGAGCGCGCTGGCCAGCCAGATGAGGGGCAGGCCAATGAGCGCCGTGGGATCCCGGGTCTCGATGCTTTCAAACAGCGTGATGCCGAGCGCCTCCGCCTTGAACCCTCCGGCGCAATCGAACGGCTTCTCCCGCTCGACATATCGCCCGATCTCCTCGGTCGTGAGCGGTCGGAACAGCACCGAGGTGGTGTCCAGGTGAATGAGCCGCTCGCCATTGGCGATCACGGCGCAGCCGGTGTGGAACCGGGCTGTCTGGCCGCTGAGCTGCGTGAGCTGGTTGCGGCAGTTGGCCGCATCGCCCGGCTTATCCAGAACGCGGCTGCCGAGCGAGGCCACCTGGTCGCTGCCGATCACGACCGCATCCGGCCGCTGCGCCGCCACGGCTTTCGCCTTTGCACCGGACAGGCGCAGGGCCCGGTCCCGGGGCATCTCACGAGCCAGGTGTTCTTCAGTGGTCGCAGGCCGGACTACCTCAAACGGCACACCCAATCGCTCCAGGAGCGCCCGCCGGTAAGGGGAAGTCGAGGCCAGAATCACAGGTTGCATTCGTATCCTTCAATTGGCGCGAACTTTCATTGGCGCGAAAAAGTTCGCGCGGAGCCCGGGTTCTTTCACGCCGGCAAAAGGCGCGACTTTTGCCGGCTGCGCCGACAGGGCGCGCCTTCGGCGCCCGGGCCGGTTTTGAAGTCCTGAAAACAATAGCTTAGGCACTATTTCGGTCTTTGACTTGGAGGCACCTCATACCTATTATACGCGCCCCATGTCGCCACCCTGGTCCAAGCCGCTCGACATCGACCGGCTGGCTGACGGCGAGGCCGACATCGACTTTGCTGTCCCGCTCGCCGAGCTACCCCGTTTGCGCTCGCAGCTTGCAAGCGTCGAGGGGCTGGTTCGTGGGCGCGTGCATTTTAAGCGAGAGTCCGGGTTTGTTGTTGCTGATCTGTCGATGAGCGGTGCAGCAACTCGCGCCTGTCAACGCTGCCTGGGAGCGATGACTGAGCCGGTGAGCAGTGCAGTGCGGGTGGCATTGATCACGGCAGAGACGGATGCCGGTCGCGTGCCGGAACATTTGGAGCCCGTGTTGGCTCCGGGTGGTCGCGTGACGATCGGTGAGTTGGTTGAGGAAGAGTTATTGCTTGCGTTGCCGATCGTGCCGTTGCACGCCGAGGCGAGCGATTGTGCTGTTCCGGAGGATGTGCCCGACGTGAAGGTTGAGGCGCCGGAGCAGACGACCCAGAAACCGTTTGCGCAGCTCGATAAGCTGCTCAAACGCTGAAGTAACATTTAGGAGATAGTTCATGGCTGTGCAAAAAAGCCGCAAGACGCCCTCACGGCGCGGCATGCATCGATCGCACGACGGGCTCGCGAAGCCGGCGCTTTCAACGGATCCGCAGTCCGGCGAGACACACCTGCGTCACTGCATCACCCCGGATGGTTTCTATCGCGGCAAGCGTGTGATTGAGAAGCCGGAAGAAGTCGAAGACCAGGAATAGCTCCGGACGAGCACGCCGCCCCGGCGCGGATTGCGCCACCATTCTTCGCGGGTCCCCCCGTGACCACTATCGCCATCGATGTGATGAGCGGGGATCACCCGCCGCGCGAGTATGTTGCCGGGTCGCTGCAAGCGCTCGGCGACGACTCGGAACTGCGCGCGTTGTTGGTCGGACAACCCGAGCAGATCCAACCCCACCTCGCCGCTGTCAACGGTTCGATCCGGCAACGGGTCGAGATTGTTCCTGCTGCGAGTGTTGTTGCGATGGGCGACACGCCGCGCGAAGCGATCCGCCGCAAGAAAGACTCGTCGATGCGGATCGCCATCGACCTGGTCAAGGCGGGCAGGGCAGACGCTTGTGTCAGCTCAGGTAACACGGGTGCGCTCACAGCCATGGCGCACTTCGTCCTCAAGACCATCGACGGTGTCGAGCGTGCGGCGATCATCTCAGCGATTCCATCCGCACACGGCCACACACAGATGCTCGATCTGGGTGCAAACACGAAAGCCACTCCGGAGCAGCTGCGTCAGTTTGCGGCAATGGGCACCATCATCGCCCGCGACATCCAAGGACTCGAGAACCCCCGGATTGGTCTGCTCAACATCGGGGAAGAGGACATCAAAGGCCACGAAGGCGTGCAGGCAGCACACGCGCTGCTGCAATCCACGCGTCTCAACTACGTTGGGTTCGTGGAAGGGGACGACATCTTCTCCGGCGAGGTGGACGTTGTAGTAACGGATGGGTTCACAGGCAACGTGGCTCTGAAGACGATGGAGGGCGCTGCGCGCCTCATCAGTAGGCGCATGCGAGAGGAGTTCAAGGCGTCGTTGCCCTCGACCTTGGCCGGTCTCATTGCCCGACCGGTGCTGCGCAGAGTGGCCGCAGGTCTCGACCCCAACCGTTATAACGGGGCATGCATGGTCGGCCTCGCCGGGATCGTGGTAAAAAGCCATGGCCGGGCGGACAGTGCTGCATTTGCGAGAGCGATTTCAACGGCGGCCGTGGCCGCGCGACGCAGTCTGACGGCGCACATCGCACAGGCGTTGGCAGACGGTGGACTGAGCACGCATGACTAACCGCGGTCCAGCCGGCAAAAGTCACGCCTTTTGCCGGCGGCAACGAAGCTGTTGTCTGAAAAACGGCCGCAGGGCTGGGCGCCCCCGCCGTTTTCCAATAGACCAGCCGGAGGCTTCAATTTGATTTATTCGCGTATCGTCGGCACCGGCTCGCATCTTCCCGAGAAAGTCCTCACGAACTTCGACCTGGAGAAGCTGATTGACACCAGCGACGCCTGGATTCGCGAACGCACCGGAATAGAGCGGCGGCACATCGCAGCCGAAGGCGAGACGACAGTTGACTTGGCCGAGCACGCCGCGCGGCGTGCCCTGGATGCAGCCGGTTTGCGGCCGCAGGACGTGGACTTCATTGCGTTCGGGACGACTACACCGGACCTCGTGTTTCCCAACTGTGGCGTGATTCTGCAGGGGCGCCTGGGTTGCCGCGGCGGTCCGGCGTTCAGCGTGGAGACCGCCTGCAGCGGTTTTATGTATGCGCTTTCAATTGCTGACAAGTACGTACGCTGTGGTGAGGCCAAACGCGCGCTGGTGGTTGGTTCGGAAACGCTCTCGCGCATCACCGACTGGAGTGATCGATCCACGGCGATTTTGTTCGCCGATGGTGCAGGCGCTGTCGTTTTGACGGGGTCTGAAGAGCCGGGAATCCTGTCGACGCACCTGCACGCAGATGGTCACTACCAGGACATGCTCTACTGCGGCAGCGGCGTGTCCAAAGGCTTTGGTCCCGACAAGGTCAAACTGTCCATCTCGATGGTGGGCAGCGAAGTGTTCAAGTCGGCGGTGACCCTGCTGGGCAGGGCGGTCGATGAGGCGCTCGCCGCGAACGGGTTGGACCGGTCAGCCATCAACTGGCTGGTGCCTCATCAGGCCAACCTGCGAATCATCCAGGCGATCGCCAAGAAGCTGAGTTTGCCGATGGAGCGTGTGATTCTGACCGTGCAGGACCACGGCAACACATCGGCCGCTTCCGTTCCTCTCGCTCTCGACAGCGCCGTCCGGGACGGTCGCATCAAGCGCGGTGACATGCTGCTGCTGGAAGCCTTCGGGGGTGGATTTACCTGGGGCTCTTCGCTGGTGCGGTACTAGGTCAAAAGAGCTAGGGGCACACACAAAAAAAAGACGCCGCGGTGTACGCGGCGTCGATTTCCGCCTTGCGGCGATCTGCAGGTTACTTCGAGATTGAACGCTTGAACATGCGGTCGATTTTCTCGTTGGTGGCATCCACTGCCGACTGGCTCGCCTGAGCAGCAGCCAACGCCTGGTTGGCAGTGCTCTGCGCGCTGCTGGCAGCCTGGTTGGCAGACTGTGCCGTGCTGTTTGCCTGGTCTGCGGACGACTTCGCCGCCGCCACATCCGACTGCAGCTTCGCTACCTGTGACTTGAGGTCTGCGACATCCGCCTGGAGGGGCTTCAGATCCTGACAGCCTGCGAGTCCCGCCACGACTGCCACGGCAGCCACCTTCAAAACGATCGCGCTCTTCATAAACGTCCCCTTCTGGGTTGTTGATTCGGGAGGTCCCTGAAACGAATGCGAATGTAGCACGCAAGTTCCATGCCCCCATTCGCAAGCGCGCAATGGCACCAAATTTACCAATGGATTGCAACTACCGACAGTGCTTTGTCGGCCTGTCGCGACATGGATGTTGCAACGAGAAAATTAAATTTCAACGCAGTGGCGTGCGGTTCACGAGCGGTTCAGTCAACTGTCTTCCAACGGCTGCAAATAAACCGCTTGACTCCCTACGCATACACCCAAGGAGTGAGTCGCGGCGGGCACATCCACTTTGAACGAGGTTCGAGTAGCGCTGCTGCGTCGCCGCAGCGAACCTAAGCAGCAAGCCTGCTTGCCGCCGGCTGATATCTGGATATAATCACAGTAACTGTATAGGTGAACAGGTGACCGCAATGTCCGATCTGACCCCCCGCCAGACACAGATTCTGCGCCTGGTTCAGCGATTTATCTCTGAAACCGGCATGCCGCCGACCCGAGCCGAGATCGCTCGGGAGCTGGGGTTCCGGTCAGCCAATGCCGCTGAAGAGCATCTGCGGGCTCTGGCCCGCAAAGGCGTCATTGCCCTGGTGCCCGGAACTTCCCGGGGCATTCAGCTCAAGGACACCATCCGCGAGCAAATGGGCCTGCCGCTCATCGGTCGTGTTGCCGCCGGTCGGCCGATCTTCGCCGAGGAGAACTTCGAGGCCCGATTGCAAATCGATCCCTCGTTGTTTCAGCCACGGCCGCACTACCTGCTGAAGGTCACCGGCATGAGTATGAAAGACGCCGGCATCCTGGACGGCGATCTGGTCGCGGTCCATCGAACCTCCGAAGTGCGTAGCCGCCAGATCGTGGTCGCTCGTCTCGAGAATGAGGTGACCGTCAAACGCTATCGCCAGGAAGGCACGATCGTCTGGCTGATGCCGGAAAACAGCGAGTTTGAGCCGATCAAGGTGGACCTCAAGGACGAGCCTCTGCTCATTGAGGGGATCGTTGTGGGTGTTGTCCGCCGTGGGAAGACGACAGGCCTCATGTGAGGTTGTGATTCCAGGGCTGGCTCAACAGGCGGCCCACACAGGATCAGTCACAAGACCGGTGTTCATGAGCGGCATTAATGGCTGTCAAGTCCGAATTGGCTCGGTTGCTGGAGCATCCGGCCATCTGGCGCGGGACCAGTGTCGCGCGAGCAGAAGTCCTGTCGTCGGGCTTTGCTGCTCTGGACGAACGTCTTCCCGGCGGGGGTTGGCCGCGTA
>JAXDQF010000168.1:0-3400 GCA_034668025.1 Gammaproteobacteria bacterium | reverse complement strand
GCGGCTTGCGCGTGCTCGTGATCGAGCAGGTTGCAGCGGCGCGCTGGGGTGAGAACGGTCTGCTCAACACGCGCGGCGAGTTGTTTTCAAAAGACGAGCACCACATGCCGCCCGAGCTCGCGGAGCTCTCGGGGCCGGATGGCAAGGAGTCAGTCGTGGCGCAGCGGTATCTCGCCGCGCAGGGACGGCTCATCCAGGCAGGGCTGCGGCTCACGGCAATGCGCCTCGATGCCCGCGGCTCCTGGGAATTCGATCTTTCGAATGGAGTCACGGTGAGGCTGGGACGCCGTCAGATTGACGAACGGTTTGAGAAATTCATCAACGCAGCTCTGAAGCTCGTCACACAGCGAGGCGACGATATCTCTTATGTCGACATGCGCTACACGAACGGGTTTGCAATCGGATGGCGGGGCGGAGCGACACACAGTGCTAAAGAAGACGGTGGCCGGGATGCTTAAGCGCTCCGAAAGAAATCTCATAGTCGGGCTCGACATTGGCACCTCGAAGGTCGTGGCGCTGGTGGGCGAGGTGGGCCTGGACGGTTCGATCGAGGTGCTGGGCATCGGCTCGCAACCCTCGCGCGGGCTGAAGAAAGGGGTGGTCGTCAACATCGAGTCGACGGTCCAGTCCATACAGCGGGCGGTCGAAGAGGCCGAGCTGATGGCGGGCTGCGAGATCCACTCGGTGTTTGCGGGTATCGCCGGCAGCCACGTTCGCAGCCTCAACTCTCACGGTGTGGTTGCGATCCGGGACAAGGAGGTGACGCACGGTGATGTCGAGCACGTGATCGATGCCGCGAAGGCGGTCGCAATACCTGCGGATCAGAAGATCCTCCACGTGCTGCCCCAGGAATTCATCGTGGACGGCCAGGAAGGTATCCGCGATCCCATCGGCATGTCAGGTGTGCGGCTGGAAGCCAAGGTTCACATCGTGACCGGTGCCGACAGCGCGGCTCAGAACATCGAGAAGTGCATCCAGCGCTGCGGGCTGGAGGTCGATGACGTGGTGCTCGAGCAGTTGGCGTCGAGCTTCGCCGTGCTGACGGAGGATGAGAAAGAGCTGGGTGTTTGCCTCGTAGACATCGGCGGTGGCACGACCGACCTGGCGGTGTTTGCCAACGGAGCGATCCGGCACACGGCGGTCATCCCGATAGCGGGCGACCAGGTTACGAACGATATCGCGGTGTCGATGCGCACGCCGACTCAGTACGCCGAAGACATCAAGATCCGCTACGCCTGCGCGTTGTCCCAACTCGCGAATCCCGATGAGAGCATCGAGGTGCCGAGTGTGGGTGACCGGCCGGCACGGCGGCTCGCGCGGCAAACGCTCGCGGAGATCGTGGAGCCGCGCTACGAGGAGCTGTTCGGGCTCGTCCGCGAGGAGCTGCGCCGCAGTGGCTTCGAAGAGGTCATTGCCGCGGGCATCGTCCTGACGGGCGGCAGCGCCAAGATGGAAGGCGCGATCGAGCTCGCCGAAGAAGTTTTCCATGTGCCCGTCCGGCTGGGGCTGCCGCAAGCCGTGCGCGGCCTGTCGGAAGTGGTCCGTAATCCGATTTTCTCCACAGGCGTGGGGCTGCTGCTCTACGCCCGTGACAACGTCATGCCCGCACGCCGCGGGCGCTCCCTGGGTGGCAATGCAAAGACGGTGTTGGACCGTATGCGTTCCTGGTTCCAGGGCAACTTTTGAAGCTGACAGATGATGAGACAGGCAGACGAAGAGGCGAACAAGAACCCCTGGCCTTCAATCCGGCTGCGGGTTCAACCAATCAATGAATGTCGATAGGAGCGCGCAATATGTTTGAACTGATGGACGCGTACAGCCAAAGCGCCGTCATCAAGGTGATCGGTGTGGGCGGCGGTGGCGGGAACGCCGTAGCACACATGGTCACCAGTGGTATTGACGGAGTGGAATTCATGTGCATCAACACCGACTCGCAGGCTCTGAAGCATGCGAAGGTGAAGACCGCACTGCAGATCGGGTGCAACATCACCAAGGGGTTGGGCGCGGGCGCCGATCCCGAAGTGGGCCGGCAGGCCGCGATGGAAGATCGCGACCGGATCGTCGAGCTCGTCGAAGGGTGCGACATGCTGTTCATCACCGCCGGCATGGGCGGTGGCACGGGAACGGGCGCCGCCCCTGTCGTGGCCCAGGTAGCCAAGGAGCTGGGTATCCTGACCGTCGCAGTTGTAACCAAACCTTTCGAAATGGAAGGCAACAAGCGCTCGTTCGTGGCCGATCACGGCATTGCCGAGTTGGGCAAGTATTGTGACTCGCTGATCACGATTCCCAATCAGAAGCTGTTGACCGTGCTCGGTCCGCAAACGACGCTACTGGATGCATTCAAGTCGGCCAACCAGGTACTGCAGGGTGCGGTGCAGGGTATTGCCGAGCTGATCACCCGGCCCGGCCTGATCAACGTTGACTTCGCGGACGTGCGGACCGTGATGGCCGAAACGGGCATGGCCATGATGGGCTCGGGCTCCGCCAGTGGCGAAAACCGGGCTCGCGAGGCTGCGGAAGCGGCAGTCTCGTCACCTCTTTTGGAGGATATCAACTTGGCCGGTGCGCATGGCATTCTGGTCAACGTGACGGCCGGAATGGACCTGTCCATCGGGGAGTTCCAGGAGGTCGGTCAGATCGTCAAGCAGTTTGCGTCCGAGGATGCGACGGTGGTGGTCGGAACGGTCATCGATCCGGAGCTGACGAACATGGTCCGGGTTACGGTGGTTGCGACCGGTCTCGGCCGTCCGGCGGCTACCGCACGCCCACCGTCAGCGCAGCATCGCGAGACGGCGTCGACCCGTGAGTCGCATCGAGATCCACTGACGTCGCGGGCTGAGCCGTCCATGCGCGTGGTCCGGCGCGGACCGCTGTCGAACAGCGACTATGCAGCCCTGGACAAGCCCACGGTCCAGCGGCAGCGGGCTGTTGGCGATGGCTTGCGGCCGGAGGCTGAAGCTGAGGATCTGCTGGATATTCCAGCGTTCCTGCGACGTCAGGCCGACTGACTAGACTACCGACGCAGCCGGCAAAAAACGACGCTTTTTGCCGGCGGTCGAATCTGCTGTTCCGCTGAGATTGCCGCAGGCAATCTCAGCCGATGGAACATTGGTGTAGCTTTTTCGCCTGTGATACGGTAACGCGCTGTTTTTGCCGCCGTGAGGGATGTGGCGCGTGTCTCGAATACGCGCGCCTCACGGCGACCTTCTGGATACAAGCAATTTAAAGCATGGTCGGACAACGGACGCTGAAGAACTCGATTCGAGCCACTGGTGTGGGGCTGCACACGGGCAAGAAGGTTCTCATGACCCTGCGTCCCGGCCCTCCCGATTCGGGCATCGTTTTCAGGCGGACCGACCTGCCGCAAATCGTTGACATCCGCGCCCACGCGGAGAATGTC
>JAXDQF010000167.1:0-10923 GCA_034668025.1 Gammaproteobacteria bacterium | reverse complement strand
TGCGAGGACCTGCAGTTTGCGCAGCGGATCGGCATCACTCAGACGGCGAGCTCGATCAGCGCGCGGTTTGATGCCGTCCTGGTGAAGCACTGGCGCTGCCAGATCAGCGAGATCCGGCCGATTGACTATCTGCAGATGAAGCGCGATCAGCGGGCCGAGAAAGCCCGGCAGGATTCCGCCGGCGCCAGCGAAAAATAACCGCCAAGCCTCCGCCACGCGCGAGTCATACGACACCGTGCCCGCTGCCACGCTTTTGCTGCGGATTGTTGAACTATCTCCACGGCCGCGCGTTTGTATTAGCTTTTCGCAAATTGTCGCAAACTGCTATTTGTTGGCTTTGCGCGACGCTTGAAATTCAATCTGTTCGCTCGACTGCAGGTATAGTCGGTTTTACTGCCACAACCGTGCAGGCACGAGCGATAGTGGGATAAATGCTTTGATGAGCGCTTTACAACGGTGAGAATTACTTCGGTCCTGCGTCAGCTGGCCCTTCTGGCTCTCGTACTCGCGGCCTGCAACTCGCGGGCGGTTCTGGCTCAGACCCCGTCTCCCTTGCAGGAGTGGCAATACAGCGGCGGAATCATCCTCGCCCGTCTGTTTCAGCCCGACCTGCCTACGTGGCAAACGGTTCTTGGATTGGCAGCGGAAGTCCAACCGGTTTACGACGGCTCGCACGCCAGTCGCATTCAGGGCGGTCCGGTAGTCAACATCCATTACAAGGACATCGCGTTCATCTCCACGGGCGAAGGCATCGGCTACAACGTCTTTCGCGGCGATCACTATCAGGTCGGTATCGGGGTGACCTACGATTTCGGGCGGAAGGAGAAGGATGACCTCACGAACCTGCGCGGCATGGGTGACGTCGGCGCCGCCCCTGTCGGGAAGATCTACGCCTCATGGGTGCTGTCGAGAAGGTTTCCAATGATTCTGCGGGTCAGCGCCCGGCAATTCATTGGCGGCTCGCAAGGCGCGGTGGGTGATGCCGGAGTCTATTTACCGTTGCCCGGGAGCTCCAAGACCTTCGTGATGTTTGCCGGCCCGTCGATTACGTTCGGCACGACCCACTACCTGCAAACACTCTACGGGGTCACTCCACGACAGTCGCTCGCCTCGGGCCACCCGGTTTACGACATCCCCCACTCCGGGACTGTGGCCGCGGGCGTTGGATTCAGCGCCACGAAGTTTGTCACCCGGCATCTGTTGTTGAACGTGGATGCCGCGATCAATCAGATCCGCGGCAGCGCGGCGCACAGCCCGATTGTTGAACAGCGAACCGGGCGCGTGATTGCCGTCTCGGTCGACTATCAATGGCAATGATCAATCGGTGCCCGCGGCGCTGGTTGTAGTCACGCGCCGCGCCGGACGATCACGCCGCGTCACGGGGACACTGGCCGAGTGTCCCCGTGCCTTGCAGACCCCTCAGGTGGCGCCCGGCTGCTCCTGCTGTTGTTGCTGCTGTTTTTTGCGCTCCTCAAACTCCTGCATGTGCTTGCGCAGGCTGAGCGGCCGCATGTCGGTCCACACCTCATTCACATACGCACCGCATTCGGCGCGCGTGCCTTCCTTGACCACCTTCCAACCGTTGGGAACCGCGATGCTCTTCGGCATGAGCGAATATTGTTCCTCGATGTTCATCAGAACAACATAGGGGGTGGTTTCATCCTTTTCATCTGATGCCATGAGAACGCTCTCCTTGCGCTGTGTGTCTGGGCGGGCATCATCTTTGTAGGATGACTTCTACTTGTCAACACCAACAACTACGATCACGGTCGTTGGATTATCGGTAGCCGCGCGCCTGCAGGGTGAACAGATGGGCATAGCGCCCCTCCTTCCCCATCAACTCCTCATGGCTGCCGTACTCAACCATGCGCCCGTGATCGAGGACGGCAATTCGATCTGCCATCCGCACGGTCGAAAAGCGGTGCGAGATGAGAATAGTGATCCGGTCCCGCGCGAGCTGCCGAAAATGCTCAAACACCTCAGCCTCGGCCTGAGCGTCCATGGCCGCTGTCGGCTCATCCAGAACCAGGACGTCCGCGCGCGTTCGCATGAAGGCGCGTGACAACGCGATCTTCTGCCACTGTCCGCCCGAAAGCTCCCGGCCGTCCTTGAACCACTTGCCCAGCTGGGTTTGATAACCCCCGGGGAGTGTCTCGATGAATTCGCTTGCGCGGCCCTTCTGCGCAGCCTCACGCCAGCGGGGCTCGTCTTCAAAAAACTGCTCGTCGCCGGCCCCCACGTTTTCGCCCACCAGCATCTGGTACCGGGCAAAATCCTGGAAGATGACACCTACCCGCTGTCGCAGGGCGGTCTCGTCCCATTCGGCAAGATCCTGCCCGTCGAGGAAAATCCGGCCGGATGTGGGCTGGTAGAGGCGTGTCAACAACTTGATCAGCGTCGTCTTTCCCGACCCGTTCTCACCCACGAGCGCGAGGCTCTCACCCGGCTTCAGGTGCAGGCTGATGTGCTCGAGCGCCGCCTCGTCGGATCCCGGATATTTGAAGCTGACATCCTCGAACCGTACGCCCTCTTCCGGGTGAGGACCCTTGGTGGCAGAGCCTGCAGGCTCAGGTACCGGCGTCTCGAGATACTCGTACAGCGTCGACAGATACAAGTTGTCTTCGTACATCCCCCCCACGGAGGACAACATCGCAGACACCGCGGACTGACCCTGTCGGAAGAGCGCCAGGTACATCGTCATCTGCCCCAATGTAATCCTGCTCCAGACCGCACTGACGGCAATCCAGGCATACGCTCCATACAACGCCAGGGTTGCAATGAGGCCCAGCCCAAACCCCCATGCATCGCGGCGAATGGTCAGCGCCCGATCTTCCTTGTACAGGCGCTGGAAAATATCGCGATAGCGATCCAGCAGACGGGGCCCGAGGCCGTAGAGCTTGACCTCCTTGGCATAGTCTTCACGGCCGATCACCGTCTCGAGGTAGATCTGCATCCGGGTCTCGGGCGAGCGCCAGCGAAACAACCTGAATGCATCGCCGGAGAACTTCGCTTCCGCAATGAACGCCGGCAGACCTGCCAGCAACAGGATTGCAACCGCCCACGGTGAGAAGTGCACCAACAGTACCGCGTAACTGACGAGCGAGATCCCGTTCTGTACCAGGCCAAACGTCCGCATGATGAGGCTCAACGGGCGGCTCGAAGCCTCGCGCCGGGCGCGAGTCAGCTTGTCATAGAACTCTGAATCCTCGAAGTGTTGTAACTCGAGAGTGAGCGCCTTCTCGAGAATCATCACATTGACGCGTTGGCCGAGTTGCGCACGCAGCAGTGACTGACACAACGAGATCCCGCGCTGGGTAGCAGCCACCGACGCAACCAACACGCCCTCGAGAATCACGAGCTCGATGACACGCGCCGGATTTCCGCCCCCGGCGCGCATTGCGCCGACGACGGCATCAACGATCAACGAGCCCACGTAAGCAATGCCGGCAGGCAAAACACCCGCGACAATCGTTAGAAGCCCGAGGGCGATGGTCAGGACGGAGCTGGTGCTCCAGACCAATTGGATGGCCCTGTGGCTGTAGCGGAAGACACTGAAGAACCCGCGTAAGGTGAGTCCCTCACTGGCGCCCGGCCCTGCTCCTGGTCCGCCGCCCCCCCCGGCCATGCCGGCTCTTCCCGGGGTTCCGGTCACTCCCGCTCCAGGTCCACCCGCCCCCGGGGGTGAAACCCCGCCGAGCCCGCCCGCGCCGGGTGTGGCAAGTCGTGATCCAGTGCGGCCAAAGCGTGCGTTGATTTCTCGTTGGGGGCCGTTCGACATTTGAGGAGGCGACATCTGGGGCCGTATTTGGGGGCACCGGCCGCAGCAACCAAGTAGCCGGGAGGGGACTACCCCTTATCGATCGCTGCCTGGTCGGCCGGCGGCCCGACGGCCGGGGGACCCGGGCTCGTGCTGGTGCGGGGACTGGAACCGGCAGGGGCCGCTGCTGCGCCCTTCATGGTATCGGAGCTCAGCTCGGCCATCTGCTCCGAGCTGAAGTTTGTAATCAGGCGGGAGCCGCGCCCGTAGAAAAAGTAGCTGTAGATCCAGGACAGCAGCACGGACGCCCGGTTGCGAAAGCCGATCAGCACCGTGATATGCAGCGCGAGCCACGCGCACCAGGCGAGAAATCCGCCAAAGCGCAGGCGGCCCAACTCGACCACCGCGCGGGACTTGCCGATCGTGGCCATTGCGCCCAGGTCTTTGTAATGGAACCCTTCCGCGCGCAGCTTGCCGCGCTGAGCGGGATCGGTGCTGGCGATGTCCTGCTGGATGACCCGGGCGACATAGCGGCCCATCTGCAGCGCCCCCTGCGAGACTCCCGGCACCTGCTTGTTCGTCTTCCAGTCGATCAGAAAAGCCGCATCCCCGATGACAAAGACGTTGGGCTGGCCGGGAACCGAGCAGTCCGGCAGCACTTTCGCCCGGCCGCCGGGCCCCAGCTCGGTCCCCAGAGTTGCCAGAATCGGTGAAGCCTTGACGCCCGCGGCCCAAATAACGTTGTAGCTGTATAGACGCTCACCGCCCGCTTCCACCCCGTCCTCAAACACAGCCGTTACAGGCTTCCCGACCAGGACTTCGACATGCAGGTCATGCAGCTGTTTGAGAGCCTGCGCCGAGGAATCGGGATGCAACGCTGGAAGCAGGCGTGGGCCTGCTTCGATGAGGATGACACGGGCTTTGCGCGTATCGGCCACCCGGAAGTCCCGCGGGATCACGTCGACAGCGAGCTCTTTGATGGATCCGGCCAGCTCCACGCCGGTCGGCCCACCGCCAATGATGATGAAGGCGAGGTGGGCAGCCTGCTGGCGCGGATCAGTCTCAAACTCAGCTATCTCGAACGACGCCAGCATGCGGGAACGGATAAAGGTCGCATCCTCGACCTCCTTCATGCCGGGCGCGAATTTGTGCCATTCGGAATGGCCGAAATAGTTGTCCACGGCCCCGGGGGCCAGGATCAGGTAGTCGTACGCCACCGGATGCTCACCGGCGTACACCAGTCGAGCCGCCGTATCGACCCGGGTGACCTCTGCCAGCATGACCAGGGCGTTGGGCTGGCTGCGCAGAATGAATCGGATCGGCTGAGCGATATCCGCCGGCGCCAGCGCTGCCGAGGCCACCTGGTACAGCAGAGGCTGAAAAAGATGATAGTTATTTCGGTCGATGAGGAGCACGTCCACCGGGGCGTGCTTGAGCGCACGGGCCGCGAACAGCCCGCCGAACCCACAGCCGACGATGACGACTTTGGGTCGCCTGGGCGTCTGCAACAGATATCTCCCGAAATACGCGCCTGGCGGCCGGTATTGGCTCGCCAGCGAGATTATTACGTAAATGGGGGCCAGTTCGGGATTTTGGAAGCCTCTTCCGCAGGGGGCGGGCGAGTGTTCCAAATTCGTAGGGGGACGCACGCGACCCCTCCGAGACCTCGTACTGTGGCGCTCCAGCATCTAAAATCAGCGTCCGGGACGGAGCTGAAATCGCTAGTTTCGCAACTACGTACGGCCACGCGGGGGACTTCAGATTCGGGCGAGTGTCATGGACTGCCATCGTCAGCGGCTGTTTGATTGCCTCGGCAGCACTCGAGCCTTCAATCAAATACGCGCGCCTGCGCCCGTCGATGTCATCGATTGCATCGCCGTGGCTGGGTGTTGGTCCGATTTGACACCCGGTGTCAGTTGTGCCGCGTATACAATACGTGGCACCGGAGACGAGAAATTTCAGATCACAGATAGTCAAACGCCCGCTGCAGACCATCGACTGCAGCGGGCGTCTCACCACGGTCACCTTACCGATCCTGACAAGGAGCCGACCGCGGCTATCGGGTGTTCATCTTCCGTCTGACATATGAAGACGCACCCGCGGCAATTTTCCGTTAGGTGTGTTGCTGACCCGCGGCAGAGTGCAACGCAGCGCATATTTCCGTTGCGCAACGCAAGTGGGACAGGCGTAATATTGCAGCACACAGGGACCAGCTGCTCGATCGGGGGTAGAAAGTCAATCGGGCGGCCCTCAAGGAAGGCAACGGGAATGAAGGCGAGGTCCCGGTCTTGTCCAGAAATGACGAACGATATCTGCTCCAGGCACTCGAGTTTGAAGGCGTGCTGCGCGCATGTTTGTATCGCTATACGCGAAACAACTCCGACGTAGACGAGCTGTTGCAGGAAGTCTACGCGAGACTGCTCACCGCGGGTGCCACTGACGACCCCGAGGTGCGCTCCGTGCGAGCGTTCGCGCTCACCGTGGCGCGCAATGTTGCTTTTGACTGGTTGCGACATCGGCAGGTGGTACCGATCGAGCTCGTTGCCGATCTGGAAGCGCTCGAGGTGCTCGATGAAGGCGAGCAGATTGAAGAGATCGTGAACAGCCACCAGGAGCTGGCGATGTTGGTCACGGCCATCCAGAGCCTGCCGGATCGTTGCCGCCAGGTCTTCACACTGCGCAAGGTGTACGGTTACTCACAGAAAGAGATCGCGTTGCGGCTCAGCATCTCTGAGAATACCGTCGAGCAGCATCTGACCAAGGCCGCGCGCCGCTGCGCGCAGGCACTGTTCGATCAGCCGGTATCGGAGCGGCGCTCGATGCTGTTCGACCGTTTCCGCAGACGCAAGAGAACTAATGTCCAAGGCGAGTGATATTTCCGACGCTGCAGCGCAATGGCTGGTCCGCCTCGAAGGCCAGACTTCGCCGGAAATCTGGGACTCCTTCCAGGAATGGATGGATCTGGATCCGCGTCACCGTGCCGCGTTCATCCGGTTGCGGGTGGCCTGGAATCGCATCGACATGCTCAAGAACATGCGCCCGATCGACGGCACGATCGATGCCGATCTGCTGGCGACGACCCGCATCAATCCGGGGGTGGTGGCCTCTCGCGGCCTGCAGCCGCTGCGGGGCACCCACCGCAAGCGTCCTGAAGATCTCGTCATGCCTGAGCGGCGGCGGGTCTTTGCGATTGCCGCCGCGATCGCGGCAACCGGCATGGTCGCCTGGTTCGCCTCCTACCACCTCGGCTGGAAGAGCTATGAAACCAGCGTGGGTGGCCGGGAGAAAATGGAGCTCGCGGACGGCAGCACCGTCGACCTGAATACCAACACGGAGCTCAACGTCCGCATCTCCGGTAGCCGTCGCGACATCATGCTCGTGCGCGGCGAAGCGTTGTTCCACGTCGCGCATGATCCCAACAGGCCGTTCTATGTTACAGCCGGCGGCACGGTAGTCCGGGCGGTCGGCACGGAATTCTCCGTTCGCATCCGCGACGCAGAGCACGTTGAGGTTCTCGTGGCCGAAGGACGCGTCGCAGTGGGAGCGCCTGGCACGGAAGCCAACTTCGAAAACCCCTCGTTACTCGCCACGGCGCCGAAGGTTTCCGCCGGCGAGGCCGCCAGTGTGCGCCGCAACGAAGTATCCGTCCGGCCCGTACCCGTGAACGACGTCAAGCGGAAGCTCGCCTGGACCGACGGATACCTTGCTTTCCAGGGTGAGACGCTCGACGATGCGGTCCAGGAATTCAACAGGTATAACCAACGTCAGATTACAATCGCGGACCAGTCGATTGTGAACGTGAAGGTCGGTGGCAACTTCCGGACCACGGAATTGGATAGTTTCACTGCTGCATTGCAACGCTCATTCGGCGTCCAGGTGCAGATCGGAGACAACAGTGGCGACATACGCCTCTCCGCGGGTGACAAACCGCCGTAAGACACTGTCCAAATTGCAGGGAAGGCACAACTAAAAAAACGGCCCGTCAAGAATGGACTCATGTTCCCCTGCTTCTCGAGGATCGAGCCAAAGCAACATTTTGGCGCTCATACGGCTCACAACGGCGGATGTGAGCTGGCCGCTCATCGGACTCATCGTGCTGGGGCTGTTTGTGGGCCGCTCAGCGCTGGGCGCACCGCAGCTGCAGACATTTCACATCGAGGCCGGTGAGGCCAGCCTCACCCTGAACGAGTTCAGCCGCCAAGCCAGCCTGCAACTGCTGTTCGACTACAACATCGTGAGGGGTCGCCGGACGCGCGCCATCAGCGGCGAATACGTGGCTCCCGCGGCCCTCGCGAAAATGCTGGCCGATACCGGCCTCGTGTTTGATTTCGTCAACGACCGGACCCTGGCTGTGACCGTGGTGACTCACGAGACGGTACCCGGGTCCGCGGTCGCCGAAGCGCCGAATTCAAACACCGGCCGCGTGCGCTCGGCCGAGACCCAGAGCGTCGAGGCGGACGAAAGCGGCTCCAACGCACTGTCGGCTCATCCCAAAGCAACAGAGTCGGCGGAAATAGTCATCACGGGTACTCACGTGCGCGGCGAGCAGCCCATTGGCGATCACGTGATCTCTTTGCACCGCGAAGAAATCAACGGCAGCGGCACAGCCACAGTGCAGGACTTCCTGCGTACCCTACCCCAGACATTCGGCGGTGGACCGACCGAGGACACTCACTACTTCAGCGCGGAGACACAAACAAATTCCGGGCTGGGCTCCGGAATCAACCTGCGGGGCCTGGGTGCCCGCGCGACTCTTGTGTTGATCAACGGCAAGCGGCTCGCGCCGAGCGGCAGCGAGGCCGCCTTCGCCGACATCGAAAATATTCCACTGGCCGCTGTCGAGCGTATCGACATCCTGCCCGATAGTGCGTCAGCTCTGTACGGCGCCGATGCGGTGGGCGGCGTCGTGAACTTCGTCATGCGGGACAACTTCACCGGCGCGGAGTCCCTGGCGCGCGGCGGATCGGGGACCCAGAACACGCAGCGGGAGTATCAGCTGGCGCAGACACTCGGATCACGCTGGGATTCGGGCAACGCGATGCTGTCGGTCGAGTACTACAGGCGCGATGCCCTGCCCGCCTCGGCACGGCGCTACGCAGCCAGCGACCTCGTGCCGCTCGGCGGCAGCAACTTCGATACAATCCGGTCGAACCCCGGCAATCTCGTCATTGGAAACCAGAGCTACGCCATCCCCCGTGGTCAGAATGGCACCGCACTGACAGCTGCCGACTTCGTGGCAGGGACGCAGAACCGGTCGGATGTCTATACCGATGCCGACCTCCTGCCCAGCCAGCGGCGATTGAGTTTCTACGGGTCCGGCAAACAGTCGCTCACCGACAACCTCACCCTGTTTGGCAACGCAATGGTCAGTCAGCGAGACGCCCGGCAGCAAGCGAGCGGATTCCAGTCGCCGATATCGGTGCCCAGCACCAACCCTTTCTACGTCAATCCGGGCGGAGGTATCGATCCCGTCACCATTGATTACAATTTTCTCGATGACATCGGCCCGGGATTCACCGACGTCCTGGTGAACGATCTGAACGTAACGCTCGGACTGAATATCGAGGTCAGCACCGCGTGGAAAGTCACCCTTTACGCCAACTACGCCAGGGAGAGCGAAAATCAGTTTACGGGCGGCGAGGTCGACCAAGCGGCCCTGGCTGCAGCGCTCGCGGATACCGATCCGGTCACTGCTTTCAACCCGTTTGGGGATGGCTCTCATACCAACCCGATAACGCTGAAAACCCTAGCCACGGGCGGACGGTTCTACACCGACTCGCGCCTGCGAACCGCCGATGTCACGGCGGACGGCCCGATTGGCCATCTGCCCGGCGGGGCGATCAAACTGGCATTCGGCGCGGACCATCGCAACCAGGTCTTCGACACGGCTTTACCCGTCTCGCCTGTCAGCCCCGCAAGCCGCGCCGCCCTGAGCCGGAATGTGGCCGCAGCATTTGGCGAGTTGACCGTTCCGTTGTTTGGGAAAGATAACGGTGGCATGGGTTATCGCCGGCTGGATCTCTCGGTGGCCGGCCGGTACGAGCACTACAGTGATTTCGGCCAGGCGGCGACGCCGAAATTCGGTATGGCCTGGTCGCCGTTTGACGCCATTTCCATGCGGGGCACCTGGGGACGCTCCATCCGCGCGCCCACCCTGTCGGATCTCGATGCAAGTCAGAATATTGTCATCGCCGCAGCGCTGCCGGACAAATCATCCGCCCAGGGCTTCTCGAGCGTACTGATCGAGTCGGGGAAAAATGCGTCCCTGACCGTGGAGCACGCCCGCAGCTGGACCGCCGGATTCGATCTGGATGCGCGGCAATGGGCCACCGGGCTCACCATCAGCGCAACCTATTTCAACATCGATTTCCGGGACCGGATCGCGAACCTGACATTCGGCCCCGGTATTCTCGACAATCCGGTGTTCGCGAGCCTGATCATCCGCAATCCCACGGCAAATCAACTCGAAGCTGCCTGCAGGCAGGGGCGCTACCTGTCGCATACGGCCGCGCCTTGCCAGGAGTCAGGCGCGCTCGCCATCCTGGATCTGCGCATCCAGAACATGGAGAGGGTCAGCACTCAGGGGCTCGATTTCACGGCCAACTATGCCCGGGCATGGAAACCGGGAACCCTGAAACTGAGCCTGGATGGCACCCGCCTGTTTCACTTCACCCAGCAGGATGAGCCTGGCGCCCCGTCACAGCAACTGCTCGACACCCAGAACAATCCGCTCAGCCTGAAAATGCGGGGCACGCTTTCGTGGCAGCAGCGGCGCTGGGGCGCCACCGTGGGGATCAACTTCCAGAATCACTACAGGGATACCGCGAGCGAGCCCAACAGGCCCATCAGCTCCTACACGACGTTCGATACACAACTGCGCTATGACCTCGCCCCCAGCAGCGACAATTTCCTCGCGAACACGCGTCTGGAGCTGAATGCCATCAATGTCTTCAACGCGAGCCCGCCGTTTCTCAACAATCAGACCGCGGCACTGGGCTATGACCAGGAGAATGCCGATCCGTACGGGCGGCTGGTCAGCATTCAGGTTCGCAAGGCCTGGTGAGGCAGCGGCGGGCTGGAATACGGCCGCCGGACGGCGATTGACTCGCGATTGTCCAACCAGCGCGCGAGCCACGCCTCCACGCACAGGTGCTCGTGCAGAATCT
>JAXDQF010000166.1:0-23996 GCA_034668025.1 Gammaproteobacteria bacterium | reverse complement strand
CGCTGGCACCCAGCGAGTACACATTGGCCGTGTCGAAGAAGTTGATGCCGAGCTCTATGGCCTGTTTGAAGAACGGCAGGCTGTCCTGTTCGCTCAAGGACCAGGACTGATTCGCGACGGCGGGGTTACCATAGCTCATGCAGCCCAGGCAAATACGGGAAACGTCGAGGCCGGTACGGCCGAGCTTTACGTAGATCATGTTGCCCTGCGAACGAGGTGAGGGTCGCTACCCGCCGGCAGGCGAGTAACACGCCGAACGCCGGCGGACGGCCATACTAGCCGTTGTCAGGAGCTGCCGAATCTCTCGGCAGAGCGAGCCCGGGCACGCGCGGCCTCGATTTCACGGTCGCGGGGGCCGGCAGTTGTTACAAGGGAGGCGATCAGATTACCCGCGGCAGCGGAAATTTCTGCCACTGCGCGGTCGAAGGCGACCTGGTTGATCTTCGAGGGCGCGTTGAAACCGCTCAGCTTGCGCACAAACTGGAGCGAGGCATCGTGTATCTCGGCTTCAGTGGCGGGTGGCTCGAAATTGAAGAGTGTCTTTATGTTCCTACACACAACTTCACCCCGGGGTGGCTCCCCCCGGGCAGCTTACACCAGGGCGCGCGTCACCACGAAGCGCATTGCCTCGCGAAGCCGTTCAGCGCTGTCACCCTCCATTTCAGTGACCGCAACGGCCGTCTGGCCGTCGCGAAGCTGTGTAAACAAGTGGCGTGCGACCCGTACTGCCTCGTCCGCGGTGGCGCCAAAACCGGTGCACTGCGGATAACCGAGGATCTCAGCACGGAAGGCCACGCGCTCTCCCTTGCTGCACTGGCTCACGTGATGTGGCGGCAGTCCGAGATTCAAGGCGTCTTCCAACTCCATCGCCGCGATGCTCCTTACAGGACAAAACCCTGTTACTGCTGCAAAAATCAGGCCTGCACCGCTCGAGCGGCGCTACCCTCAATCTGTTGCGGCGCCAGAATTTATCGCACCGGGCCTACTGACAGTTGCGTTTGATGAGCGACCGGCGGCGCAGATGGCACAGGTTCAGATCGTTGCGCGGTCGGTTACGCGCGCCGCGCACCGGTCTTTTGATGAAGCGGCTGCAGGCGAGAAACTGAGTCAGTGTGCGAAACCAACGGACGTGTCCGACGCTCATTCTTTGTTCTTCTTGGACAGGACAGCCGGGTTTGAATCCGGCGGCTGCGGACAGTCTAGCGGCTGGTTGCGAGCTTCCGCAACCAGCCTGCGATTATGACAGGCCGCCTCAACCCTGCAGACAAGTGCTCATGAAGGTCTTGCGATCCATGCCGCGCAATCCCTTGGTTTTCGCGTCCGCGTTGCACTGTTTCATCTTCTGTTGCTGCGAATTCAACTTCGGCGCCGCCGCGGGTTGATTCGACAGGCAGGTGGACATGAACGACTTGCGGGCATCGCCGCTCAGGCTCTGGGCCTTCGCCTGTGTGTTGCAGGTCGTCATCTTTTCCTGCTGCGCATTCTGCGCATCGACTGACATCGACAGCAACAGCAAGGCAGCGGCGGCGAGCAGTGTTGTAGCTTTCATCGCAATCCCCCCGGACGGTTGTGAGCGGCCGCCGACTAGTCTATGTCAGGGAGCGAAGGCCGTCACACTCTTGAAGCCGCTGGCGGAGACCCGCACGCTCTGCCCGGAGCTCACCAGCCACCCTTGGGGGTGACCAACTTCCGCGGCAGCACCGCCCTCCACGACGATCGCGAAGTCGCGCGAAGACTTGAGGCTCGAGTCGCGGAACTCCACCATGAGGGTCAGCTGCTGGTTGCTGACGTTGCGGAAGCTGGCGACCATGCCCTGGCCCATCCAGGCTGGTCGGAATGACACCCGGACCGGGAGCTCGGGCTGTGTGGCATCCGCCAGGGCGACTTCACGGGAAGCCAGGGCGGCATCCTTCTCCTGAACGGCCACTTCGGCCTTGGTCAGCTGCTCGCGCAGGTCGAGGATTTTGCGCTCCTGGGCCGCAAGCTGCGTGCGCAGGCGGACGCCCTCGTCTACCAGGGATTGAGCATAGGTCCCCAGCGCGGCCGCGACCAGGATGGCCAGGAGCAGGACCACAATCAGCGCAATCGGCTTCTTCGTACCGGCAGTTCCAGCCTGTCCTGCCTGGGTGAGGTCATCCATCGTGACCCTATGATGCCGGTCAGCCGCTGGGGTCGTCCAAGAGAAATGCCAAAGCCGAGACGCACGGCTGATTCACCTTGAGGGCTAAAAGCACGTCGGCGCGTGTACGGCCCAGGTTCACGGCTGCGATGGGCTTGCCCACTTTTGAGGCAGCGTGTGCGAACCGGTAGCCCGAGTAAACCATCAGGGACGAGCCGATCACGAGCACCGCATCGGCACGCTCGACCGCTTCCATGGCCGCGGTGACCCTTTCCTTAGGCACGTTCTCGCCGAAAAACACGACGTCGGGCTTCAGTATGCCGCCACAGTCCGTGCACGCCGGAATTTCGAACCCGGAGAAATCCAGCCCGTCCAGATCGGCGTCGCCATCCGGAGCATCGCGCGCATCGAGCCTGTCCCAGGACGGGTTGAGCCCGAGCAGGCGCTTCTGCATGTCTTCACGATCCGAACGCCGCTCGCAGTCCATGCAGCGGACCTGGTCCATCCGGCCGTGCAGATCGATCACGTCCTGGCTACCGGCGGATTGATGCAAGCCGTCGACATTCTGCGTAACCAACACTTCGGTGCGTCCCTGTTGCCCGAGCCGGGCCAATGCCCGATGCGCGCCATTGGGCTGCGCATGCCCAAACCGCCGCCATCCAACGAGACTGCGTGCCCAATACCGGCGCCGCGTGTGCAGATCACCCATGAATGCCTGGAACATGACCGGCTGGGCGCGCTTCCAGTCACCGTTCTCATCACGATAGTCGGGAATTCCGGAATCCGTGCTGCAGCCGGCACCGGTGAGTACAAACAGCTTCGGATGGCAAGCGATGAACTCGCTGAGCGGATTGGCGTCGGCCATGGTGGGAACTATATGGGGTCCTTCGGTGGAAGCTGGAAGGGGGCCCGCTAGAATGGGTAGTTGATCCCGGTAAACACGGCGGTCCCGTCGCTTCCGTAACCGATATCCACGTACCCCACCACCGACGGTCGTGCGATGCCACGAAACCCGACCCCACCCACTTTGTGCAGGGCTTTCACCGGGAAACTAGTGCCGTCGTGGAATACATCACCGACATCCACGAACGGCGCCACTTCGATCTCGACGTGGGAAATGGCATCGAACGTAAAGGCGGTGCGCCTCAGTTCCATGCTGGCCGAAAACGAATTCCGATCGTAAAAGCGCCCGTCGCCGAAACCTCGCAGGGGCTGCTCGCCACCGATCTCGGTCTGCCCGCCTCCCAGGCTGCTCAGCGCCCAGAACGGCAACCGGTGCGCACTGGGCAGATAGCGCAGCGACACGTGGCTGGCGAGCACCGTCTCCGGATTGATCGGCCAGAAGGTACGGCCGTCAATGCCGGCCTCGCTGTACAGCGAATCGTTGAACAGGCCGCTGCGACTGGCGACGCCACCGTAGGCGACCCACTTCATCCCAGCCCTGGGTGCCGTGAAACTGTCGCGCGTGTCATAGATGATTGACAGCCTGTTGAGTTGCTCGTAGTTGGTTCCCAGGCCACGCACGGTTGGGTAGCGGGTCTCGATGGAGGGCGCTTTGTCCAAAGTACCCCGAAGCACGTCAACGGAACGCAACCGCGCCGTATACAGCAACTGCCACTCACGCGTGAAGTTCAACCCAACCTGGGCCTGTAGCACTTCCTGCTGGCTGGTGTAGTTGGTTTCATCGAAATGCGACGTGCCGTTGCCAATGCCGAAGAACCGCGGCGCGCCGTCGCGTTCGTAAACAACACTGCCCGTGAACGACCAGCGGTGCTCACGAAGGCGTCCGAGCGTGTATTCGCCGTTGAATTCACGCTCCACCTTTTGTTTGAGGCCCGCTATGAGGGACCACTGCTTGTCTTCGGACGGGTAGTCGTAGATACGGCCGTGGAATCCGGCGCCGAAGTTAGGGTTGTAGAGCAGGTCCGGTGCGATGATCCGCCGGATACGATGCTCGTCGTCAGTGATCAGCCAAACGGGCAGTACACCCAGCGTCGTGCCGCTGTCCGGATCCTGGCCGATTTCCGGGACGGGAATGAACGGCAGCGCGTTGTACCAATGGCGTTGGGAGAAGTCCGGGCTGGGTGCGGCCGAACGCACACCGCTGGCATCGGGCGTAGGAACGTCCGTGGGACCGTCCGGCGTATCTGCCCAGGACGGCGTTGCGAAAAACATAGCGGCAGCACAGCCGCAGATGAGGTTTAGACCAGCCGCGCGAAGCACTTCAACAGCCGGTTCATATCGGCAGAGGTCACGGCGCCCATGGTCGAGATCCGGAACAATGTTTTCGACAAATCCCCCTGCCCCGCATAAATCACAAACCCTTCCGTCTTCAAAGCGTCGTGCAGTTTTGAATATGGCATCCCTGCCGGCAAGTTATAGGAACGCAACACAACCGAAGACTGTTCCGGTGCAACGATCGGATTGATACCCAAAGCGGCCAAGCCAGCCCGCACCTGCTCAGCCAGCGCTGCGTACCGTTTGAAACGCGCCGCGCGCCCGCCCTCGTCAGCGAACTCACGTAACGCTTCCACGAGGGCATAGTAAGCATGAACTGCTGGCGTGAACGGCGTATTTCGTTCGTCTTGCATTCGTGCGAGGCGGCCAAGATCGAGGTAGTACGTGCGCTTGGCTGCCTGTGCCAGCGCCGTACGACGGGCAATGACGAAAGACGCGCCGGGTACTCCGTGGAGACATTTGTTGGCGGTGGCAGCGACCGCGTGGAGGGATTCATCGGCAAAGTCGATGTCTTCGGCTCCGAAGCTGCTGACACCGTCCACGAGCAAACCCAAACCCCGTTCACGGCACAGTTTGCTCAAGGGCTCGAGATCGTTGAGCCGACCGGTGGTCGTTTCATGGTGCACAACCGCCATATGCGTGAACTGCCCGTCAGCCAGTCGCGCGCTGATCGCCTTCAGGTCCAACGGCTCCATCCACGACCCGATCACCCGCTCGTGCGCAATCCCGTACTGCGAGCACATCTGCGCAATCCGATCGCCATAGACCCCATTCTCGAGGTTCAACAGGCGCCCCTTCGCAGGCACCAGCGCCGCTGTCATGCTTTCGACCGCGGCGGTGCCTGAGCCGGTCATGAGTACCGCCGTCCACACCTTGGGGTCCAGGTCGTACGTCGTCAGCAGCCGCGTGCGGATCTCATCCTGCAAGGCGAAGAATTCGCTTTCGCGATGACACAGATCGGGCTGTAACAGGCTGCGGCGGACACGCTCTGACAGCGTGACAGGCCCGGGATTGAGCAAAAGCATCAGGTCACTCCGGCTGAAGAGCCGAAGTGTTGCATCAGACGTGTCTTGACGTCGATAGGTGTTACGGAGGGACGAGGAAGCCCATCAGGCGTGCCGGCGCGAGTCAGCAACCGCGCGAACCGCGGACCGTCGATCGCAGGCTCGTTGAGCCAGGAACCGATCCGGGACACGTCGTCAGTTTCGAGTGAGGCAGCGTAGCCGCATGCAGCCGCGATCTCTGCAAATGACACGTTTGCCGAGACGGTCGCCTGGCCACCGGTTGAGTCATGTACGCCGTTGTCCAGCAGCAAGTGCTGAAGATTGGGCGGTCCGTAGGCACCCACGGTTGCGAAGGCGCCCATACGCATCAACGCTGCCCCGTCTCCATCCAACGCGACCACTCGGAGGTCGGGACGAGCCAACGCGAGACCGAGAGCGAGTGGAACTACGCAGCCCATACTGCCGACCATGTACAACTGGTTGGGTCGATCTTCGATTGCGTAGAGCTCACGGCCACAGAAACCGGTTGATGCAAGCACCGCCGTCGAACCGGTAGGTGTGCGGGCAACGACCTCCTTCAGGGCATCCTGACGGGATGCTCGCGCAGCCGCTGCAAGCCGTAGAGGTTCCAAGCTGGCACGTGCCTTTGATGCGCTTCGCGCAGCCATGCCAGCACCGGCCTGGAGAGCGTACGGTGCAACGGTGCCCTTCTGCATTACTAATGCATACGGGCGCCCCGTTTCGTCCATATAGGCCGTTGCCCGATCCAGTGCCGGTCCGATGGCGTGGATCTCCGATGGAAACAGCTCCCAGGGGATCTCCATCGTTTCGAGCATTTTGGGCGTGATAGGTCCCATGAGTGCGTGCTGCGGCTCATCGGGCACACCTGGCTGCGCTCGCCAGGTGACGATGAGCAACTGTGGCAGGCGAAATGTCCAGGTGAGCGACGTCAACGGGCTGACGGCGTTGCCTAAACCCGAGTTCTGCATCATGGAGACGCCGCGGCGACGGCCGCCTGACAAAGCGACTCCCGCGATCAGGGCAACAGCGTCGCCCTCATTCGCCATCGATACATACTGCAATGAGGGATCCTGCAGCACGTAGTTGATGAACGGCGTGAGAAACGAGCACGGAACGCCCGCATACCACTCGAAGCCCCGTTCACGTGCCGCCTCAACAAAATGCCGCGCCTCAATCATTCGCCGCCTTTCGCAGCAGCCGAGCCGTTGCCGGGCGTGCTGCCGAAGGGAGTCTGTGAATGGGCGAAGTCAACCGCCTGACGGAAGTCCTCCAGATCGTTGACGCCGCGCCAATGACCATGGACATACAACACTTCGATCGGGGCCCCGTCCGCGATCAGTGCGTTCATCAATGCGGGCATATCCAGCGTGTCGAAATCGGGCCGTTGACGAAGCTGGGCGAGGACGGCTTTCAGCCTGGCGATGCCGGCACGGCTGACGTTCAACATGCCGATCCAACGGCCACTGACTGGCTCGGTGGAGTCTGAAGCGGGCTGTTTGCCGCTGGTGACCCGCTGCAACAGGACCGGAGTTCCAAACAGGCCACGGTCATCCGGACGCGAGCAGTACGCAAAGTCACGTACGGTGAGATTGCTCGATGCGCTCGGTGACGAGTCGATGACCACAGAAAAATCAGCCTTGCTCTCCACAAGGTCACGCAGGACATAGCTGCGGAACAGCAGGTCTCCGTAGGAGATCACGGTGTCAGATTCGAGGGCATCCACCGCGCAAGCAAGCGATGCCAGCTCGCTGGTCTGCGCGTAGCGCTCGTTGACAACCAGCTTGATGCCGGCGGTGTCAATCGCGTCGACGCGGTAACCACCGACCACGGTGATGTCGTTGACATGCTCCTTCTTGAAGCTGTCGATCAGCCAGCGCAGCAGAGGTTTGCCGGCGATGGGTAACATGACTTTCGGCCGATCTTCTGTCATCGACTCCAGGCCACGACCGCGACTGGCCGCCAGGACCACAGCCGCACGTGAGGACTCCGAAGCCGCCAGGTACAGGCGCTCGGCGGCCGAATACTCATCGGCATCCTGCAGGCGGAAGATCTCATTGACCGAGGCAACCCGGTCTTCCACGTTGACGAGGGTCTCGTTGGAGTGGATTTCCTTCGCCACACTTTGCATCGCAGCAGTGGCTGCCCGGATCAGGTGGTTCGCCCAGATGACAGTGCTGATCCCGGCCTTGCGAAACACCTCGGTCGGCGTGCTGTAGTACTTGGTCGGCACGATGACCAGCGGCCCGCGCCCGGCCCATTCACGCGCAAACGTCACAATCTCATCCGGCTTCGACAGCTTGCTGTGGATCAGGATCGCATCCGCTCCCGCGCGCCGATACGCCTCGGCACGGCGCAGCGCCTCGTCCATTC
Source organism: Gammaproteobacteria bacterium (assembly GCA_034668025.1). GTDB lineage: Bacteria > Pseudomonadota > Gammaproteobacteria > Steroidobacterales > Steroidobacteraceae > 13-2-20CM-66-19. The sequence goes on along the minus strand of JAXDQF010000166.1, from coordinate 16,244 downwards.
CCCAGCCGGCGATCAACGCTTCGACTCGCGCAACAATGGAGAAATTCGGATCCTGCTGGGTGTCCTTGCCGGCGGCGATCTTCCCGGCAAACTCGGCGACGTCCGCCAGGGGCTGCCGTTCACCGTTGAGAAAGCTGTTGGTCTTGGGAAACTGCTTGTCCTCGATGCACACCCCGGCGATGCCGCGCTGCTCGAGCTTGCGGACCAGGCGGCGCATGTTGTTGAAGTTGCCGTAGCCGGTGTCGCCGTCCAGGAGAATGGGCAGATCACTGGCGTCGGCCATGAACTCCAGCATGTCCACCACCTGGGTCCAGCTCGCCTCATTGTTGTCACGGACGCCGAACTGGGCGGAAATGGTGAGCCCCGAGCCCCAGATGCCCTTGAAGCCGGCCTCGCGCACGATCCGTGCGGACAGACCGTTGTGGGCCTCCATGAGGAATTCGAGCTCATCGCTCAGGAGCATCTGGCGCAACCGCGCGCTGCGCGAGCGGGCGACTCCTTCGTTGGCGGCGTGTTCGAACCCTGCGGGACGAGTTTCCATTGATGCATTCATTTGAGCGATCCTGGGAACGGCGGAAGTTGGGGCAGCACGTCGCGCATGGCCCGGGTTATATCCACGGGAAAATCGATCTCGATCCACGGCAGCCCGCTGACATCGGCGACGTCGACGATCTGGCTGCGTTCCAACAGCATGTCGCGAATCGCCTCTTCATGCGGCAGGTTGGATCGGCCACTGTCGACGTAGCCGGCCACGAGCGTGGCCAGGCGGCGCGCGCCCGCGGCATCGAAGCGGAAAAAACCAACGGACTCGCCGATGGTGTCATATTTCAAGCCCGGCGCGAGCTGTTTGCGAAACTCGACCGCGATGCCGTCACTGACACACACCTTCACGGGCTCATCACCGGGCTCAAAATCCCGGTCGATCAGGATCCGGTTGACCGGCTTTGCGCCGGCTACGAGCGCGGTCATGATGTCCGGGTGGTAGAGGACATCGGCGTCCATCAACAGTACATCACCGCCCCGGGTCATCGCGTCGGCGATTGTGTGGACGGTGAGGACACTTCCCAGCTCGTAACCGTCATTCAGGACGATCTCGGGCCGGGGTAGCCAGTGCAGCCGGTCGAGCTCGGCCTCCACCAGGTCGTGGCGAAAGCCCAGGGCCAGGACGATCTGCTCAACACCGGCCTGTTTGAGAATCCGTAGATGCCGCTCGAGCAGCGTCGTCCCGTCGAAGGACAACAGGCACTTGGGTGCATGTTGATCTTCCGCCTGTTGCAGACGCATACCGCGCCCTGCGGCAAGAATAATAGCTCGCATTGGGTTCCTTCTGGGTCAAAGGGCAAGCCGGCGGCGCCAGCCTCGCTCCGACAGATGCAGATATAACAGTCCCGGGGCCCCGAGGATAACCTCGCGCGCCCGCTTCGCGAGCGACAAGGCGAGCGCCGTCTCGGGCCGCAGGCCCGCCAGCGGCGCCAACAGGAGGAAGCCGCCCTCCTGGATTCCCAGCGACCCCGGAATCGCAAAACCCGCTGCGCGGATGGCCTGCCCCAGGCTTTCCAAAAGCAGCGCGTCGCCCCAGCCAACGGGGAACTGCAGCAGTTGCAGGATCAGGTACACCTCGGCAGTGCCGATGATCCAGCCGGCGAAGCTCAAAAGGAAGCTGGCCGTCATCCGCCCTTTGCGCGCGTAGGCATCCTGCACGGCGAGATCGATGGCGTCCGCCTGGCTCGTGATCTGCGACCAGTCACGCTTGCCCCCGAAGCGCTTGAGGGCGCGCATCAACTTGCCGAACAGGCCACGGCGCTGCATCAGGTAGAAGCCTGTCAGACAGAACGCGAGGACGCCCCCGGAGATGATCAACGGCGTGCGGATGGCGTGTTCTGAACCTGGGCTGGCATGTGCACCGAGCATCGCCACGCCCATCAGGGCAAAGACGATCTGGGCGAGTGCCTGGAGTGTCGTGCTGACGGTCACTCCCGCTGCGGCATCGCGCATGGACATTCCCCGCTGGGCGAAATACCGGGACATGACCACCGGGCCGCCAATCGGACCGGCCGGCAGAAAGCTGTTGGCGGATTCCCCGACCCACCGGGCCAGGATGGCGTCGCGCAGTGAGCTTCGAACCCGGGTAGTGTCAAACATGACACGAATCGAGGCCGCGTCGAGAGCGAGGGGCACCAGGTGAAGCAGCGCAACGAGCGGCAACCCCCACCCTGCAACGGCCAACGTCGCAAACACCGCCGTCAGCCCTTGCGAGATGAGCACTCCGGCGAATAGCAACACACCTGCCGTGAGCAGCCAGATAGCCGCCCGCGTCATGGGCCTGCGGATCCCTTGCGGCGGCTGAACACCTGGCGAAGACCGAAATAAGCCACCGCATCCTTGAGGTTGGAGATGAGCCGCCACCACGGGTGCATGCGCTGGTCGGTCACGTACTCAAATGTCAGGGAGACGCGCTTTTCGTTCTCGCCCAGGGGCGAGATCCGGTGGCGCAGCTTGTCACCGTCGAAAAAGACCAGGCCGCCCGGGGGAATCTGCACTGACCCCGGAACGACGGCCACCCCGGTTTCCCGGGTGTGCAACTCATAGTCGAGACGACAGGATGACTCATCGAGCACCCCGAGCAGCACCGTATACCGCCGGCCGGCGTAGTACGAAGTGTCGTAGTGCCAGCCAATGTGATCGCCGGGCTTCGTATAAAAATACAGCGCATAGGCGTGCGGATCATCAGGGGGTGACAGCTGCAGGCGCTCGCCTGCCAACTTCTCCAGGAGGCCGATCAGCGCCGGTGAGCGATACAACTCGGCGATAAACGGCGCGAGCTGATCCAGCGTATGACGGCTGACGCTGCCGCCCTGTTTGTGGCCCGGCAGATAGTTGCGGTTGATCGCCGGCTCGACCGCGGCTACGGCGGCAACGAGTTGGGAAGTGACTTGCGGAGCCAGGAAATCAGACAGGTACACGAAGGCACCCTGGCTCACAAACTCGCGCCGCAGCCGTTCACTATCGAGCTGTGCCAGCCGCGCCTCGTTCAGTCGATGGGCATCCGCTTGGTCGGCGTCGGGCTTGGATTGCGGTGCGGCTGCGGCTCTGCCCTCTTCTATCCGCTCTTTACCCGAGTGCGCCGCGGACAGGCTGATCAGGCCACCCCCGACGTCTGCTGGCCTTCCACCGGCTGCAGACGGCGCACGACGCGCCAGTAGTCAAACACCACCCACGCGGCAAACAGGGGCGCGACGATGGCGGCCGCCACGAGGAAGTTGGTGAGTCCATTGAACAGGGTCACCAGCGGGAGCAGGTAGAGCACGTCTTCAGTTTCAAACCCGCCCAGCGAGCCCTGTTTGCTCGCGGCTTTGCCCCCCAACGCCTCGATCCGCATGCGCAGATAAAAGATCAAAGCGATCGCGCTGCCCGCAACCAGTCCGAGAAAGGCCGGTGGCAACTGCAGCAAAGATCCCACGTGTGTGCCCACACCGATCCCGATGGCGAGGAACAGAAGGACCGTCACAAGGGCGTCGCTGGCCAGGTCGTAGATGTGGCCGATGCGGCTGGTCTTGCCACTGATGCGCGCCAGCTCGCCGTCAGTGTGGTCGAGAAAATTCGACAGGATGAGCAGCAAAGCCCCGATGTTCGTCCAACCGTAGGTGCCCGGCAGGAAGGCCGCCGCAGCAGACAGGCCCACGGCCAGGCGGACTGTGGTCAAGTGGTTTGGGGTAGCCCTGCTGTCCTTCAAAGGCGTGACCAACCGGCGTGCCAGCCGTGCATCCCAGGGACGTTGGGCCGCTGGAGCAGGCGCGGGGAAATGCGTTGATTCAGGCATGATCGACGTATTTTACGCCCGTTTTCGAAGGCATCCAAAGGAAATGCCTCTCCCAAAAGGCGGATTTGCGGGTTGGCTCAGCAGGCCAGAAGGCCCTGCTCCCGCAACCACGCAATCGCGTCGCGCAGGGCCTCTGTGGGGGGACGCCACACGTATCCCAGCTCGCGCTTCGCCTTTTCACTCGAGAAGAACATGCGCTTGCGGGACATGCGCACGCCCTCAACAGTGATCCGGCCGGGGCGCCCTGTCATCCGGGCAAAGGCCTCGGCAAGGTATGCAATGGGCAACACCACCCCGGTCGGCAGGCGAATGGTCGGCGGCTTTCTACCGACCAGCCCGGCGATCTCAACGAGAATCTCGCGGAGTGTCAGGTCCTGTCCGCCGAGAATGTAGCGCTCTCCCAGGCGGCCACGGTGGAATGCCAGCACATGCCCTGCAGCAACATCGTCAACATGTACGACGTTCAACCCGGTATCGACATAGGCCGGCATCCTGCCTGCAGCCGCGTCCAGCACCAACTGTCCGGTCGGCGTTGGTTTGACGTCACCCGGGCCTATTGGAGTCGACGGATTGACGATCACGACCGACAGTCCACCCAAGGCGGCTTCCCGGACAAGCTGCTCGGCGAGAAACTTTGAGCGCTTGTAGTGGCCGACCATGTCGGCGACGCCGACGGGCGTGTCCTCGTTCCCGGGAGAGCCGTCGCGCGGAATGCCGACTGTGGCGACGCTGCTCGTGTAGACAACGCGCCGTACACCAGCCTGCCGTGAGGCCTCCAGGATGTTGCGAGTACCCTCGACGTTGGTTTGATAGAGCTGCTGCGGATCGAATGCGCCCAGTCGATAATCCGCCGCAACGTGAAACAGCGCCTGGCATTCGGTGAGCGCGCGATCGAGCGAGCCCCGGTCGGCCAGGTCCCCTTCGACGACTTCCAGCGGCAAGTGTTGGACGTTGCGTCGGTCCGATCCCTTCCGGGCCAGCGCGCGAACTTCCCAGCCCTCCCGAATGAGCGCCCGCGCAACAGCGGCGCCCACAAACCCGGTCGCACCCGTAACCAAAGCCTTCATGAGACGGATGCGGAAAAGGCTGAAGGTGCCAGCGAGCCCATCCGGGCAATCGTGGCCAGCGACCGGTTGGCTGCTCTATAACGACGTGCCAGCCGGATCAACGGGGCCAATTCGTTGGGTGCCAGCGCCAATGCGCCGATCAGTCGCCAGATCTGCAGGTGGCCCGCATTGTCAGCGGCAGCGGTCACCGCGCGCGGCAACACATCGCCGGCACTGTCAACGACGACGCGTACGGCAATGAAAGGCAGTTGATGTTGTTCAGCGACTTCGCCTACTGCCGCGCTTTCCATGTCGACGGCTGCCGCCCCCGTGCTCTTGAACAACTCCGCCTTGTCCTCCACCGAGCCAACTGCCTGTGCGGACGTCAGTAGCCTGCCCCCACGGACCGGTGCATGTGCGGCGACTGCGGCGCTCAGTCGGTTGCGCCAACCGGATTCGGTGTTGTGAACCCGACCGTCGGCGCCGAGAACCTCTGCGGGAAGGAGAATGGCCCCCGCGCTCAAGGATGGATCGAGTCCGCCGGCCATCCCCCAACTCGCGAGCGCAGTTGCGCCAGCGTCGATGAGGGCTCGTGCGCCCATCGACGCGGCGGCGCTGCCCATTCCGGTTGTGGCAACCAACGTGCCGTCGGCAAGTGAACCCAAAGGCTCAGCGAGTCGTACTGTTGGGCCCAGATGCCGCGCTTCCGAGGCGAGCGCGCAGACGATCCCGACTATGTTCAGTGCCAATGGGCGGCTCCGGGCCGCACCAGGTTGCGATATGCCGAGAGTGCCCACAGCGGGAAGTACGCGCAGTAGCCGTGATACTTCAGATAGAACACCCGGGGGAAGCCCGGTGCCGTGAAGTGCGGATCCGACCACAGCCCGTCCGCCTGCTGTGTGCGCAACAAGTACTCGATGCCACAGCGCGCTGCGACTGATGCCGCCTGGCCGGCGGCCATCAATCCCAGCAGTGCCCAGGCGGTCTGGTGCGGTGTGCTGGCGGTTCTTTCGCCCAGGTGGGTCTTGCCGGCATACGAGTCGTTGCTTTCGCCCCAACCGCCATCGCTGTTTTGGCGCGAGTTGAGCCAGTCGACGGCGCGCCGTACCGCCTCGTCATCTGCACCGATCCCCGCTTGCCCCAGGCCTGCGAGCACCGACCAGGTGCCGTAGATGTGATTGGTGCCCCAGCGGCCAAACCACGAGCCTTCGGCCGTTTGATCCCGGCGCAGGAAATCTATCGCCCGCTGCAGTGCCACTTGATCCTGTGGCCGCCCCACGATGGCCATCGCCGCCACAACCCGCGCCGTGACATCGGCCGTGGGCGGATCCAACAACGCGCCGTGATCGGCGAATGGAATCTGGTTGAGGTTGTAGTGCGTGTTGTCGACGTCAAAAGCCGCGAACCCGCCATCGGAGCTCTGCATGCCCCTCAGCCAATCCAACGCGCGGTCCATGCTCTCAGTGTATTTCGCATGATCGCCGGCTCGGTGCATCGCCCAGACGATGGCGGCCGTGTCGTCCAGATCCGGGTAATGGCCGTTCGCGAACTGGAACGGCCAGCCGCCGCTCTTCAGATCCGGGCGGCTCACCTGCCAGTCACCCGGCTCATTCAACAACTGCTTGCTCCTGAGCCATTCGAGACCCGCATGGGTCGCGACTGTCGCCGCAGCTCCGCCGGACTCCTGCACCGCGAGCGTTGCCAGTGCCGTATCCCAGATCGGCGATACGCACGGTTGGCAATAAGCTGCGTTGCCGTCAATGACGAGCAAGTTTTCGAGCGCTTTCTTGGCGGTCACGCGGCGCGGGTCATCGCTCGGGTACCCGAGCAACACCATCGCTTCCAGAGCGTTGACCATGGCGGGGAAGATCGCGCCCAGGCCATCCTCACCGTTCAATCGCTCCAGGAACCAGGTTTCAGCCCGTTTTGTGGCTGCCGTGCGCATCGCTCGCGGAATGAGGAAATCCATCACCCGAAAGGTCCGATCGACGAGTAGAAAGGCTGTGGCGAGCACGCGCGCCTTCGTGCCCGAGCGCTCCGGCCCGAGCCGGAAATAACTGCGCTCACGCTCCGCCGGCACTGTGAACAGCTCGGGGATATGGACGTTGCGCGGATTTTTGGCCTTCGGCTTGTAGGTGCAGAGAATGAACAGCGGCACCATCACCGTGCGTGACCAGTAGGACACCTTGTCCAGATGAAACGGAAACCAGCGCGGCATCAGCATGATTTCGACGGGAATGTAGGGCACTGCGCGCCACGGACACTGGCCGAACAGCGCCAGCGCAATTCGCGTGAACACGTTGGCTCGCGCGGCGCCACCGCGCTCCAGAATCGCCTTGCGTGCCCGCACCATGTGCGGCGCATCGGGGCTGTCGCCCGCCAACTTCAAAGCGTAGTAGGCCTTGACGGTGCAGCTGATGTTGAGCTCGCCGCCGTAGTATAGCGGCCAGCCGCCGTGGTCGGCCTGGTGGGCACGCAGATACACCGCGATTTTGGCTTCCAGCGACGGATCGATCTCGTCGAGGTAGTGCATCATCATGATGTATTCGGCCGGGATCGTGCAGTCGGCCTCCAGCTCAAACAGCCAGTAGCCCTGCTCGGTCTGCCGGTTGAGCAGCTCCTCGCGGGCGGCGTCGATGCTTCGGTTGAGCGACAGCTGCTCGTGGCGCTCGAGCCTCTGCGACAGCAGTTCCTGGCGGTTGTTTCTTTTGTTTGCGGCTGTGTCGATAGCGCGGAAATTACGACTCAAAGCGCGGATCTCCCTTCGGAGCGGCGGGCTCCACGATCAATCTGCACGGGCCGCGCGGCATGCGCGTATTCGGGCGCAGGGGCGGCAACGTGCAATAGTCCGGGCCTGGACGGGCGGCGCACAGTTCCAGGCGGCGCGAGCGGCACGCCCCTCGCGGCAATATCGAACAGGCGCTCGAGCATCCAGTTGTTACGGACGGAAATGTTGGTAGTGATGCGGGTCACGGCCACCGCCGAGCGCGGGACTTTCACCTGCCTGCCGGAGGTGAAGCCCGGTGTTGCAGCGATCTTGCGCAGCGTGAGAACCGCCAGTCCGATGGCCCACAGGCAGAAGCGGCGAATGCCTGCATCCTTGCCCGGGATCAATAAAGTAAATGCCAGGGCGTTGCGCAGGTGCGCGTGGGCAACGCCGACCAACTCGCGCATGGCCGCATCGAAGCGCGAATCAGCCTGTCCCGGCGCGAGCGTGCCCAGATCGATGCCGTGGCGGCTGAAAACTTCCTGCGGCAGCCAGCAGGCCCCGCGGCTGCGATCTTCCCACACGTCCTTGAGGATGTTGGTCATCTGCAGACCCTGGGCAAACGAGACATCCAGCTCGTGCATTGCGGCGCGATGCTGACCGATTTCGGCCGAGTAGCCGCAGAACAGCTCCGTGAGCATCTGGCCCACGACGCCGGCGACGTAGTAACAGTAGTCATCCAGGTCGCTGAGGCGCGGTACGCCGCGCAGACTGGCAGTTTGTTGGAACTGGTGCATGCCACCGGCCATCACTTCCACACAACGTTGGATCGCGAGCCGCTGTTGGCCGTCGAGGCGGTTGGTCACGCGGACCACGCGCTCCATGTTGGCCACCAGGCTGTGTTCCGCCGGCAGTGTCTCCTTGGAGAGCTGCGGAACCAGGTCCTGTGCCAGTACGGCAGCCGGCTCGTTGCCATACAGTACTGCAACAAAGCGCTGCAGGAAATGCAGACTGGCCGTTGGAGACAGGGCCGGCTCATCCTCAATGGTATCGGCGATCCGACACAACAGATAGGCGTTGGTGACGGAGGTGCGCAGCGCTGCCGGCAGCTCGGGAATGGTCAGCGCAAAGGTGCGCGAGACGCCCGGCAGGATGTAGTCCTGATAAGCCTCATCAGAAATGCTGGATTCCATCTGTGCAGCGTCTGGCGACATCGTTCGAACGGACCTTGCGACCACAACGACCCGGGCATGTGACAATTGCCACCCCTCGAGGCCGGGACTTTACCATGCAATCAATCGGTTAAGGTCTAGCCACTTAGAGGCACGGGGCCTTCAATAGTGCCGCGCCAGCAGCCAGTCGGCCAGTGAGCGCAACAGGTCGGCCCGGGGACCCAGGGGTGCCAGGGCATCCAGTGCCTGGGCATGCAGGAGGCGCACCCGCTCCTGGGAAGCCTCGATTCCGATCACCGACGGATGTGTCGGCTTGGAGCGCTCGCTGTCCGCTCCCGTTGCCTTGCCGAGTGTGGAGACATCACCCAGCACGTCCAACAAGTCATCCTGGATCTGGAATGCGAGCCCGATGGGACCTGCGAAACCTGCAAGCGCATCGTGCAGGCGGGAATCCAGGGACGGCGCACAGGCCGCCGCCATCATCACGCTGACGCGGATCAAAGCGCCGGTTTTGCGGGAGTGCATTTCCTCCACCTGCGCCAGGTCCAGCCGCTGGCCTTGAACGGCCAGGTCGATGGCTTGACCGCCGGCCATACCAAACGAGCCGCTGGCTTCCGCCAGCAACTCAACGAGGCGCAGCCGGGTCGCGGGAGATCCCGGCAAGGCCTGATCCCGGGTCAACACGTGAAACGCCAGCGTCTGCAGGGCATCCCCCACCAGAACAGCGGTTGCCTCGTCGTAGGCCTTGTGAACCGTGGGCCGACCGCGACGAAGGTCGTCATCATCCATGGCCGGCAGGTCGTCGTGTACGAGCGAATACACGTGTATCAGCTCGATGGCGCAAGCGGCGCCCTCCACTTCCTCTTCCGAACGTCCTACCGCGCGGGCGGCAGCGAAAAGCAGCGCGGGTCGAATGCGTTTGCCGCCTCCGAGGACGCTGTAGCGCATGGCTTCATGGAGGCGAGAAGGCACTACCTCCGGGCCGGGTAGCCGTGAAGCTAACGCCGACTCCATGCGTGTCTGCCACGACTCCAACTGAGCGCGAAAGCCTTCGCTCCGGGTGGATTCGTCCTGAGTGGCTTGTCGGGCCCCACCAGCCGCCGCGTTCACGCCCGCACTTCCAACATTGAGAGGGTCACCATTATTACTGCTATTACTGCGGCCTGAATGGGTGTCCGCCGTCAGCTTCGGGCGTCCGGTTTGAGCGTTTCACGTCAGCCACAGCTACGGTTGCCACGGCTGCACCACGAGGGCGACGGTCCCCATCACTGTAGAGAATGGGCAGGTCAGGAGCCATCGGGCCAGTGGTACGAGGACCCTGCAAAGCGTTCTTCATGGCCTTGATCGGGTGGCTGAACATGTCATCCACCGCGGTGCCTTCAAAGCCGCAATGAGCCATGCAGTTGTCGCAAGCGGGATTGCGGCCTACACCGTACTTCTCCCAGTCGGTGTCTTCCATGAGCGATTTGAACGTCGGCGCATAGCCTTCGTCGGTCAACAGGTAGCACGGCCTTTGCCAACCGAACAGGTTGTAGGTCGGCGTGCTCCAGGGCGTGCACTGGTAGTCCTGGTTGCCCGCGAGAAAGTCGAGGAACAACCCGGAGTGGTTGAAGGACCAGCGCGGACGTGAATGACCTTTCCTGGAGCTTTCGGTGGCGCCCCGTTTGAAGATCTCGCGGAACAGGCGCTTGCTGGCGCTGCGGCCGAGGAAAACATCCTGGCGTGGCGCATGATGGTAGCTGTAGCCCGGCGATACCATGATGCCTTCGATGCCGAGGGTCATTGCCTCGTCGAAGAAGGCAGCCACTTCGTCAGGGTTCTCACCGCTGAACAACGTGCAGTTGATGGTTACGCGGAAACCTTTGCTGCGTGCCAGGCGGATCGCTGCAACAGCCTTGTCGAATACACCTTCCTGGCAAACTGACTCGTCGTGACGCTCACGGCTGCCGTCCAGATGGATGGAGAACGTGAGGTACTTGGACGGTTTGTAGTCGTCAATGTGCTTCGGCAGGAGAATGGCGTTGGTGCAGAGGTAGACGAACTTCTTGCGTGCCACGATGCCGGCCACGATCTGCGGCATCTCTTTGTGAATCAGCGGCTCGCCGCCCGGGATGGATACCATCGGCGCGCCACACTCATCGACTGCGCGCAGCGCGTCCTCGACGCTCACACGTTTCTGCAACGTTTCCTTCGGATAGTCGATCTTGCCGCATCCCGCGCAAGCCAGGTTGCACTGAAAAAGCGGCTCGAGCATCAACACCAGCGGGTAGCGTTTGATGCCGCGCAGCTTCTGACTGGCGATGTATTGCCCAACCTTCAAACCTTGAAATAGCGGAACGGCCAACTTGTAACTCTCCTATTGCTTCGGCGCCAGCACAGCGCGGTGATCGCGCCAGATACGCTCCCACTCCATCACGAACCACGGCGTGAAGCGGTCAGCCTCGCTGCCGGCCAGCTCGGCCTGCAGATTCTCGGGGCTGATCCAACGCCAGGCGAAAATCTCGCTCGGATCGATCCGGACCGGGTCGGACGTGCGACCGATGAACACGGAACACAGTTCCTGCTCAGCGCCCGCAGCGTCAAACTGCGCCTGATATTGAAACTTGAAGAGGAACTCCAACGGACAGCGCAGTCCCAGCTCCTCGTACAGCCGCCGATGAATCGCGGCCTCCATGGTCTCGGCGCGCCGCGGATGACTGCAGCAACTGTTGGACCAGAAAAGCGGCCACAGGCGCTTGGACGCCGAGCGTTGCTGCAACAGCAACTCGCCCGCATCGTTGAAGATCAGCAGCGAGAACGCGCGGTGCAGAACCCCCTGTCCCTGGTGGCATTGCGCCTTGTCGAGATGCCCGACTTCGCGGTCGGCCTCGTCCACCAGGATCAGCGATTCCGAATCCGACTCGGCGCTACGACTGCCCCGAACTTCGTCCATCGTAAAGACAACTCCCAGGCAAAGCGCCTAGTATAGATCCGCACATAATAGCGGCCTGTAGGCCATTCGCCACAGCAATCTTCTGTGGGCCGCCTGCCCCGCGCGAGGGTTCCCCTGTACATTCGAGACCCTCACAGAGCCCCAACCATTGCGTGAGCGGCCAAAGAGATAGATCGCCCTCTCCCGGAATGGAGACGGCCATCGCCCGGTCTGACGCTCACGGGCCACCCGCCCTGGTCACTTCGACAGTGATGTGAGAAAGACACGCAAACGAGCTGAGGCGTCCGCGGTAGAAAGACGCGTCGCGCTGCTTGCTCGTGGCGATGGCTACCACAGCGGCCAAATGGCCAGGCCCCAGCCGCCACAGATGCAGGTCGACAACCCGGTCGCCGTCCATTTCGATGGTTCGCCGAACGCGCTCACGCGTACCTTCGTCTGGGCAGACATCCAGCAGAATTCCCGCGGTATCCCGAATCAGGGTCACCGACCAGTTGGCAATCACCAGCGCGCCGATGATGCCCGCGAGCGGGTCCATCCAGAGCCAGCCGTACACCTTTGCCAAGATCAAACCTGTGATGGCTAATACCGATACAAACGCATCAGCCAGCACATGGGCATACGCGGAGCGGATGCTGTTGTCGCGGGTTGTGGCTTGGGCTGGGCTGCCTGCGTGGGGATGGGCGGCCCTGTGTGTGTGGCCCTGCGCATGGTGGTGGTCGTGCCCATGGTCATGGCCGTGGTGGTCGTGATTGCCGCCGTGGTCATGCGCATGATCGTGGCCACCGTGGTCGTGATCACCGCTGTGGTCGTGCGCCGCACGCTGATGCGCATCCGCGAGAAATGGCGCGCGCACTTCGGCAGCGACTTCCCGGAATTGCATGCCCTCGCCATGACTGTCCCCGTGGCTGTGGCCACCATGGCTATGACTGTGCCCAGGGTGATCGCCGTCGCTGAGAAGCCACGCGCTCACGATGTTGACCACCAGCCCCACGACCGCGATAGGAATCGCCTCGTTGAATGAGATGCCCACCGGATCGATGAAGCGTTCAATGGCCTCGTAGCCAATCAACAAGGCAATGATTGCCAGCACGATGGCGCTGGTAAACCCCGCCAAATCGCCTAGTTTTCCAGTGCCGAACACGAAACGGTTGTCGGTGGCATGGCGGCGCGCGTAAGTGTAGGCCAACGCGGCGATCAACATGGCGCCCGCGTGAGTGGACATGTGCAGGCCATCTGCTATCAGCGCAAGGGAGCCAAACAAACTGCCGCCGACAATCTCCACGAGCATCATGATGCCGCACAGGATGATCACGGCCCAGGTCTTGCGCTCGTTCGCCTCGTGGCCCTCACCGAGGAACACGTGACTGTGCGACTGACCTGGTTCGCCGGGCCGTTCCATTGACTGGCTCATTTAAAGTAGCTGTGGACCACGTCCAGCAACTGCTCGCTCGCTTCCTTGTTCGCCGGAGTGTGTGAAAAGTGGGACGTGATGTGCTCTTCGAGCACCTCAGCCAACAACCCGTTCACCGCCCCGCGACAGCTGCTGATCTGCTGCATGACGTCAGCACAGACCGCTTCGGACTGCAATGCACGCTCAATCGCTTCAACCTGGCCTTTGATGCGCCGGACGCGGTTCAGAAGCTTTGCTTTACCTTTCAGGGTGTGAGTCACCGGGACCTCTGCAAAATGCGGCTCAGCCGCACGCGGGATACTATAGGGGGGTATAGTACCGCAAGTGCCCCGCACATCGCGAGCAGGAGGCCCTCATGTTCGAAAGATTTACTCCGGGCGTTGCCAAAGTCGAAGGGACCGACATCGCTTATGTCACGGGAGGCTCGGGCCCTCCTCTATTGCTGCTTCACGGGTTCCCCCAGTGCAAGGCCATGTGGGCCCGCGTGGCTCCACAACTGACTGCCCAATACACGGTGGTGTGCGCCGATCTGCGTGGTTATGGCGATTCGGGCAAGCCGAAGTGCTCAGGTGACAGGTCGAACTACTCGTTCAGGACCATGGCGGCAGACCAGGTGGCATTGATGCGTCAGCTGGGATTTCCCCGCTTTCACATGATCGGACACGATCGCGGCGGTCGCACCGGTTACCGCATGTCGCTCGATCATCCTGACAGCGTGTTGACTCTGACAGTCATGGACATCGTGCCCACCTACAGCATGCTGATGGAAACCAACCGCAAAGTGGCGGGCTCATACTGGCATTGGTACTTCCTGTCGCAGCCCGAACCGTTTCCGGAAAACTTGATCGGCCACGACCCCGATTTCTTCTACGAGCATTCGCTGGTGGGCTGGGGTGCCACCCGTATCGCGCAGTTTGACCAGCAGATGCTGGCGGAATACCGCCGGGCGTGGCGCGATCCGGCCATGATCCACGGCTCCTGTTCTGACTATCGCGCTGCGGTGACCATCGATCTCGAGCACGACACAACTGATGTCGGGCGCAAGGTCCAGTGCCCGACCCTGGTTCTATACGGCTCGGCGGGACAGATGGCGCAACTGTTCGACATCCCGGCTCAGTGGCGTGCGCGCTGTGCCGATGTCACTGAAGCATCACTGCCGGGCGGGCATTTCTTTGTCGACCAGTTTCCGGATGAGACGGTCAGCATCCTGAAAGGGTTTCTCGGCAAGCATGGTTAGGAGCCTGTGTGACTCATGGGCGCCGGTCTGAGGCGATATGAGCACAACGAAGTCGCAATCTCGCATCACACACGCCCTGTGCGTGCTTCTGCTCGCCACCGGCTGTGCCACTACGCAAGCGCAGCCTCGTGTCGTGGCCTACCTGGCGAGTTGGTCCGGAGCGCCGGTTAACCACCCCGAAAAGCTGACGCACCTCAATGTCGCCTTCGCGCACATTGATAAAGCCAGCCGCGTGGTACTGGATTCAGCGGCAATGGCACAGAGGCTGGTCGACCTGCAGAACCTGAAGAAACAAAACCCGCAACTGAAAATCATCGTCTCGGTCGGCGGATGGCAGGCGGAAGGATTCTCTGATGCGGCGCTGACTGACTCCTCGCGACGCGTCTTCGCCGCCAGCGCAGCGAAGCTGCTGCGCGATTACTCGTTGGATGGTGTCGACATTGACTGGGAATACCCCGGCCAGGGAGTCGCCGGAATCAAGTATCGGCCCGAGGACAAGCAGAATTTCACGCGGCTATTGCAGACTCTGCGTGAGACGTTGGACGGCCAGAGCGTTGCCCAGCAACGCACCGGCAACAATCGCTACCTGCTGACCATCGCCGCCGCGGACCGTGAGTACTTTGACTACACCGAGATGGACCGGGTTCACGTCTATCTCGACTGGATCAACCTCATGAGCTACGACTTTTTCAACAGCCTGACTGCGACTACCGGCCAACACGCCGGGTTGTATCGCTCCGAGCACGCCCTGCCCCGCGATCGGAATGCCGATTCAGCCGTTACTCAGTACCTGGTGGCCGGCGTCCCGGCGGACAAGATCGTGCTCGGAGTTGCGTTCTACGGCCGCGGCTTCGCAGGGGTGACCGCTCGAAACAACGGCGTGAACCAGCCTTACGAGCATTTTGAGGGCGAGCACAGCTACAAAGAGCTGGCCGAAAAGTTCATTGGCAAACAGGGTTTCGTACGCTTCTGGGACGCGCGTGCCCAGGCGCCTTACCTGTGGAACGAGAAGTCACGGGTATTCATCACCTATGACGATCCGCAGTCGATCGCGGTCAAAGCCCGGTACGTTCTCGCGCACCGACTGGGCGGAATCATGTTCTGGGAGTTGAGCCAGGACCGCGATGACGAGCTTCTGGACGTCGTCGCTCGCGGCCTGCAACACTGAACGCTGTCGGGTGATCATTTTTGTGGGTCGGAGGCCGTAAAGGCTGAGCAACAAGGCGTGCCGATGGCATGAAATTCCATGATCTCGGCCCGGGTACCGTCCGGGTCGAGAAGGTTCAGCTGCCATTTCGCATCACGCCCGATCTTGGGCGTATTGGCCTGTCCGGCCAGTCGATCGCCATTCCACAACAGCGTGTAGGCACTTTCCGTGCTGGCGACACCCAGGGAGAAATGGTTCAACACCCCCAGATCAGCGGGTTTCATTGTCGGTGGAATTCCCCGGCCGTCCGGCGTCCCCACGATCATGTATTCGAGCCAGTCGGTGCCGTCAGGCACCTGTTGTGAGATCCAGCTCGGTGAATCGTCCTTCATGCCGCCGAACCAATAGGGTTTGAAGCCCAGCACCTTGCGAAAGAACTCGTCCTCCAACGCACGGTTATGGACGATAAATCCAACATGGATGATATGGGCGGACAATGGGTTGAGCGGAATATCGGGCAACGACGCCGGCGGCTGCACGAATTCGATCTTGTTACCTTCGGGATCGACCACGGCGAACCACTGACTTGCGTCGCTGCCCTGTGCCACCTGCCTGGGCACAGCGATCTTTTGCGATGCCAGGTAATTGCGCAGCTGAGCCGCATCGGTCGTGGTAAACGCGACATGATCGAGTCGGTTGATCGACACCGGACCCGTCGGCAGTGGCATGACCTCTACGAACTGCGTTGGCGCGAAGTAATAGCGGCTGGCGT
>JAXDQF010000165.1:0-5415 GCA_034668025.1 Gammaproteobacteria bacterium | reverse complement strand
CGGATCCGGCAGCGATTTTCCAGTCGCAAGTTTGTGGCTGAGATTGTGGTGATTCCGGACTACTACCTGAAAGGCCGGAGCGGTTTTGCGGGTCTGGAGGGTGTGCAACGCCTATACGGCGTGGATGTGATGGCGCTCGTGTCGTATGACCAGGTTGTGCACACGGACGAGAACAACTGGTCGTTGGGATACCTGACTATTGTGGGTGCCTACGTGCTCAAAGGCAGCCGTCATGATGTGTCGACCCTCGTGGACCTGGCCGTTGTTGATCCCGTCAGCCGGTCCCTGGTGTTGAGAGCCGGGGGCACGAGCACCGGCCATGGCAACACCACTTGGATCGATGCGCAGCGCGAAACGCGCGGGGCCGCGGTGGATGGTTATGATGCGGCCGCGGACCAGATGATCGAGCACTTTGACGCCGCGCTCACGAAATTCGAGGCGGATGTGAGGTCCGGCAACGCCGCTGTGAAGGTCGTACGCAAAAATGACGCTGGACGGCCAGGGAGTGGGGGTGGCGGCGCGTTGAGTTGGCCATTCATCCTGGCCTTGTTGGCGTTGGTCACATTTCGCCGCGTCGTGCGGCTCGAAGGGATTGCCTAATGAAGAGCCCAAACGACCTGGGGCCCCGGGTGGTTCGATTCCTGTTCCGGCTCATATTGCGCCCGCTGTTCCGGGTGCAGCTGAGCGGGGATCCGCGGGAATTTGCCAACGAGCGCACGCTCATTGTGGCCAACCACGAGTCGTTTCTGGATGGCGTGCTGCTCGGCGGGTTTCTGCCGGTCGGCGCCATCTTTGTCGTGCACAGCCAGATCACCGACAAGTGGTACTTCCGCCTGCTGTTGAACTTCGTGCCTCACCTGGCCGTGGACTCCACCAGTCCGTTGGCCATGAAGGTCATCTGCCGCCTGGTGGAGACCGGTACCCCGGTCGTCATTTTTCCTGAGGGCCGGCTGACCATCACCGGCTCGTTGATGAAGGTGTATGACGGGGCGGCGTTTGTGGCCGCCAAGACCGGCGCAACGGTTGTGCCGGTCAGGATCGAGGGTTCGGGCCGGAGTTACTTCGGCCGCCTGGCGGGCGTCTATCCGCTCAGGCTGTTGCCCAAGATCCGCATCATGATTCAGCCGAAGCGCAAGATCCCGATGCCGGCGCTGCCGTCCGCGAAGCTTCGCCGCCGGCGCGCCGGTGAGATCATGCGCCGCATCCTGCTCGATATGTTGGTTGCGACGCGCCCACGGCGCACGTTCTTCCAGGCCTTTCTGGATGCGAAGGCAACTTTCGGCTCCGGTTACAAGCTGGTCGAGGATGTGCGGCTGAAGGAGGAGTCATACGGCTCGCTGCTGCGGATGGCGTTAGGGTTGGGCCGATTGATGGCCCCTGCCACGCGTCGCGGTGAAATTGTCGGCGTGATGACCCCTAACGCGGCGCCAACGCTCGGGTTGGTTCTGGGCCTGTCGGCCACCGGCCGGGTGCCGGCGATGTTGAACTACACTGCCGGAGCGGAAGGACTGCGGGCTGCCTGCACGGTAGCCAAGATTTCCAACATCGTCACGTCACGGGCGTTTCTCGAGAAGGCGCGCCTGACCCAGCTCGTGGAGCAGCTCCCCAACATCCAGGTGCACTACCTGGAGGACATGAAGGCCCGGGTGGGTCTGTCTGACAAGCTGTGGATTCTCTGGCACCAGCTGTTTCCCGGCTCGCTGGGCTCGGATCAGAAGCCGGACGATGCGGCGATCGTATTGTTTACATCCGGATCCGAAGGCCGCCCGAAAGGAGTTGTCCACTCACACAACTCGCTGCTCTCCAACGTCGCCCAAATCCGGGCCGTGGCGGACTTCACGCCGTTGGATAAATTCATGATCGCGCTGCCGGTCTTTCATTCGTTCGGCATGACGAGCGGCATCATCCTGCCGCTGGTGTCGGGGTGTAAGGCGTTTCTGTATCCCAGCCCCCTGCACTACCGGATCATTCCGGAGCTGGTATACGACCGAAATTGCACGGTGCTGTTTGGAACGTCCACGTTTCTCGGCAACTACGGCAAGTTTGCCCACCCCTATGACTTCGGGCGGCTGCGGTACGTGGTGGCAGGCGCGGAGAAACTCTCGGAAGATGTCCGCCGTCTGTGGATTGAAAAGTTCGGCATTCGGGTGCTCGAAGGTTACGGTGTGACTGAATGTGCCCCGGTGATTGCAGTCAATGTGCCCATGGCGTGCCGCATCGGCAGCGTCGGCCAGCTGGCTCCGGGCATGCAGTACGAGTTGGAGCCCGTCCCCGGAATCGAGGACGCAGGCGTGCTGCATGTGGCGGGACCGAATGTCATGAAGGGATATCTGCTGTACGAGAAGCCCGGCGTGATCCAACCGCCGAAGTCGATTCACGATGGATGGTATTCGACCGGCGATATCGTGCACATCGATGGTGACGACTTCATTCACATCCGCGGGCGAGTGAAGCGGTTTGCGAAGATCGCCGGCGAGATGATCTCTTTGGAGGTCGTCGAGCGGATTGCTGCGGCGGCCTCGCCGGGATTTGTGCACGCGGCTTCTACCCGCAGCGACGCTGCGAAAGGTGAGGCGTTGGTGTTGTTTACGACTGACCCGGGGCTGCGCCGCGAACAGTTGAGCGCAGCCGCGAAAAGCGCGGGGGCGCCCGAACTGGCGGTACCGCGGGTGATTCAGGTCGTTACAGCGATCCCGCTACTCGGTACCGGGAAAACCGACTACGTGCAGTTGAAGACATTGGCAGAAGGTACGGCGGCTGCGGCCGCCTAACACACAGGGATACTGACCATGGATTCGAGACAGTCTGGATCGTTGTTATCGCGCGGCATGCTGGCCGTTGTGGTGGCACAGTTCCTATCCGCGATGGCGGACAACGCATTGTTGTTCGGAGCGCTGGCGCTGCTGCGCATGGATCACTACCCCGCTTGGACGGAGCCCCTGCTGCAGGAGTTCTTTGTCGGAGCGTTCATCATCCTGGCGCCCTTTGCAGGGCCATTCGCGGATGGACTGCCCAAGGGCCGCGTGATGTTGATTTCCAACGGACTGAAGCTCGCGGGTGCGCTCGGTATGTGGGTTGGGCTCAATCCGTTCCTGACGTACGGACTGGTGGGTATCGGCGCGGCCGCTTATTCGCCGGCCAAATACGGCATTCTGTCCGAGTTGGTCTCAGCGGACCTGCTCGTCAAGGCCAACGGCCTGCTCGAGTCATCGACCATTGCTGCCATCCTGGTGGGTGCCGTCGCGGGCGGTGTGCTTGCTGACTGGAGTGTGTGGGGCACGCTCGGTGTGGTTACCGCGTGCTATGGAGCTGCGGCCGCCGCGAACTTGTTGATACCGCGGTTGCCTGTGGCCCGTGCTTTGAGCTCGATCTCGCTCGGCGCCGTACTGCGGAATTTCGGTACAGCCGTACGCATGATGGTGAAGACGCCGGACACGCGCTTTTCAATGGTAGGAACCAGCCTGTTCTGGGGAACCGGCGGCACGATGCGCTTTTTGCTGGTGGCCTGGGTACCGGTGGCGCTCGGCATCACCGACATCAAAACACCGGCCTATCTCAATGGGACGCTGGCGGTCGGTATTGTCATCGGAGCGGCGCTCGCTTCGAAGTTCATCAAGCTCGAGAGAGCGGACCGGGCACTGCCTGCCGGTGTGCTCATCGGTCTGGCCGTCTGTGTGCTGGCCGTGACCACCAACATGCCGGCGACCTATGCGGTCATGGCGCTAGTGGGTGCCTGCGGCGGGTTTTTCGTGGTGCCGTTGAATGCCTTGTTGCAGGAGCGGGGACGGGAGACGGTGGGCTCTGGAAATGCCATTGCCGTCCAGAACCTTGCCGAGAATCTGGCGATGTTGTTGATGATCGGGCTGTATACGTTGGCCGTTCGGGCTGGCGCGCCCATTGTCAGTATCGCGGGCCTGTTCGGCTTCGCGCTGGCCGCCGCGATTGCCGCTTTGTGGCTGCACCGGGTGCGGAGCCGCGGCGCGCAGGTTCTGGGGACGCACTAGCCGGGTTTACTCGCGATGGGCTTGCGACGGGAACCCCGCAGCCGTACAGCGGGCTAAAACAGTTTGGTCACCTGCGCGATTTCGGCCGTGTCGAGCTGGAATTCAAAGATGGCCAGGTCCTCGCGCATGTGTTGCTCGGAGGATGTGCCGGTCAGGGGCGCCGCATCGATCTGGGTCAGATAGCGGAACAGGATCTGCGGCGCCGTGCGTTGGTATTTGTCAGCCAGGGCCGTGAACGTTGGACTGGCAAGTGCCTTTGGATTCGCGGTGAGCGTCCAGAAGCTTTGGTAGAGGATGTGGCGTCTGCGGCAGTAGGCGCGGATGTTCCGGTCGTACTGCGTGTCGGCATAGAATCTGTTTTGAATGACGGCAGGCTTGATGCGGGCCCCGTCGTAGAGGGCCTCGAGCTGCAGGAGTTGGTAGCAGTTGCTGATGCCGAGTTGCCCTACTTTCCCTTCGTGGACGAGTGCCTCCATTGCGGCCCACGCTTCCTGAGTCTGCTTGGCAGATGGCAGGGGCGAATGCAGAACGAGACAATCAATGTAATCGGTGCGCAGGTTGCGCAGCGAGACCGCGAAAGACTGGGCCACCTGCTCAGCAATCGCTGCCTGGGAATCGTAGGGAATGCGCGTCGGATCCTGGCCGGACAGCGGCGTGTACTTGGTCTGCAGATACAGGTCGGCGCGAGTCAGGTTTTTATCCAGGGACGCGGCCACACCGGCGCCCACACCGGGCTCTTCGTAGTGTTTGGGCTGACAGGCAGTATCGATGCCGCGAAATCCCTGGCGGATGGCCGCAGCGACGAGTGCTTCCGTGGCGGTTTTTTTCCAGGCGGTGCCGTAGAGAATCTTCGGCATCCGGATGCCCGCCGCGGAGGTGAACCATTCCACGGCTATCTCAGGGGCAGGAAGACATCCGTTACGGATTCGTGCGCCGGGACCTCCGGGGCAAACCTGACACGCTGAAAGAACACCGGGAAATCCCGCAACTCGGCGCCGCTGGTGGGCAGCCATTGGGCGAACAGGCAATAGAGTGTCTCGCCGATCCCCGCCTCCGAGCCCACGTGGCGCAGTACGGCGCATTTGCCGCCAGGAATCGTTTTCGCCACCACCCCGAGCTCATTGGCCGCGATGTCCCGATCGGTGGCCGCACACAGGTCAAAACGGAACTCGTCGGGGTCGGACGCCGGCAGCTTGTCATACAGGATGTTGAACGTGGCGCTGGCAGCCGGTGGGAGGCCGTTCTGTCTGCGCCAGGTGATGAATTTGTTGACGGAGTCGTCGAGTCCCGCGGGATCGCCGCGATGCTCGAGCGTAGCAACTCGCGTGGCCGTGAAATCGACGACCCGGACTTCGTCAGCGCGGTTCTTCATGATCAAGGGCTCGATCCTCGCCGGCAGACAGGTAGACTC
>JAXDQF010000164.1:0-14011 GCA_034668025.1 Gammaproteobacteria bacterium | reverse complement strand
TCCCGAGATTCGCTGCGTGTTGATTCGAGGCAACGGCAAGCACTTCATGGCCGGCGGCGATCTCGAGGTGACCCGGAAATTCGCCGCCATGTCCCCCGCCGAACGCCGTCGTGAAGCCGAGCAGCCGATGCTGCGTTTCGTGGCCATGGGGCGCCTGATGCAGAAGCTGCAAAAACCCATCGTTGCCAGTGTACAAGGCGCTGTTGCCGGTGGCGCAGTGGGCCTCGTTGCGGCTTGCGACCTGGTCATTGCAGGCAAGAGCTCTTTTTACTGGGCGGCGCACATCCTGCACGGCGGCAGCAATGATGGTCTCTTGAGCTACTTTCTGCCGCGGCAGATCGGACTCCGACGAGCGCTGGAAATGGCGCTGATGGGAGATCGGATCGACGCCCAGCAGGCGCGGGAGATGGGCCTGATCAACTTCGTCGTCCCGGACGAGCAACTCGCAGCGGAAACCGACAAGCTCGTCGCCCGCCTTTGCAAGGGGCCAACCGTCGGCTATGGGCTCATCAAAGACCTGATGTATGCATCCTTGGCCAACTCGCTGGAAGAGCAAGGCTACCTCGAGTCGAGCAAATATGGTGTTGCAATCAACACTGAGGACGTCAACGACGGATTGCAGGCCTTCTTCGAGCGCCGGACGCCGGATTTTAAAGGTCGATGAGCTAAAGTGATCGGGATC
Source organism: Gammaproteobacteria bacterium (assembly GCA_034668025.1). Classification (GTDB taxonomy): domain Bacteria; phylum Pseudomonadota; class Gammaproteobacteria; order Steroidobacterales; family Steroidobacteraceae; genus 13-2-20CM-66-19. The sequence continues at coordinate 13,329 of JAXDQF010000164.1, read as the reverse complement.
CCGGGGATGACTGCATGAACCTCTTCAACGAGGAGCACGAGATCTTCCGTGCCAACTTGCGTTCCTTTCTGGCGGCCGAACTAACACCCCATGTCCAGGAATGGGAACGGCAACACATGCCGGACCGTGATTTTTGGCGGAAGGCCGGCGCGCTCGGCATATTGGGGGCGGCCATTCCCGAAGAATATGGCGGCCCTGGCGGAGACTTCCTGTATCACGTCGTGGTGGCCCAGGAGTTGGGCAGCTGCATTGGAGGAGCGTGTGCGGGTCCGCTTCTGCAACTGGATACGCCGGCATTCCACATCCTGAGATTCGGCACCGAGGAACAGAAGCGCACGCTGCTTCCCCGAATCGTGAGCGGCGAGACGGTGCTCACGGTCGCGATGACCGAACCCCATACGGGAAGCGACTTGGCCGCGCTGCGTACTACGGCCATACGCGAGGGCGGCGACTACAGAATCAACGGATCCAAGACTTACATTTCGGCTGGTCTCATCGCTGATGTCATCGTAGTCGCGGCGAAGACCGACCCCATGGCCGGTGGCAAGGGTATATCGCTGTTCCTCGTCGAGCGATCGCTCGCGGGACTCACGATGAGCGCCCCCCTGAGAAAAATGGGAATGAACGCGAGTGACAATGTCGAGTTGTTTTTTCAGGATGTTCGGGTCCCCGCCGCCTGCAGGCTCGGCGCCGAGGGCGAAGGTTTCGCGATCCTCATGTCGGAGCTGCCTCGCGAGCGACTGTTGATGACAGCAAGGGCGTTCGCGGAGGCCCAACTCGCTTTCGACATAACAGTAGCGTTCGTCAAGGAGCGCGTGGCCTTCGGCAAGAAGGTGTTCGAATTTCAAAATACACAATTCGCGTTGGCGAGTCTCAAGGCGGATCTCGAAGTGGGCAAAGCCTACCTGGAGGCGTGTATCGCGGAAGCCGCCACGGGCAAGTTGGACAACACGACATCCGCCATAGCGAAACTATGGATTACCGAGATGCAGGGCCGTGTTGTCGACCAATGCGTGCAGTTGCACGGCGGGTCCGGTTACATGTCGGAGTACCCCATTTCATCCCTGTACACTTCTGCCAGGGTGACCAGAATATTCAGTGGGACCTCCGAAATCATGCGAATGCTGATTGCACGTTCAATCTGACGGATCACCGCATGGGACCCTTGAAAGGAGTGAAAGTAGTGGAGTTCGCCGGCATTGGGCCGGCCTCTTTCGCGGGCATGCTACTGGCAGACCTTGGCGCGGGTGTGGTTCGGATCGAGCGGCTGAGCGGCACCGCGATGCCCATATCAGTGGAGCCACGGCGCGATCTCATGAGCCGCGGCCGCAAGTCGGTGGCTCTCAATCTGCGCAGCCCGCAGGCAATCGAGGTCGCGTCGCGGATTGTGCGCGGCTCCGATCTGTTGATCGAAGGTTTCCGACCGGGGGTCATGGAGCGTCTAGGGCTCGGTCCCGAGCGCTGCCTGGAGCTCAATCCGCGCCTCATTTTCGGCCGTGTTACGGGATGGGGCCAAACCGGTCCAATGCGGGATCGCGCGGGACACGATATCAATTTCATCGCACTGTCAGGGGCACTCGATTTGATCGGAAGAGCGGGCGAGCCTCCCTGTCCGCCGCTCAATCTGGTAGGCGACATGGGCGGTGGGGGCTTGCTCCTCGCCTTCGGCCTCGTCTGTGCGCTGTTGGAGGCGAGACAGTCAGGAATGGGTCAGGTCGTAGACTCCGCCATGGTGGACGGAAGCGCACTGCAGTTGAGCGCGATCCTGATGGCTCAGGCCAACGGACATTGGGACGGACCCCGGGGAACCCACTTTTCGGACACCGGGTCGCATTTTTACGAGGTCTATGCAACGGCCGATGAAAAATATGTGGCAGTGGGTGCCATCGAGCCCGCGTTTTACGCGCAGCTTTGTCAAATCACCGGAATTGACGTGGGGGATCCACCCGACCAGATGAATCCGGTGACCTGGCCAGGAGCAAAAAAGAAACTCGCGGACATTTTCCGGCAACGAACGCGCGAGGAATGGGCGCTACTGGCCGAGAAATCCGACTGCTGCATCACACCAGTTCTCTCGCCGACGGAGGCGCATGAGCATCCTCATCTTCGTGAACGGGGAACCTACATGCTGGACGACGGCATACTGCAACCCGCGCCAGCGCCCCGATTCAGCCGAACGCCCGGCCAGGCCGGCACTCCACCCTCTCCCGGACAACATACCCGGGCCATTCTCCGTGAGCACGGATACGATAACGAGGCTGTCGACGCCCTGATTTCTCAAGGCGTTGTCGGTGCTGACGACGGCTGATATGCGCGCCGGACCGCACTCACGATCATTCGCCACAGGGCATGTCCAACGATCCCGTTGGGACAAGATTGGCAGATCCGGCAAGTCTATCGTTCACGCCTGCGGGTACTCCCAACTCGTGAACCACGGTCGATCGATCATGCCCTACCATTTCGATCATCAGTTGCTCATCCGAGCTCCCGATCCGTATCCCCTCCTCGCCGCGCTGCGCGAGAGCGCGCCGGTCTACTGGAGCCCGGAACTCAAAGGATGGCTGTTGACACGGTATGAGGACGTCAAACGGTCGTTTCGGGATCCGCGTTACTCGGTCAATCGGATGGCGCCATTCTTTGATCGTCTGAGCGCCCCCGCGGCCGCGGAGCTCCATGATTTGAAGACGCTCATCCCGCTCTGGTTGGTATTCAGGGATCCTCCAGAGCATAGTCGGCTGCGGCGGGTGATGAACCAGGGCTTCACGCCCACTGCGCTGCTGCGGCTGAAGTCAAAAGTAGAAGCGCTCGTCGATCAACTGATCGACGCCATGCTCGAGCGCCGCGAGGTTGACTTCATCCGAGATTTTGCGCTGCTGCTGCCCGGATACGTCATCCTGGATCTGCTCGGATTACCGCGCGAAGATCTGGGGTTGCTCAAGCCGTGGTCGGATGATCTGCAAGTGTTCATCGGCGGGGCACAGGCGATGCCGGACAAGCATCGTCGGGCACAGCACGGCACCCTGAAGATGGCAGAGTATTTTCGCGCGGCAATCGCCTCGAAACGCGCTCAACCGGGCGCGGATGATCTGTTGTCCTTGTTGGTTAAGGCGAGCGATGCTGAGGGTCAGTTGTCCGAAGATGAGTTGATTTCCATCTGCATCCTGGTGCTGTTTGGAGGTCACGAAACGACCACCAATCTGTTAGGTAACGGCTTTCTCGCGCTGTTGCGAAATCCGGAGCAATTCGAAGCGCTGCGCGCGGATTCGTCTCTCGCGGCGAACGCCGTGGAGGAATGTTTGCGGTACGACGGTCCGGGCGGGGCAAACGTCCGGATCGTCACCGTCGATCATGAGCTCGGCGGTCAGCTGCTGCGCAAAGGCGATCGGGTGTTTGCCATGGTCACGGCGGCCAATCGTGATCCTTCGCAATTCGAGGATCCCGACCGATTCGACATTCTGCGCAAGAACGTTCAACATTTATCGTTCGGGCAGGGAATCCATTTCTGCCTGGGTGCGCCACTTGCGCGGATCGAGGCCACCGCAGCGCTGCCGCGGCTCGTGGCGCGCCTGCAGGGTGCGCGCGTGACGAGCGATGCTCTCGACTGGCGCGATGCCATCGTGCAGCGCGGACTGCATTCGCTTCCACTGCAACTGCCATGATTTGAAAGCTCTTCGGATTGGACGAGAATAATGCACTCAGGTCTCGAGACATTCGACGCGGTGCACATCGCGCTGCCTCAGATCATCGAAAGCCACGCATCGAACCGGGCCCGTGATACGGCGATCGTTTGCGGCGACGTGCGACTCAGTTGGGAGGAGTTCGACTCCCGGTTGAATGCGTTCGCCAACGTTCTCACCGCCTGCGGCATCGGCCGTGACGAGCGGGTGGTCGTTCTCGGCTCGAACTCGATTGACACGATTGTGGCAATCTTCGGGACCATCAAGGCGGGAGCCTGCGTTGTCCCCTTGAGTACGATGCTATCGCCAGATCAGCTGGCCGTCATGATCGCCGATGCCGGCGCGCGGATGGTGTGTGTATCTCAGGCTTGCGAAGCGCTGATCGCAGCCAAGCGCGAGTCCATCACATCGGTGCCCCAGGCTGGATGGCTGGCCCTGGATTTCGCAGCGGACGGATGGCGCTCGTACCAGTCACTTGCCGCCCAAGTGCAGTCATCCCACATCGATCGAACTTACGACCCCAACGAGCCGTGTATCATCATCTACAGCTCGGGCACCACGGGATTGCCCAAGGGAATCGTGCACTCTCACTACTCCCGGCATCAACTTGCCCATTTGTGTGCGCTGGAAATGCGATTCAGTTGTCGCTCGCGAGCGCTGACGACGACCTCGGTCTACTCCATGGGAACATTTTTGATGATGCTGCCGGTACTGTTTGTCGGCGGTACTTTGATCGTCATGCCCAAGTTTTCCACAGGCGGATTTCTGTCGCTTGTGCAGACTGAGCGGGTGACGCACAGCTTCATGGTCCCGAGTCAATTTACGATGCTCTTCAACGAGCAAGTACCTGTTCCAGCCCAGTTAGCCACGATCGAATGCTTGCTGAGCGCGGGGTCCCCGCTGCGCCCGGAGCTGAAAGCCCGGATTTTGGAGCGAATCACGCCCAATCTCTTCGAGCTCTACGGCAACAGTGAAGGATTCGCAACGATGCTCAAGCCGGAGGAACAGGCAGAGCACGGTCACACAGTCGGCAGACCTTTCATCGGCTATGACATGCGGATAATCGGGACGGACAGTAACGTCGTCCCGACAGGAATGGCCGGGGAAATTGTCGGCTATGGGGGCTCGCTCATGACCTGTTATCACAACAGGCCCGAAGAGACCGCACAGGCGATCTGGCATCATTCGAGCCGTCGCACATTTGTGCGCACAGGAGATATTGGCAGCGTCGACAACCTGGGCTTTCTAACCATCGTCGATCGCAAGAAAGACATGATTATCTCGGGTGGCTTCAACGTCTTTCCCGTCGATATCGAAAAGGTGATCTCCTTGCATGAGGCGGTCCTGGACGTAGCCGTTATTGGCATACCTCATCCAAAGTGGGACGAAACGCCATTCGCGTTTGTGATTCGCAGATCAGGCCACAGAGCGACCGCAGACGAGCTGCTGCAATGGGTAAACGGTCGCGTCGCGAGAACACAGCGTGTGTACGGGATTGAGTTCGTAGAAGAGTTTCCGAGAAATGCGCTAGGCAAAGTCTTGAAGCGTGTTCTGCGCGAAACATACGCGCAGATGTGAATTGGGCATTATAGAAATCGACGGGTCATCATCGCTGGGTCCAAATAGGTGGCCAGACTGCCACGGATAGTGCAACGAGTCTTGCGCACTTTTAATTCGAATCGGTGGCTCTCGATCCGATTCTCAGGCTGCTACCTCCTGCTTTGCGGGGTTGAGCAGCGGATCCATCACCATGTATCGCCGCTTGGCCCATTTGGTCGATGCGATGTGTCGGAGTCTCGCCGCGACCAACATCAATACCGAGTGTCCGTCAGGGAAGGCCCCGACAACCCGGGTCCGTCGTCTGATCTCACGAATAATCCGCTCGAGCGGTTTATTCGTTCGCAATTGCCGCCAGTGCCCTTTACATTTCGACCAGGGCCTCTTCAACCGAGGCCTCGCGCCTTTTGTACCGCTCAATGATCGCAGTTTCAAACGGCAGTCGACGCAACCTCGGGACCCGGAGCTTGACCTGGCCAGCCTTGGTCTCCAGGTTGCGTTCATAGTGGCCGGTTCTGCCGTCCACACGATCCGCTGAGCGCTCGTAGCGCTGCGCCCCACAGATCTCGTCAGCCTCGGCATCCAGCAGTCCGTTTAGCGTCTCCTCGACGCTCGACCGGACAACCTCATCAACATGACCTCGCAGCTTCCCTTCGTTCACGTGCAGCGCTCCCAGCGCCGCCGGTGTATCGTTCGTCATGGGTGGTCTCACTCATGTTCTGGTTCAACGGTTCCTGGTAGTTCCATTGAAGCAGATCGAGACCACTCTTCGAATGTGCGCATAAAACGTTACGTCATCCTTCAGTGCCTCAACGATCAGGCATTTCGAGCAATTGTAGCTTTAGTCCGCGAAACGATTTAAATCCGCGATCGAAAGTCGTGAACTCGTAATCGAGTGAGATCGCCAACGCGGCCAACCACGCGTCAGTCCATAGGTTCGGGCTGGGCTCTCGGGAGGAAACAAGCGACACAAAACGAAGCTCATGATCGGCTGGCTCAGCATCAATATGAAACGAGCGCGGATCGTCGCTCAGTTTGCTCCAAGCCTTCAGAGCATCGTCCGGTCTGACGGGCGCACCGTTCATGGCGACTCTGTTAGTCAACAGTCGCAGGACTGCCATCTGTGTCAGAAGGCAGGTTCCCACAGTCGCATCAGGCTGTTCATCCCACCAGGCCTTCGTGACTTCATAGGCCGCATGGCCCTCGACCAACAGCGGGAATAGGACGTTAGCGTCCGCGATACACGTCATTCAGATGGGTAATTTCTTCTTGATCGAAGAGCTGTGCGATTTCGCTATTGGTGCGAATCGGAATCGTATGTCCGGGCGGTAGCTTGATGGGCGCTTCCGTCATTCGTTTGCGTTTGGGGGAGGATTGCTCCGCGAGCAGTCGACTCAGGGCCTCCGCGACCAAATCACGCAGCGACGAGCCACGCTTCACGGCTGCGATTTTGGCTCGCTTCAAGAGATCATCCGGCAGATCGAAGGTAGTCCGCATAAATATGCTTATATGCTTTCCCTGCACGAAACCTCAATCCCCTCTGATCAACAAAACGGGCACATTTTCCGCCTCTAATCGCACGACAAACCTGTCTAAAAACAGATATTTACGAGTGTGACAGTTTCTGTGACAGTTTTGTGGGCGCTGAGAACCAGTCATAACCCCATGATTTAATTAGTGGCAGACGGCGGTCCGTCCCCTCGAGCACGGCATTACGCAGAAAGAGGTCGAAGGGGCGACGCTCTAAGTCATTGATTATATGGTGGAAAGGGAGGGACTCGAACCCTCGACCCCGGCATTATGAGTGCCGTGCTCTAACCAGCTGAGCTACCTTTCCACATGACCGGCAGGCCCCGCGACGTCCGGGCTGGCCGGACACCGAATCACCCGAAGGGCACCCGGTCTGCGAGGGGCGCGCATTGTCCTAGGCCCCACCCGAGAGTGTCAACCGTCGGGCCGCCCCGGCGTCGCGCAAATCCGCGGGGATTGCCAAATTGTCAGCCGTTCCGGTGACTTACGGCGCAGAACAGCGCCAGCTGGCCAAGCCGCAGGTTCCTCGGCGGTATCGAGCGACTGGCTCGGTAAGCCCCGTCATCTGTCCGAGGGGCGACCCTCATCCGCCTCAGACGTTAAACCGAAAATGCATCACGTCCCCCTCGCGGACGATGTACTCCTTCCCCTCCAAGCGCAGCTTCCCAGCCTCCTTAGCCCCCGCCTCCCCACGCCCGGCGATGTAATCAGCAAACGCGATCACTTCGGCGCGGATGAACCCATGCTCAAAATCCGTATGAATCACGCCAGCCGCCTGCGGCGCAGTGGACCCCTTCCGCACCGTCCAGGCACGAGTCTCCTTGGGTCCCACGGTGAAGTAAGTCAGCAGACCAAGCAGCGTATAGGCGCCGCGGATCACACGATTGAGCCCGGGCTCCTCGAGACCTAACTCGGCGAGAAACTCCGCCCGATCGGCTTCCTCCAACTGAGCGATCTCTGCTTCGATAGCCGCGCACACCGCCACGACCACGGCGCCTTCCGTGGCGGCGCGCTTCTCAACTGCAGCGAGCAGCGGGTTGTTCTGAAAACCCGACTCAGACACGTTGGCAACATACATAACCGGCTTCGCGGTCAGCAGTTGCAACTCGCGCAAATCGAGACGCTCTTCGGGAGTGAGTTGCATGGCGCGCACCGGCTTCACAGCATCGAGCTGCACTTTCACCCGCTCAAAAAGCGCGTGTTTGCGCAGGGCGTCTTTGTCGCCGCCCTTGCTCGCCTTCGCAGCACGATCGATTGCCTTCTCAACGGCAGTCATATCGGCCAGCGCGAGCTCAGTGTCGATGATGTCGATGTCGGCAAGCGGATCGACCTTACCGGCGACATGGATGATGTCGGTGCTCTCGAAACATCGCACGACATGCGAGATTGCATCGACCTCGCGGATATGGGCGAGAAACTTGTTGCCCAGACCCTCGCCCTGAGACGCACCAGCGACCAGACCTGCGATGTCCACAAACTCAACCGTCGTGGGAATGATCTTTTCGGAATGCGCGATGTCGGAGAGCTGCTGCAACCGCGGATCCGGCACGGGCACGACACCAACGTTGGGGTCGATCGTGCAGAAAGGGTAGTTTTCGGCCGCGATCTGCGCGCGTGTGAGCGCATTAAAGAGCGTCGATTTCCCGACGTTGGGTAAGCCCACGATACCGCAGCGAATGGCCATTTGAGTAAATCGCTCCTAAAAATTAATCCGCCACGACAGCGTTCCAACAAACGGCGCCAGCGGCGCATCCGGGACCGGCGGCGCCCTCACCTAAACCGCCCCCGCCCCACCCGGCAAACCATTCCGCGAATGCAACCGATGCGTAGCCTTCTGCCCACCCTCAGATATCAACAGCGGCACCACATCCAACCCGGCACCAATAGCATCTTCAATCAACCGAGCGTCTTCCGCGGAAGGCCGCCCCAACACATAATTCAACACCGCAGTCCGGTCACCCGGGTGCCCGATTCCGATGCGCAATCGCCAAAACTGATCGCCCAACTGCGGGGCAATATCCCGAATACCGTTGTGCCCGGCGGCCCCGCCACCCTGCTTCAGCTTGATGACGCCGGCAGGAAAATCGAGATCGTCGTACGCGACCAGTATCGAGTCGACGGGAATTTTGTAGAAATTCGCGACGCTCTGGACCGGCCCGCCGCTGCGGTTCATGAAGCTCATCGGCTTCAACAGCCACAACTCGGTGCCGTCGATGCGCACCTTCGCGAGCTCACCCTGGTGGCGTGAATCACTGCGGAACGTCCCGCCGGAGCGGCGAGCCAACTCGTCGACGAGCCAAAACCCGGCGTTGTGCCGCGTCCGCGCGTATTCAGCCCCGGGGTTACCGAGTCCGACAATGAGCTTGAGGGGCACACCTGACATGACAATGACAACGACGAGGTCTGAAAATGAGTGCAGGCGTGACCTGCACCGTTAACAAAAGCGGCTCCGGGGCCGAACACCCCCGCAACGTGGCCAGAGAACCTGCGCCCGTCGGCACAACACCGACGGCGCAGGTCCGGGCACGAGCCTTACTTCTTCCCGCCTTCCTTCTTCGCAGGAGCGGCATCCGCCTTCGCGTCGCCCTTCTTCGCATCGGCAGCAGGAGCTGCGGCAGCGCCAGCAGCGGCTGCACCCTCGGCGGGTGCGGCGGCAGCGGCTTCTGCAACCGGCTCCGGCTCTGCAGCGCGCGGGCTGTGGATCGACACAACAGGCGCATTTCGATGTGAAAGCTCAGGAATCGAGACACCCGCGGGCAGCGGAATGTCAGACAGGAACTTCGTTTCGTTGAGGCTCATGCCCGACACGTCCAGCTCGAGGAACTCCGGCAGGTCCTTGGGCAACGTGACAACTTCGACGTCCGCGCGCATGTGCGACACGACACCGCCCTGGACTTTGACGCCCGGTGAAATCGACTCGCCCTTGAAGTGAATCGGCAGTTTCAGGCGGATCTGCTCGTTCTCAACGACCCGCTGCAAATCCACGTGCACGACCACATTCTTTGCGGGATGCAGCTGCACGTCTTTGACGATCGCTTCCTGCTGCGTGCCGTTGCTGATCTTCAGCTGTACTATCGATGAATAGAAACGCTCGTCACCGATCATGGTCAGCAGGTTCTGCTGATCGAGAATCAACGCCTGCGCGTCTTTGTGACCGCCATAAATAATGGCCGGAACCTTGCCCGTGTGACGCAGGCGGCGGCTCGCACCCTTGCCTTGCATCTCGCGGAGGTCCGCACCGAAGGTGAATGAAATACGCATTAAAGTCTCCAGTAGTTACAACACGTGCCCCAACCGCGACCAGGAGGGACACACCTTCTCAACAATCAGTCGAATCGCTTCGGCTGACATCTAATCCACGTACAACGAACTGACCGACTCCTCATCCCGTATGCGCCGAATGGTCTCGGCTAGCAACGCAGCAACCGACAACTGCCGAATCCGCCCACACTCCTTGGCAGCCTTCGACAACGGAATCGTGTCCGTAACAATCAGCTCATCCAACGCCGACTTCGTAATCCTCTCAATGGCAGCGCCAGAGAGAATCGGATGGGTGATGTAGGCGACAACCTTGAGCGCGCCATCATCCTTCAACGCCTGCGCAGCCAGACATAGCGTGCCGGCCGTGTCGATCATGTCGTCCACGAGCACGCACGTCTTGCCCTCAACCTCGCCGATGATGTTCATCACCTTCGACTCATTCGGCCGCGGGCGCCGCTTGTCGATGATCGCCAACTCGGAATCGTCGAGCCGCTTCGCGAACGCACGGGCACGCACGACGCCTCCAACATCAGGCGACACGATGATCTTGTTCGGGTACGTCTGCTTCCAGGCGTCACCCAACAAAACAGGTGACGCGTAAACATTATCGACAGGGATATCAAAGAACCCCTGTATCTGGTCCGCATGCAGGTCAACCGTCAACAGCCGATTGACCCCGGCCCCCGAAATCATGTTCGCAACCATTCGTGCCGTGATGGCCGAACGGGTGGCCCGCGGCCGCCGATCCTGGCGCGAGTAACCGAAATACGGCACGACCGCGGTGATCCGTGCGGCAGAGGCGCGCCGGCAGGCGTCGACCATCACCAACAATTCCATCAGCGTGTCGTTGGCTGGAGGACAGGTCGGCTGGAGGATGAATACGTCGCGTCCGCGGACGTTTTCCATCAACTCGACATTGATCTCCCCGTCACTGAACCTGCCAACGTAGGCGCGTCCGAGCGGCTGCTGCAGATTACGTGCAATTTCCTGCGCCAGCGCCGGATTTGCGTTGCCCGCGAAAAGAGCCAGCGTGTCGCCCGTCGTACTCACAGATCACCATAGTCATATTGGCGCGGCCCCCCTCTACTCCCATCGATCCCCGTCCCTGGCACCAAAGCTGGCACCCGGGTCTGGGGACCCCAGCCGGTCTAGTCAAAAGGGGGCCCGGATGATACACGATCCTTCCGTGCTCGAGACTCGATCTATGCGCTCTTGCGGGGGTCTGCCGCCTTGCGTGCTCCACAGAAACGTTATGAATCAATAGCTTACTGGACCCCGTGGAGAGCGCAGCCGCTCCTGAGTAGGCTATTTCAATCACCATCACTTGTTGCGACATGCCGAGACGGCAACCCCGCAGCTCATCTGGGTGAATTTCGCGCACTTGTTCAGCATGTCGCTGCTGCCGTTCACCACGGCTTGGATGGCGGCTACGCGACTCGCGCCAGCCCCGGTGGCTCTGGCCGCCAGCGGTCATGGCCCGAGCACGTTCGCGATCCGGCTCGGCGGCGAAGTAACACTGGCAGCGAGCAGTCGTAGCGCACTTCGAAGTTCAAGCTTGCTTCTGAGCCCCTCCTCCATCTACGGCGCCTTCAACTTCTCCAGCATCATGAAGTGGCCCCGAGTTGCAGGGCGTAGCTTTCCGCGAAATCACAACAAGCGTCGAAGACGGCCCGGTGGTTGTTCCGACCGCGAGATGCTGTTGCAGTAATCCAAGGCTTGGGCTGCCGCCGCGGCCAGGCAGCACGGACATTTTGTCGGGGGCGCGTTCGGAATGAGTGCCGGAAGACCAGTTGGTTTGATGAGCGGTCACGCCTGTGAGACTTTCGTCACCCTTGTGGAGCTACAGGCCGGGTCACTACGATGCGCTCCCTGTTTGCGTCGAGCTTCAACATGGTCGAGGTGGCGGTTCTCCTTTGCACCTGCAATGGGGCGCGATTCGTCGAGCAACAGATCGACTCGCTGATTCAAAACAGCACGCCATTCACATTGCATTGGCTCGATGATCACTCCACCGACGACACGCGGCAGATCGTCCGTGCGCGCGCGCAGAGTCTGGGACTGAAGCTTCAGGAATGGCACCAGCCCGAGCGCCAGTTTCTGCCGGGAGCATTCTTTCAACTGCTCGAATCGGTGACAGCGGACATCTATTTCTTTTGCGATCAGGATGACATCTGGCAACCGGGCAAGATCGACTCGGGAGTCGCCCATCTGCTGCCCGACCTGGCCTCGCCTGTCGTGTGCTTTACCGACTCCCTGATGTTCTATGACGATGAGCCCGACGTCGTTCGGCCGCTATCTGAAGTTTTCGACTGCAGACACCCGAGGGCGCTGCAGGAGTCCAGAGTTTTCATGACGGTGATAGCCCCAGGGCACACCCAATGCCTCACCCGGCCACTGCGGAATCTTTACCTCGAACACAAGTCCATCGCACGAGCCTACGCCAGAAATCATGATGCCTGGATGTATCTCATCGCCAGCGCTTCGGGTTCCGCCCGCCTGCTCACCAATGTGCCGACCGCCCTCTATCGCCAACATGACGACAACGTGACGGCTGCCCTGCTACGCCGCGGCGGAAAGCGTTTGGATCGCAGCACGTTGACCTGGAAGCAACAGCAGGTGCTCAGGCGGCGGACGGCGCGTCATGCGCAAGGGTTTCTTCTCGCCGCTCCAACGCTCGTTCAAAGCGACAAGTTGGAGCGAATCGTGGCGTTGGCGCGGCTCGTAGCGACTTCAGATCAACGCCAGTCGCTGGGCACACTGTTGAGGCTGGCGCGCGGCAGAGCTATGTGGGCGAACAGGCGGTGGGCGTTTTGTTTTGCGGCTGCCTGTCTCTGGTCGGACGCCAGCGCATGAGTTTCCTGAGCCAACATCTGACTCAGTAAGCAGATTCATCCGCGCGAGCTCGAGCGCGCCACCCTTCAGTGCCGGTTCTCTGCAGGCGGGCTCGCGCATTCGCAGCGTGAAGCTGCGCACGCCGGCGGATAATCAAACGAATGGCACCCGATGAATTCTCCCGCCTTGTCCCATTCAAAAAGGTGTGTCTTAATAACCAAAGTTGGTTCCGCGTTACCGGTTTGTTATCAGCCTGGAACTCGAGACCTAAGTAGGAATGACAGGGAGTCGTTGTTGTGTCTGTTTCGTTAGCGTCGGCTGAATGGGATTGGCATGGCAATCTGACGTCGTTCCCAGCACCTGCACACGTGGGAGAGCTGCTGTTGAGGGCCGCACGCTTTAGTCCTGACGGGCAGATCCTCGGTATCAATACCGGGACCAAAGGCGTAGATATCCTGAGCTATTCGTCTTT